>NZ_CP045392.1:319166-638333 GCF_009363635.1 Erythrobacter sp. THAF29 | reverse complement strand
TGGGAGGGAGAGGAAGCGATTGGCTTGGCAGGCGGCGAGGATACTCTCGTCGCCCAAGAAATCAAAACACCTCGAACAGGCCTGCTGCGCCCATGCCGCCGCCGACGCACATGGTCACGACGACATATTTCGCGCCGCGGCGCTTGCCTTCGATCAGCGCGTGGCCGGTGCAGCGCGCGCCGGTCATGCCATAGGGGTGGCCGATCGAGATCGAGCCGCCATTGACGTTGAGGATGTCGTTATCGATGCCGAGCTTGTCGCGGCAATAGAGCACCTGAACGGCGAAGGCTTCGTTCAGCTCCCACAGGCCGATATCGTCCATCTTCAGGCCCGTCTGCTTGAGCAGTTTCGGGATCGCGAAGACCGGGCCGATGCCCATTTCGTCAGGCTCGGTTCCGGCAACCGCCATGCCGACATAACGGCCAAGCGGCTCGAGACCCTTCTGCTCTGCGACCTTGGCTTCCATCAGCACGCTCGCCGAAGAGCCATCGGACAGCTGCGAAGCGTTACCCGCGGTGATGACCTTGTCCGGACCCATCACCGGCTGCAGCGCCTGCAGGCCTTCGAGCGTGGTCGAGGGGCGGTTGCCTTCGTCCTTCGTGATGGTGACTTCCTGCTGGGATACCTCACCGGTTTCCTTGTCTTTGACCATCATGGTGGTGGTCACGGGCACGATTTCGTCGTCGAACTTGCCGGCTTCCTGAGCAGCGGCGGTGCGCTGCTGCGACTGGAGCGCATACTCGTCCTGCGCTTCGCGGCTGATATTGTAACGCGCAGCGACCGTTTCTGCGGTGCCGAGCATCGGCATGTAGACGTCCTTGTGCATCGCGATCAGCGAGGGATCGGGGGCGACGCGCATTTCCGGCGTTTGCACCAACGAGATCGAGTCCTGGCCGCCGCCCACGACGATATCCATGTTGTCGACGACGATCTGCTTGGCAGCGGTCGCAATCGCCATCAGGCCCGAAGAGCACTGGCGGTCGATGGTCTGGGCTGCGACCGTTACCGGAGCACCGCCGCGCAGCGCGACCTGGCGGCCGATATTGCCGGCCTGCGTGCCTTGCGTGAGGACGCAGCCCCACACCACATCGTCGATCTCGCCGGCGTCGATTTTGGCGCGCTCTACGGCCGGAGCGAAGGAATACGAGCCGAGCGTGGCGCCCGGCGTGGCGTTGAAGCCGCCCTTGTAGGCCCGGCCAATTGGCGTGCGGGCGGTTGAGACGATGACTGCGTCACGTGACATGGGGATGTCCTTTCAAGAGGTGAAAATACGAGGTCCCGCAGAGCGCGGGACATTCTCAGTTGGGTCCGGCCTTAGGGCTCAGACGAAATACATGGTGATCCATTCGCAGATCAGTGCGGGCTTGTCCTCGCCTTCGATCTCCATGGTGACTTCGCATGTCTGCTGCCACTGGCCGGGGCGTTTTTCGACCATTTCCAGTAGCTTCCAGTGGCCGCGAATGCGCTTTCCGGCACGTACGGGGGCGATGAAGCGGGTTTTGTTTCCGCCATAATTCACGCCCATCTTCACGCCATCGATCTTGGGCGTGTCGCTGTTGGCGCCGAGATAGGGCATCATCGAAAGCGTCAGGAAGCCGTGCGCGATCGTCCCGCCGAACGGGGTCATCTTGGCAGCTTCTTCGTTGACGTGGATGAACTGGTGATCGCCGGTCGCATCGGCAAACTTGTTGATGCGCTCCTGGCTCATCTCGACCCATTCGCTGGTGCCGATGTTTTCGCCGACCTTTTCGGCCAATTCCTGGGGGGTCATGTGGCTTCCTCCTCGCGTGCGGGCCGCGCGAGTTCCCATCGCGCAGCCGGTTTACGTAAACGTTATCCGGCCCGCTTCATGGCAGGGGAGAAGGGCTGATGCAATGAGCGCTTTTATGCCGTTACGGCATCGCAGGTTCGGGCCCGCCGATGGGTGCGCCCGGCACGCTTACTTCCCGCTCTTCAGGAGGCAGGCGGCGTTTGGAGCGGGCCAGATCGGCCTTCGCCGAATCGATCCGCTTGCAATAGTTGTTGAGCCCGATCTGCAGGCCGACAATCATCAGCATCACCGGCTGATAGGCGATCCCCTGGAACAGCGCGCCGGTGATGTAGATGAGGCTTGCAAGCTGGAGACAGGTCGCGAGCGGCGCGATCCACGCCTCGGCCTCGTGGTCGTTGTCCCTCCACCGGCGTCGCACCTTTTCCATCTGCCAGATGCCGAGCGCCTGCAACAGCAGCCATATGGCAAGTCCCGGATACCCCTGTTCGCCCAGCAGCTCGAATATGGCCGAGTGATAGGCGCGGCCCTCATCGGTCACTTCGCGGTACTCGATCGTGGTGGTGTTGGCCGATTCCGTCTTCACCGGCATTTCGTACGTGAAGCTGTTGCCCCTGTACGCATCGAATCCTCCGCCAGTCGGATTGCGGGAGGCGTAATCGAGCGTCCATCTCCAAACCGCCATGCGGGTCGAGGCGCTTTCATCACCGCCGGGCTGAGCGATGGTGCTCATCCGGTCATAGTAGCTTTGCGGAAGGAAGGGCAGCGCCGCGAGGCCGAGCGCCGCGCCCCCCAACACGAACAGCACCCGGCGCTTAACGTAACGCAGCAGCAACAGCGCGAGCACCGCTATGCATACGAGGCCCGTGCGCGCCTCTGTCCCGATCGGCACCATCAGGCACGCGAAGATAAGGAGCACGGCGAATGTCGTCACCATCCAGTTCGGCTTGAAGATCGTGCCGTAACGGGTGAACCACGCGATGAGCGGGATCAGAGCGATGGCGACCGTCGCCAGAGTCGAGCTTTCGTAGATGCCGCTGTTGTCGTCGACGAAGAACCGCAGATTCTCGTAACCTCCCCCGCCGAGCACGGTCTTCATCCCCGTCCCGATTACGATAGTCGCGATGGACAGCACGAGGACGAGCGCGAGCGCTTCGATTCGGGCGCGCGTCGTGATGGTGAAGGGGAGGAACAGCGCAAAGAGCAGGGCCTTCCAAACCCAGTCCCACTTGGTCACAGCGCTTTCGGGGAAATCGGCGTTGCCGGTCGTCCACCAGCAGTACAGCAGCAATGCGAGGATCAGGCCTTGCCTGAGCGTGAAACGAAGCCCGTCCTTGTTGTCGAGCACCAGCCAGCCGCCAAACGCCGCCGCGAAGGCGATCAGCGAGACCTGGATTTCCTGAATGATCGAATAGCCGATCCGCTGCGGTGCGATGATGTCGATATAGACATAGAGCAGCACCCACAGGAACGGGCGCCTCAGGCCAAGCAAAAGGACGTAGAAAATGAAGGCGAGGAAGACGAGGTCCAGCATCAGGCCGCGCCATCCACGTCGGCTCGCCGTGCCGCGTTTCGACCGGCATTGCTTGTGCGCTTGCGATTGTCGGCCTCGGCCTGCCTGATCTCGTCGAGCAACGGGTCGCGGTCGACGCTATCGCGCAGGAACAAATGCCAGAAGGCGAGCGCCAGCAGTCCGTGTCCGATGGTTAGGGCGAGATAATCGATCATGCGCTGGGCAAGGGTCCTGAATGCGGGCATCGTGCCCATTTCACCCCACGCGAATACGCGAACGCGGTTGACGCTCCGTTAAGCACAATCGTGGCATGGAGCGGGATATGACCCGCGTCCTGCATGTACTCGACCACTCGCTGCCGCTTCACAGTGGCTACACCTTTCGCACGCGCGCGATCATGAAGGCACAGGAGGCGGCAGGTCTCGAAGTGCGCGGCATCACATCGCAGCGCCACCAGCTTGAGGCGCCGACGGCGAGCACCTGCGAGAGCGTCGAAGGATTGACCTTCTATCGCATACCGGGCGTGCCTTCGGGGCCGGTGATGGTGAGCGAGTTCAGAGAAATGGCTGCGCTGTCTGCTGCGATCCGCCAGGTTGCGAAGAACTGGCGGCCGGATATCATCCACGCACACTCGCCGGCATTGAACGGGGGCGGAGCATGGCGAGCTGCAAATGCGCTCGGCATCCCGCTCGTTTATGAGATCCGCGCCTTCTGGGAGGATGCAGCGGTCGGCAACCGGACAGGAACCGAAGGATCGGCCAAATACCGCCTTACGCGCGCGCTCGAAACGCAGGTCGTGAACCGTGCCGATGCGGTTTTTACGATCTGCGACGGGCTTCGCGACGACCTGATCGGTCGAGGGATCGCTCCGGGCAAGATCGGGGTGATGCCGAACGGCGTCGACCTGTCGCTTTTCGGCGAACCGCTTGCGCGCGACGATGCACTGGCGCGTCAACTCGGTATTGAAGAAGGCGCCCCGGTAATCGGCTATATCGGTAGCTTTTACGATTACGAGGGTGTCGATGATCTCATCGCGGCGATGCCGTTGCTGCGGCGCGCCCAACGGGATGCGCGCCTGCTGCTGGTAGGCGCGGGCGAGATGGCTGACGAATGGCGCGCCGCTGCCCAAGCTCTTCCCGAACCGCAGGCCGTGATCTTTACAGGTCGCGTGCCGCACGATCAGGTCGAGCGCTACTATTCGTTGATCGACGTGCTCACCTATCCGCGCAAGCGATCGCGCCTTACCGACCTCGTTACCCCGCTGAAGCCTCTGGAAGCGATGGCGCAGCGCCGCATCGTCGCCGCGTCGAATGTCGGCGGTCACCGGGAGCTCATTACCCACGGCGAAACGGGTTTCCTTTTCGAGCCTGACAACCCCGCGGCCTGTGCCGAAGCCCTTGCCGACCTGCTTGATTCCCGGGAGGAATGGGACGCTATCCGAGCGCGCGGCGAACACCATGTCCGAACCCGCCATGACTGGGCGAGCAACATCCAGCGTTATCTATCCGTTTACCAAGTCCTGCTAGGCGATGTTAATCGCAGCGGGAGTGTTCGACCTTCGCCGCGGCAACAGGGTTTAGGTGCATAGGGCTATATTCGGTTGCCCTGTGCCTTAGGAGCAGGGGCGACATGCGGGCTTTGAGAAAGCGCATTGCCGAACAGGAAGCCGTTCGCGAGGCAAGCGAGAAATCGGCGGACCAGCGCACGATGCGCACCCGCAAGCCATCGGTTTCCACCCATCCAGCTTTCTTGCCGATGCTCGCCATCTGGGGCGCCGTGCTCGGCGCCGGCTCGGTTCTCGTCCTTCCTGCCCAAATGGCCGCGCAAATCGCTTCAAACGCCGGGCTTTCTGGCCGCGGCAGCCTCACCATCTTTACTATCGCCGTCATCGCGGCATTCATTGTCGGCGGGATCGCTCTGTCCGCCGGGATCGGGTTCAAGCGTGCCAAAGGCCGCTCATCCCCCACCGGGTCGCTTGCAAGCGTTGCGGCACGGCGGTTCGTTCCGATAGATCCGGCAGTCGAACTCGGCAGCGAGAGTCTCGACAGCCCGATCGAACAACAGCCCACCGAGAGGATCGAGACCGCGGAGAACACGTCGCGCGGGCCGACACTCGGTGAACTTGCAGCCAACGGATACGAACTCCCTGACGAAGAAAGCAAGGACAGCCCGAAATTCACGCGCAAGGATTACGAAGCCGCGCTCCAGCAGACGTGCGAAGGTGCCTCCGAAACTGACGATGCGTCGGAAGAGACTACGATTCCGGCCGATGGCGGTGGCCCGGTCGAACTCGACCTTGCACAGTTTGCCGCCCTGCCCGGTCGCAATGCAGTCTGGGTCGAGGAAGAAATCGGCGTCGATATAGCAAGCGAGGCTGAACCGGTCGCAGCATTGCAGCCCGCGCCGGAGCCCGAGCAAGAGCCGCCGGACGAAACCAGGGTTCGTCTTTCAGCCATCGAAAAGCTTCGCCAAACGCCCACCTGTGACCTCAGCCTGATCCAGATGGTCGAGCGTTTCGCCGCCGCCTTGCACGAAAGGCAGGAAGCGGATCTCGCCAATCCGGGTTCGCACACGTCGCCAAAACGAGATGCGGCGCTTGCAGAGGCACTGAAGGCGCTAACCGTGCTTTCGGAAACCGGTCTCGAGATTGAGGCCGAGCTGGGGCAGGTGCACACCGCCGCCAGTGGCAACGGCGAAATCGACGCCTTGCGCGACACGACCCGCGAACTTCGCGATGCGCTCACCAAGTTGCAGACCCTGCGCGGCGCCGCTTGACCAAGACGATTCGCGCGCGGATTTTGCAACTTGCCGCGTGCTTTCATGCGGATGACGCACGAAACCTATAGCTTATGCTTAGGTATGCGTAATTAAACTTCGCCCTTCGCGGTTGCAAAATCACAAAACCATCGGCAAAGAATGGTGAAACGCTGCGTGGCCCGGCGTGGACGTCGGCCATGCGCGGCATTCTGCCGCTGTCCGGATCGATCGCCCCCTTGGCGAGAAGGCCCGGGGCCAGCAGCATCTGACAGAACGGACTCTTTGCCATGGGACAGCCCACCTCCCAGGGTCTCTACGACCCGCGAAACGAACATGACGCCTGCGGAGTAGGCATGGTCGCCCATATCAAGGGCGAGAAGAGTCATGCCATTATCGAGCAGTCGCTCGAGATTCTCGAGAAGCTCGACCATCGCGGCGCGGTGGGCGCCGATCCGCTACTGGGCGATGGCGCTGGCCTGTTGATGCAGATTCCCGATGCGCTGATCCGCCGCTGGGCGGTCGGGAACGACATCGAATTGCCTCAGCCGGGCGATTACGCGATCGCGATGTGCTTCCTTCCCCAGGACGATACCGCGCGCGAATTCGTGATCGAACGGTTCGAAAAGCTCGCGGCGAAAGAAGGGCAGAATATTCTCGGCTGGCGCGACGTGCCGACCTCGACAGAAGGCCTCGGCAAAGCGGTTATCGATTCGATGCCGGTTATCCGGCAGGCGATCATTGCGCGGGGGGAAAGCTGCGCCGACCAGGACGCGTTCGAGCGCAAGATTCTCGCGCTCAGGAAACAGACGCTCAACCCGCTTGCCAAGCTTGAAGAAAAGCATGGCATCCCAGGCCTCACCCAGACCTACATGCCGAGCTTTTCCAGCCGTACGATCGTCTACAAGGGGTTGCTGCTCGCAACGCAGGTCGGCTCTTTCTATGACGACTTGCGCGATCCCGAATGCGTCAGCGCGTTTGGCCTAGTCCACCAGCGTTTTTCGACCAACACCTTCCCGAGCTGGCGGCTTGCCCATCCCTTCCGCCTGATTGCGCATAACGGCGAGATCAACACCGTGCGCGGCAATGTGAACTGGATGAATGCGCGCCGCCGGACGATGGAAAGCGACCTGCTCGGCCCCGATCTCGACAAGATGTGGCCGATCATCCCGCACGGCCAGTCCGACACCGCCTGCCTCGACAACGCTTTGGAATTGCTGGTCGCTGGCGGATACAGCCTGGCCCATGCGATGATGATGCTCATTCCCGAGGCCTGGGCCAGAAACGAGCTGATGGATCCGCAAAGGCGCGCCTTCTACGAATATCATGCCGCATTGATGGAGCCGTGGGACGGCCCGGCCGCGGTGTGCTTCACCGATGGTCGCCAGATCGGCGCGACTCTCGACCGCAACGGCCTCCGCCCCGCGCGTTTCTGCGTCACCAAGGACGATATCGTCTGCCTCGCCTCGGAAAGCGGCGTGCTGCCCTTTGCCGAGGAAGACATCGTGCGCAAATGGCGCCTGCAACCGGGCAAGATGCTGCTGATCGACCTCGAACAGGGACGCATCATCGAAGATGCCGAACTCAAGGCCGAACTTTCCGGTGCCGAGCCCTACGCAAAATGGCTCGAACAGGCGCAGGTCCGGCTCGAGGATATTACCAATATCGAGCCCGAGCTTTCCGAAGTGCCGGTGAGCAAGACCACGCTGCTCGAGCGGCAGCAGGCCTTCGGCTACACGCAGGAAGACATCTCGCGCTTCCTCGAACCGATGGCGGTGAAGGGTGACGATCCCATCGGGTCGATGGGAACCGACACGCCGATTGCCGTGCTCTCCAACCGCGCGCGACTGCTTTACGATTATTTCAAGCAGAACTTCGCGCAGGTCACCAACCCGCCGATCGACCCGATCCGCGAGGAGCTGGTGATGAGCCTGCTCTCGATCATAGGCCCGCGCCCGAACCTGCTCGGCCACGATGCGGGCACGCACAAGCGGCTTGAGGTCGACCAGCCCATCCTCACCAATGACGACCTGGCGAAAATCCGTTCGGTCGAAGCGGTGCTCGACGGCGCCTTCCGCTGCGCCACGATCGACATCACGTGGGATGCCTCGCAAGGGGCAGAGGGCATCGAGCTAGCGCTCAAGGAAATGTGCTGGGCCGCGACCGAGGCGGTGCTGCAGGATCACAACATCCTCGTCCTTTCGGATCGTGCGCAAGACGAAGGCCGCGTGCCGATGCCCGCATTGCTGGCAACCGCCGCAGTCCATCACCACCTCGTGCGCCAAGGCCTGCGGATGCAGACCGGCCTCGTGATCGAAAGCGGCGAGCCGCGCGAAGTCCACCATTTCTGCGCCCTCGCCGGTTATGGCGCGGAAGCAATCAACCCCTATGTCGCGTTCGAGACGCTTGAGGACATCCGCCGGAAGAAGCACTCCGAATTGAGCGCGGACGAAGTCCAGCAGAACTACATCAAGGCGATCGGCAAGGGCATTCTCAAGGTCATGTCCAAGATGGGCATATCGACCTATCAGAGCTATTGCGGCGCGCAGATTTTTGACGCGGTGGGCCTGTCGAGCGATTTCGTCGAAAAATACTTCACCGGCACCGCAACCACGATCGAGGGCATCGGCCTTGAGCAGGTCGCCGAAGAAAGCGTGCGCCGCCACGCGCAGGCCTATGGCGACAATCCGCTCTACAAGGGCATGCTCGATGTCGGCGGCATCTATCAGTACCGCCTGCGCGGCGAAGAACACGCCTGGACGCCCGCCAATGTCGCGCAATTGCAGCACGCGGTGCGCGGCAACGATCACTCGAATTACGAAGAGTTCGCCAAGTCGGTGAACGAGCAGTCCGAACGGCTGCTGACGATCCGCGGGCTGATGGAACTCAAGAAAGCCGACGCACCCGTTCCGCTGGACGAAGTCGAGCCCGCAAGCGAAATCGTCAAGCGCTTCAGCACTGGCGCGATGAGCTTCGGTTCGATCAGCCATGAGGCGCACTCGACGCTCGCAATCGCGATGAACCGCATAGGCGGCCGCTCGAACACCGGCGAGGGCGGCGAAGAGCCATTCCGTTTCAAGCCGCTCGAAAACGGCGATTCGATGCGTTCGCGTATCAAGCAGGTGGCATCGGGGCGCTTCGGCGTCACGACGGAATATCTCGTCAATGCGGACGATATCCAGATCAAGATGGCGCAGGGTGCAAAGCCTGGCGAGGGCGGCCAGTTGCCCGGGCACAAGGTCGACAAGCGGATCGGCGCGGTGCGACATTCGACGCCGGGCGTCGGTCTGATTTCCCCGCCGCCGCATCACGACATTTATTCGATCGAGGATCTCGCCCAGCTGATCCACGACCTCAAGAACGTGAACACCGACGCGCGTATATCGGTAAAGCTGGTCTCCGAGGTTGGAGTAGGCACGGTCGCCGCCGGCGTTTCAAAGGCGCGCGCGGACCATGTCACGATTTCGGGCTATGACGGCGGCACCGGAGCATCGCCGCTGACGTCGCTGACACATGCCGGTTCCCCATGGGAGATCGGCCTTGCCGAAACCCAGCAAACGCTTCTCCTCAACGACCTGCGCAGCCGTATCGCGGTGCAGGTCGATGGCGGCCTTCGCACTGGCCGCGATGTGGCGATCGGTGCGCTGCTGGGCGCCGACGAATTCGGCTTTGCGACTGCCCCGCTGATCGCGGCGGGCTGCATTATGATGCGCAAATGCCACCTTAATACCTGCCCCGTTGGCGTCGCGACGCAGGACCCGGTCTTGCGCAAGCGCTTCACCGGCACGCCCGAACACGTCATCAACTACTTCTTCTTCGTCGCCGAGGAACTGCGCCAGATCATGGCCGATATGGGCTTCCGGACTGTCGAGGAAATGATCGGACGCGTCGACCGGCTCGACATGGCGCGCATGCATCGCCACTGGAAAGCGCGCGGTATCAACCTGTCGCGCCTGCTCCATGCGCCTAAGATCAAGGAAGGCGCTCCGCTCCACAACACTGAAACGCAGGATCACGGCCTTGGCGCAGCGCTCGACAATGCGCTCATCAAGGACGCGAAGGATGCGATCGAGGCGAAAAAGCCGGTCCAGCTCGATTACGAGATCCGTAACGTCAACCGCACGGTCGGCGCGATGCTCTCGGGCGAAATCGCCAAGGCGCACGGCCACGAAGGCCTGCCCATCGATACCGTGCGCATCAACCTGACGGGTGTGGCCGGCCAAAGCTTCGGCGCATGGCTCGCACACGGCGTTACGCTCGATCTGACCGGCGATGCCAACGACTATG
Organism: Erythrobacter sp. THAF29; assembly: GCF_009363635.1. Lineage (GTDB taxonomy): Bacteria > Pseudomonadota > Alphaproteobacteria > Sphingomonadales > Sphingomonadaceae > Erythrobacter. The sequence continues at coordinate 628,011 of NZ_CP045392.1, read as the reverse complement.
TCGGCAAGGGGTTGTCGGGCGGCCGCATCATCGTGCGTCCTCCCGAAGGCGCGCCGCGCAAGGCGAGTGAAAACATCATCGTCGGCAACACCGTACTCTATGGCGCGATCGCGGGCGAAGCGTTCTTCAGCGGCGTTGCGGGCGAACGTTTCGCAGTGAGGAATTCCGGTGCCATCGCCGTTGTCGAAGGCGCGGGCGACCATGCCTGCGAATACATGACCGGCGGCGTGATCGTCGTGCTCGGTCCCACCGGGCGCAACTTCGCAGCCGGGATGAGTGGCGGCATCGCTTATGTCTACGATCCCGAAGGCAACTTTTCGCAGCTCGTCAATCACGCCCAGGTCGACCTCGTCCCGGTCGGCTCGGAACCCGATGCGGAAGAAGGCACCGGCCGCCCCGTCCACCGGCCCCGCTCGGTCCACGATTTTGGAATGGGCGACATGCTGCGCCACGATGCCGAGCGTCTTCGCATTCTCGTCGAGCGCCACCAGCTGCACACGGGCAGCGCGGTCGCGAGCGAGTTGCTGGCCGATTGGGACGCGGCGCTTGGCAAGTTCGTCAAGGTGATGCCGCGCGACTACAAACGGGCGCTCGAAGCGATTGAGGCCGAGCGGCGCGAAGCCGAAATGGAGGCTGCTGAATAATGGGCAAGGAAACCGGCTTTCTCGAACTGGATCGGCGCGAACGCGACTATCTCGATCCCAAGGAGCGCCTGACCAATTACCGCGAATTCGTCGTTCAGCCGGACGATGCGACGCTATCCGCGCAGGCCTCGCGCTGCATGGATTGCGGCATCCCCTATTGTCACAATGGCTGCCCGGTGAACAACCTGATCCCGGACTGGAACCACCTCGTCTACGAGAACGACTGGAGGAATGCTCTCGACCTGCTGCACAGCACGAACAACTTCCCCGAATTCACCGGACGAATCTGCCCCGCCCCGTGCGAGGCGAGCTGCACGCTCAACATCATCGACCAACCGGTAACGATCAAGTCGATCGAATGCGCGATCGTCGATCGCGGGTGGAAGGAAGGCTGGATCGAGCCGCAAGTGCCAGAGAAAAAGACCGGGAAATCAATCGCGGTTGTCGGCTCCGGCCCCGCTGGCATGGCTTGCGCGCAGCAACTTGCGCGCGCCGGGCATTCGGTCACCGTTTTCGAGAAGAGCGACCGCGTGGGCGGTCTGCTGCGTTACGGCATTCCCGACTTCAAAATGGAAAAGCACCTCATCAACCGGCGCTGCGTCCAGATGGAAGCGGAAGGCGTGACCTTTAAGACCTCCAAGGAGGTCGGCGTCGATATCTCGTTCAAGAACCTTCAGGAAAACTTCGACGCGATCGTACTGTCGGGCGGCGCGGAAGAAGCACGGGCGCTCGCTATCCCCGGCGCCGAGATGCCGGGTGTACGGCTGGCGATGGAATTCCTCACCCAGCAGAACAAGCGCAATGCCGGCGACGACGAGGTGCGCGCAGCCCCGCGCGGCAGCTTGCTTGCAACCGGCAAGAATGTCGTCGTGATCGGCGGCGGCGATACGGGCTCGGACTGCGTGGGCACCTCGAACCGGCAGGGTGCCAAGAGCGTGACCCAGCTCGAGATCATGCCCAAGCCCCCCGAGCACGAAGACAAGGCGCTCACCTGGCCCGACTGGCCGTTGAAGCTGCGAACCTCCTCGAGCCACGAGGAAGGCGTCGAGCGCGACTGGGCCGTGCTCACCAAGCGCGTGATCGGCGATGGTGAAACCGTCACCGGGCTCGAATGCGCCCGAGTCGAGTGGGTCGATGGCCAGATGCGCGAGATCGTCGGCAGCGAGTTTACGATTCCCGCCGACCTGATCCTGCTTGCGATGGGCTTTGTAGGGCCGAAAAAGGCCGGGCTGCTCGAACAGGCGGGCGTCGAGCTGACCGATCGCGGGAACGTTGCCGCCGACACCGACCGGTATGCCACCAGCGTCGAGAACGTATTTGCCTGCGGCGACATGCGGCGTGGACAGAGCCTCGTCGTGTGGGCGATCCGCGAGGGCCGTCAGTGCGCCCGCAGCGTCGACGAAGCGCTGATGGGAGTGAGTGAATTGCCGCGCTAGCGACGCAAATGCGACAGCCCTGCGACTTTCTTCGCCGATGTCGCTCCAATACAATCCCTGCGCGCCACTTTGCGAGATCAATAGCCCCGAAGTCTAAGTATTTGCCCTGAAAGCATGCACTTTTGCCAGGCAGTTCAGGGTGCTATATTTGTTGCGAAGGCCGCGATCCCAAATTGTGGGACGCGTTGTTAGGGCGGGGAAATGACGGTCGCGAGGGGATCAAAACTGCGGAAGCGTGCGCTGCGCTGCGCCTGTTCGAGTACTGCGACTGCTCTGGCATGCTTCTTCGCCATTCCAGCCAATGCGGTCGAAACCAGCGACACCCTGGCGAGCGCATTCGATAGCGAGTTCTCCTCTCGCGCCAATTCGGCACAGGCGGACCGTATCATCATCGCCGACGAGCGCCGACCGCAATCGGGGGAGGAACAACCGGTTCTGCCGGAACCCGATGTTCCGGACGAAGCAGCAGCCGGCCCGGTAAAGGCGCGCCTCGTCGTCTCGCAATTCCTCGACGTGCCCGTATCCGGGGGTGCCAACGACACCTTGCGCTATTCCGGTCGGGCCGATGCATATATCGACGCAGGGCTGGGCGACGGCTGGACGCTCACTTTCCGTCCGGAATTCACCTGGGGGGAGGATTCCAATGGCGTCATTGGCCTGATCCCAAACAACACCGCGCTTTTCCGTGGCGAGAACGCGGGTGATTTCGATCTGTCGGTGAATGTCACCAAGAGATGGAATTCGGGCACGAGCCTTACGGTTGGCAAGGTGAATGTGCTCGATCTTGGTGGGCAGCTCCCGGTGGTGGGAAGCGATGGGCATCGAGGCTTCCAGAACCTCTCTTTTGCCCTTCCCCCAAGTGCCATCATCCCGAACACCATTACGGGCGCTTTGCTTACAGTGCCAACCGACGATGCACTGTTCCGGCTCTGGGTGTTCGACCCGGATTCGCAATACGAGCGCACCGGGTTCGAAACGGCCTTCGAAAGCGGTGTCGGCTTCCTCGGTTCGGTCACGGTCCCGGTGAAGATCGGCGGCGCACCGGGCTATTACGCTCTGAAGCTTTCGGGTTCGACCCGCGACGAAATATCCTCGAGCAACCTGCCAGCCGTGCTGATTCCCGCTCCGGGAAGTGGATTCGGAATGGATCAGGGCGAGTTCGCGGCGGTGCTTGCCGCTTACCAGTTCCTCGAGGTCTATCCCGAGCACCCGGGTAAGGGCTGGGGCTTTTTCGGGCAGGTCTATGCCTCGATGGGCGACCCCACCTTTCTCGACAAGAGCGGCTTCTTCGGCATTTCGGGCAATCCGCGAGGCCGCCCGCAAGACCGCTTCGGCGCGGGCTATTTCCGCTATTCGCTGACCGACAGTCTCGTGACTGCGCTCGCAAACCGCGTCGCGCTGGAGGACGAGGAAGGCGTCGAAGTGTTCTACACTGTCGGCATCGCCGACAGGTTCGAACTCACCGCCAACGCACAGGTGATCGACAGCGCAATCGCGGTGCGCGACACAGGCGTGCTGGCCGGGTTGCGGCTGACGACGACGTTTTAAGCCAATCCATCGTCCCCAGCGGGAGAGCACAATGATCGGCATATATGCAGCAATGCTTTCATTGGCGGCATTGGGACCGGCGACAACGCAATGCGGTGAAACCGACAAATCCGATGACTATCATCTCCTCTCGGTTTGCGAGGGCTTTCTTGAAGGCGGACCTGCATTCTCAGCCACAGTTCGCGCCAGCCTGAGCGCCAAGCCTGCCTCGCAGCAGGTCATGGTCTTCAAGCTCGACGGCACATGGATGGTAGCGATTGCGGGCTATTCGTGGTCCCCCGGTGGCGCTGTCCTAACCCGCAGGGCGGAATTCGAAATATCGCCAGAGGATGCAAAAGCGATTGCCGGTCTCCTGGATGGCGAAACCTTCGACAGGCTGGGCAAGATCAAATTCTATGGCAGGGATGACCGCATCTGCATGGACGGGGCGGTCTACGAATTGGCCGCTGCATCGGGTGGCAGGAAAGCGAGCGCCCGCCAGCACTCCTGCGCAGGCACGACCGAAATCAACTCAATCATGGCGGCATTCCGCGAGTTGGCGATCAAGTATGATCCCGATTCGCAAGGCATGCTTTACTGGCTGAAGGATTAGATAGGCGGATCAGGCCGCGGCGGCACAATTCACGCAGCTTGCGACGCTGGGATCGTGCTCGAGCCTTTTCTCTGCGATCTCATCGCCGCAGCGCACGCAATAGCCCCATTCGCCTTCGTCCAGCCTCTGCAGCGCCGCCTCGATCCGCTTGCGCTCTGCCGCACGCCTACGCTCCTGCGCCTGTGCCATCGCCTGCTGCTGCATCGCGTCCATCCGGGATAGCCTGCCGACGCTGTCCTGTTGCAGCGTGACCGGCGCCCGCCCTTCCGCGCTGATACGGTCTTCCTCGTCCAGTTCGGCCTGGCGCTTCAGGAGCGCGGCACGGGCTTCGTCTTGCGTCATGGCGTCCAGTCTATCCTGCCGCGCCTATTGGCCTCCAGAAAATCGTTTGCCTGGCTGAACGGTCGCGAGCCGAAAAAGCCGGAATGGGCAGAAAGCGGGCTGGGGTGCGGGCTGGAGAGGATCAGGTGATGGTCGCCCGAACCGAGCGCCTTCACCCGCCCCGCCTTTTTCCTCGCATGGCTTCCCCAGAGGATGAAAACGGTCGGCTCGCCGCGCTCGGCCACCGCCTGCACCGCCGCATCGGTGATCGCATCCCACCCGCGCCCGGCATGGCTGCCTGCCTTGTTCGCCTCCACCGTCAGGGTGTTGTTGAGCAGCAGCACGCCCTGCTCTGCCCAGCGTGAAAGGTTGCCATGTGCAGGCCGCTCAATGCCCAGATCGCTTTCGAGCTCCTTGTAGATGTTCACCAGCGAAGGCGGGATCTTGACCCCGTCCTGCACCGAAAAGGCAAGACCGTGCGCCTGCCCCGGCCCGTGATAGGGATCCTGCCCGAGAATCACGACGCGCACCTCATCGAGTGGAGTGAGCGCCATCGCCGCGAGCCTTTGCCCGCGAGGGGGGTAGATCACCTTCCCCGCGTCCTCTTCCGCGCGCAGCCAGCCTCCGAGCCATCTCGCTTCGGATGTCGCAAGCGCCGGTTCGAGCGCCGCTCGCCAGCTTGCAGGGATGCCGTCGCCTTCCATCGTGCTCCCGAGGCTACACCGCACACGGGGCCGGCTACCACTCGCCTCTTTCCCTCTATCCCCAATGGGCGTAGGGCTGCGCAGATATGGCCATACATTTCCATGAAGAAGACCTGCCCGATGGCGTGCTCGAAGATGCTTCGATCTCGGGGGGCGCGCTCGCCGTCGATACAGAAACCATGGGTCTCGTCACCCACCGCGACCGGCTGTGTGTGGTGCAGATCAGCGACGGATCGGGCGATGAACATCTCGTGCGCTTTTCGCCGGGAAGCGATTACGAAGCACCGAACCTCACCCGCATCCTTGGCGATGAAAATCGCGTGAAGCTGTTCCATTATGCCCGCTTCGATCTCGCAGCCATTTCCTATTATCTCGGCGTAATGGCGACACCGGTGTTCTGTACTAAGATCGCAAGCAAGCTGGTGCGCACGTATACGGATCGCCACGGTCTCAAGAACCTGACCGACGAATTGCTCGGCGAAAGCATCTCCAAACAGCAGCAAAGTTCCGACTGGGGCGGGCCGGAACTGAACGAAGCGCAGCGCGAATACGCCGCCTCCGATGTGCGATTCCTTCACCGCCTGCATGATGAGCTCACCCTGCGCCTGGAACGCGAGGGGCGCATGCACATTGCCCAGGCATGCTTCGACTTCCTGCCCACCCGCGCAGAACTCGACATCGCTGGTTGGGCCGAAAACGACATCTTCAACCACTCGTAATCTGCGAAGGGACGAGTAAACCGCCGTCATGATCATCAAGCGCCGCATCGAGACCAGCGAAGCCAAAGCGCTGCGAAGTCGGCGCCAGCATTTTGCTGCGCCCGGCGGCTCGCATGACAAGCTGGTCGGCTTTCTCGCCCGGGCTTTGCCAATCGGCGTCGGAGTGCTCGCGGCGATAATGATAATAACGCCCCTTTCGCCGCGCGGCGAGGTGAGCTTCCTGCTCGACCGCAACGAGGTCGCGATCATCGACGAGCGGCTCTCCGTAGATAACGCCATGTATCGTGGACGCGACGATGATGGCCGCCCTTTCTCAATCATCGCGGGAGAAGCCGTACAGCGCTCGAGCGCCGAGGGGCTGGTGAGGATGGACGATCTGGTCGCACAGTTGCTGCTGCCCGAAGGTCCGGCCCGCCTGACTGCACCGGGCGGCGTCTACGATATCGATGAAGAGGTCGTGGCGATCAACGGCGAGGTCCGGCTGGAAGCCGCCGATGGTTACAAGCTCGTCGCACGCGGAGTCTCGGTCGATCTGGATGAGCGCATTATTCGCGGGGACGACAGTGTCGAGGGGGCGGTTCCGGCAGGCACTTTCAGGGCTGACCGGATGCGCGCCGATCTTGACGAACGCACTGTCACGCTCGAAGGGAATGCCCGGTTGCGAATGATCCCCGGCAAATTGAGGATGCCATGACTGCAAAACGAAACCCCGCTGCAAGTCTCCGGCGCACCGCATTCGCATGGGGCGCAGGCAGTTTCGCTTTCACACTGGCGGTCGCCGGAGGGATCGGGCTTCAGGCGCAGGGCATTGCCTCGCACAATACCCGCGCACCGGTGACATACGATGCGGGCAGCATCGAATTGCAGGATCGCCAGAACCGTGTCGCGCTTTCCGGCGGAGTGACCGTCACCCAGGCAGGCCTCACCGTGCGGTCCCAGCGCATGCTGGTGAACTTCACCGACACTGGATCGCTCGACATCCAGCGCATCACTGCAACCGGCGGGGTCACGGTGACGCGCGGTAACGAACGAGCGAGCGGCGATGTCGCGATCTACGATTTCAATCGCCGCGTCATCACCATGGCTGGCAATGTCCGCCTGCGTCGCGGCACCGACACGCTGAACGGCGGCCGGTTGACGATCGACCTCAGGAGCGGGATTTCAAGCGTGGACGGACGCGCATCGGGAGGAGCAAATCCCGGCGGATCGAATAGCGGACGAGTGACTGGCACATTCTCTGTCCCGCAAGACAACGACGACGACCAGTAGCCGGAAGAGCGCTGAAAGCGCCTAGTAAGCGTTGTCGTGACGCAGAACGCTCAGCGTCGTGAAGATGATCGCGATATCGCGGCGCACCGACCATCCCTGAATGTATTCGAGATCTGATCGCAGCCGGTCGGTTAGGTCTTTTTCCTGCTCCGTCGCACCACGGTGACCGCGCACCTGCGCAAGTCCGGTCAGCCCCGGTTTCAGGCAATGACGCTGCCAGTACTGGCCATCGACTTCCCAGAAAAACTTGTTGTTCGCCCTGCTTCCCAGCGCATGTGGGCGAGGCCCGACGATGGACATGTCGCCGCGCAGGACATTGATGAGCTGCGGCAGCTCATCGATACTGGTTCGGCGAATGAATGCGCCGATCCGGGTGATCCGGTCATCTCCGCGCGCAGTCGACCGGTCGCCATTGTGATCGTTTCTCTCGGCCCTCATCGAGCGGAACTTCAGCATGTCGAAAAACTGGTTGCCGCGTCCCAGCCGCCGCTGGACAAACAGCACCGGACCGCCATCCTCCAGCTTGATCAGGATCGCCACGACAACGAGCAGTGGCGACAGAGCAATGAGCCCTGCCATGGAAGATCCGACATCGAAGGCACGCTTGAATATCCGGCCGCGCAGGCTCAGCGGCCCTGTCGCGACAACCAGGGTCGTGCGGTCCTGATCTTCGTAGCGATGCACGCCCATTGCGCCAAGATCGTGCGCAGGCTCGCTGACAATTTCGCCCTTGATTCCAGTCGATTTGAGCAGGAAGGCCCATTCCTGACGGCGCTCTTTCGGGCAACTGACGACGACCTTGTCCTGATTGCGCAGGAGCTTGCCCAGCCGATCGAGCATGTAGGGTTCGTGATTGGTCGGATCGAGATCGTAATCTGCCGCGTAAATCTTGGTCGAATTGGGCAAGGTGAACTCCGATCCACCGTCGTGGATGACGAGCCTGTTGCTCGTGCGTCCTTCCCAGAACCGGTCGACAAGGATCGGAATGAGCCGCCTGAACGAAACGAGGGCGATTGCGGTAAGCACAAGGCCAAGCGTTACCGACACGCGCGAGAAATCCGCGTTGCTCTTGGCGTAAAAGGCGACAAAGTTCACGAGCGCGGCTGAAATGGCCAGCGCGATCAATGCCTTTCGCGCCGCGAGCCACCAGTTCTCCAGTGCCTTCGCACTGTAGGTCGCATTGTAGAGCGCGATCGTCAGGTAGAGAGGCAGGATGGTTTGCGCAGCGATGAGTGCGCGAGGGTCCAGCCAGATGCTTTCGTAAACGAATGCCGCCAGAACGAAGCAGGCGTTGATGAGCGCTGCATCAACCAGCAACATGATGATATAGGCCCGCAGCCGTCGCCGCTCGAGCGAGGGCGCGACAACGATGTCAGCTTTTTGAGACTGACCCGTTTCGAGCAAAGGCCCCGGAAACTGGTTCATGCAAGGCGGTCCCCAACAACGCCAAACTTGGTTAATGCCCTAGTTCCCATACACTGAAAAGCAGTCATTTTGCGATTGCGAAAAGCGCGTTTACCCCGGCATTCATCTCTGGATATCAACGTTTCGTGGCGAAACGGGCGATCTCGGCAAGGTCCTGGGCCAGTAGCAGCTCTGCTGTTTGGCTGTTTGACAGCAGGTTTCGATGAAGCGCGACGAGCCTCGGGATCAGCCGGTCGAGCTTGCGCCAGTGCCAGCGGCCGAGCTGATTTCGGATGTCGCGTTCGTCCTTCCAGAAGATGCCCAACTGTGCCTTTTCGCCTTTGCTAAGGCTCTCGAAATTGCCGCGCGGGCCGAGTTTCGCGGTAATCTGGGCCAGTTGCGTCGCTCGCCTTTCGAGCGCCAGGAGCAGTCCAACCGGATTGAGGCCGAGCTCGCGCATCCGGTGGATTTCCGAGGAAAGCCGGTTCAACTCGCCTCCCATCACCGCGTTGACGACCGGTTGGAACCCGTCTTCCTCAGTCGCCGCCCCAATCGCCGCATAGTCATCGGCATTCGCCTGCTTGGGCGATTGCGGATCGGCATCGCAATAGAGCGCCAGCTTCGTCACTTCGGACTGTGCAAGCCGCACATCGAGGCCCGATGCGCGCGCAATTCTTTCGGCCAGGTCACCGCCGAGCCTCAGGCCCGCCGCATCCGCCATGGTGCGCACAGAGGCCGCGACGCTCATCAGGTCGGGCGGATAGAACATCGCCACCAGCGCGTCCGGGCGCTTCTCCAGCAGTTTTGCGGTGCGTGACTTATTGGTGGCCGAAGTCGCCACTACCAGAACAGGCGCGGCGTCGCCCGCGCCCGCCTCGCTCGTCTCGATCAGGGCTTTCAACGCATCATGCGCCTCGTCTCCCGTGACACGCGCAAGGATATGGCGCTTGTCGCCGAACAGGCTTTCTGTCCGGGCCTCGTCGCCCAGCATCGCAGGATCGCGCTTGAGGTCAGCTCCGGCAATATCGACGCGTTCGCCCGCCTCTGGCAGGGCCTCGATGACCTTGGCAGCCGCGGCAGAAGCGCCGGCCTCGTCGGGACCGCAAAAGAAGAATATGTTTGCCTGCGCTGCACTGCGTGGAAGGCCGCGGGCGAAGTCTTTCTGGGTGGCCTTCATCCGGGCCTCACCGCGCGCCGTCTCCGGTAGCGCGTTCGCGCAGGGTTAGGGCGATGCGCGTGGTAATCCGGTCGGCGACCTCTTCGGCAAGGTTTTCAAGCGCGGACTGCTCGGCGGCGATGGTTGCGTACTCACTCGAAACCACGTCGATCCCGGCATCGGATCCGGCGGTAGCATCGAGCAGAATCTCGCCACTTGCAATGTCGACGAGTTGATAGCGCGCACGCAGAATACGGCGCTCGCGACTGATCGTGTCATCGTTGAGAACGCCGAGCGCTTCGAGCGAGTCGTCCAGCCGCACATCGAGCCGGTAGGCAGGGCTTGCCTCCCCTGCCGCGCCGAAACGTCCATTGAGGGCATTGCGCACCAGCCAGCCGCCGCGTCCGGGGATAGCGGGCACATCGATCGCCGCGAGACCTTGGCCCACCGCAGCATTGCTTCCGCCCGCATACATTGGCTGGAGCCCGCAGGCCGACAGCGCGAAGAGCGCGAGCGAGGCGATCAGGCTTCGCATTACGTAACGATGTTCACAAGACGATCGGGCACCACGATTACCTTCCTGATCTCCGCTCCATTCAGCGAACGCTGGACGTTCTCGCTGGCAAGCGCAAGCGCTTCGAGGTCCTCTTTCGACGCTCCCTTGGGTGCGGTCAGAGTGTCGCGCAGCTTGCCCTTGTGCTGGATGGCGATGGTCACCTCATCCTCGACCAGCATGGCCGGATCATGCTCCGGCCAACGCGCATCGGCAATCAGCGCGTCATTCGCCAGCTGCGCATGCGCTTCCTCGGCGAGATGCGGCATCATCGGAGAAATCAGGTGCAGGATGGTGCGAATAGCGAAATTTCTGTCGTCGCTCGGCCTCGCCTTTTCGGCTGCGCTGGTGAGTTCGTAGATGCGCGCGACAGCCTTGTTGAAGCTCAACGCTTCGATGTCTTCGGCCACCGCCACGATCGCCTGATGCGCCTTGCGGGCGAGTGCCTTGTCTTCGCCGGTCGCCGCGTCATCGATCTGGCCGAACAGGCGCCACAGGCGCTGGATGAAACGCCAGCACCCCTCGATCCCGCTTTCGGACCACGGCAAATCGCGCTCGGGCGGGCTGTCGGACAGCATGAACCAGCGCACCGCATCGGCGCCGTATTTTTCGATAATATGATCGGGATCGACGACGTTTTTCTTCGACTTCGACATCTTGACGACGCGTCCTACGGTAACGGGAGCCCCGTCCTCGATCCGGACCCAGTCATCGCCGTCCTTGCGTACCTCGTCCGGAGACAGCCAGCTGCCATCTCCCGCCTGGTATGTCTCGTGCGTTACCATCCCTTGCGTGAACAATGCGGCAAAGGGTTCCTTCACATCGATAAGGCCGATGCGGTTGAGCGCGCGGGTCCAGAATCGCGCATAGAGCAGGTGCAGGATCGCGTGCTCGATCCCCCCGATGTAATGATCGACCGGCATCCACTGCGCGGCTTCGTCCGCATCGAACGGCTTATCGTCGGGCTGCGAGGCGAAGCGCAGGAAATACCACGAGGAATTGGTGAAGGTATCTAGCGTGTCAGTTTCGCGCCGCGCCTTGCCGCCGCAGCCCGGGCAATCGACATGCTTCCAGGTCGGGTGGCGTTCGAGCGGATTGCCCGGCGTCTCGAAGTCGACGTCTTCGGGCAGGGTGACCGGTAGCTGGTCCTTGGGTACCGGCACCACGCCGCACTCGTCGCAATGGATGAAGGGTATCGGCGTGCCCCAGTAACGCTGGCGCGAAACGCCCCAGTCGCGCAGACGCCAGACTGTCGTGCCGTTGCCCCAGCCTCCATCTTCGGCGCGGCGGATGACTTCGGCCTTTGCATGCTCGACGCTCAGGCCGTTGAGAAAGTCGCTGTTGACCATGACCCCGTCGCCCGGCTCGGCTTCACCTGCCATCGGCTCGTCCGCTTTCGAAAGATCGCTCGCGACGACGCGTCCGATCGGCAGTTCGTACTTGGTCGCGAATTCGAAATCGCGCTGGTCGTGGCCGGGCACGCCCATGACCGCGCCGGTGCCGTAATCCATCAGCACGAAATTTGCGACGAACAGCGGCATCGGCTCGCCGGTGAAGGGATGCTTGGCGGTTACATCAGTGCGGAAGCCGAGCTTTTCGGCGGTTTCGAGTTCGGCGGCGGTCGTGCCGCCTCGCTTGCACTCCTCGATGAATTTCGCCGCCAGCGGATCGCGCGCGCCAAGCGCCTGCGCAACCGGATGGTCGGCTGCAACCGCCACGAAACTCGCACCGAAAATGGTATCCGGTCGCGTGGTGTAGACAGGCAGTTGTTCGCCGTTCGACAGATTGAAGGAGAATTCCAGACCCGACGATTTACCGATCCAGTTTTCCTGCATCAGCCGGACCTTTTCCGGCCAATCCTCAAGCTCACCCAGCCCCTCGAGCAGATCTTCGGCGAAATCGGTAATCTTGAGGAACCACTGGTCGAGCTTGCGCTTCTCGACCACCGCGCCGGAACGCCAGCCTTTACCATTGATCACCTGCTCGTTGGCGAGCACGGTCATGTCGACGGGATCCCAGTTGACCTCGGAAGAACGACGATAGACCAGCCCCGCCTCGTACAGCGCGAGGAACAGCGCCTGTTCGTGGCCGTAATATTCGGGATCGCAGGTCGCGAATTCGCGGGTCCAGTCAAGCGCGAAGCCGATCCGTTTCAGCTGCGCCTTCATCGCCTCGATATTCGAGCGGGTCCACGCGCCGGGATGGACTTTTTTCTCCATCGCCGCATTTTCGGCCGGCATCCCGAATGCGTCCCAACCCATCGGGTGGAGCACTTCGTACCCGCGCATCTTCTTGTAACGTGCCAGCACGTCGCCCATCGTGTAGTTGCGCACATGGCCCATATGGATGCGCCCCGAAGGATAGGGGAACATTTCGAGGATGTAGCTCTTGGGCTTTGCGCTGCTGGAGTCGGCGTGGAATGTGCCCGCCTCTTCCCACGCGAGCTGCCAGCGCCCGTCAGCCAAAGACGGATCGAATCGAGTGTCGGTCATGCAAGCCTCGCTAATGCGAGAATGATCAGGATGCGAGAGCCTTGCGGCGGAGGTCGCGCGCCTTGGTTAGGATGATGTCCTCGAGCTTTTGCACGGTTGCCGCCTGAACAGGCGCTTCGACCCAGGTGCCAGCCTGAGAAACCTGGCGGCTTGCCGAGACACGCAGAGCATCGGCGCGCAGATCCTGATCGAGGATCGTGACAGTCAGCTTGACCCGTTCATTCGGATTGCTCGGATTTGCATACCAATCGGTCGCAATCACGCCGCCCGCGCTATCGGCCGAGAGAAGCGGTGCGAAGCTGACTGTTTCGAGCGCAGCGCGCCAGAGAAAGGCATTCACCCCGATCGTGTTGATCTGCGCGGCCTGGATCTCGGTCGTCGGACGGTCGCGGCCGCCACAAGCGGCGAGAGTCGCGAGCGCACCGCACACAAGTGCGACTCGAGTCGTTTGCAGAAGAGCGGTTTTGGCGCGTGTCACGATCACAATTTCCCTTTGTCTGTATTCCTTGGCTCTATAACCCGAGCACGGCGCGCGGCAAGCATTGCAGTGAGCGATTCCCCGCAGAAATCCGGCACCGCGGCGACAAACCAAAGCCATTCAACGCCTTAAGCGCGGCTGAACCTTTGCTTGTTATGCGCACATTGCTGTGTGCCTCCCGCAACACTTCGAAGCAGAACTCCCTCTCTTAACCATAGGGGTATTGCCTAGGAGCGTGCCATAATTCTATCCATAACCGCTTGTAATGAGAGTCTTATGGCAGTCATCGCAGATTAAGGCGGTTGATGCTTTAGGATTGATAGCCAGAATTGCGGCCCAGTGGCCGCGCGAACGGGGATTGAGTTAGAGCCATGTCACGCGGACCGTACAACCGGGCAAGGAAGCAGCGCCAGCTGCCGATGCTTGGGCTGGCCGGCGCGTTGCTCCTCGCTCTGCCAAGCGCCAGTCTCGCAGTTGTCGGGTTCGGCCAGGCCGGCTCGACGGAAAACGCCGAAACTTTCAACATCTTCACTCCGGCCTCGGTCGATCCCGAGCTTGCCGCGCGTGTGGCGGACAAGGCACGCAAACGGGGCCTGCGCTTCACGCCTGCCGCATCCAATCCCGTCCTCAAGGGCAAAGCAGTAACGGTAGCGGTGCGTGTCGATGACGAGACTGCCCGCGCCGTCTCTATCCGCTCTGCAATCGAGGCAACTCCTGCTTCCGGCAGATCGATTGATGCGCTCCAGCCGAGCAAGTTCAACCTCGGCACCGCGCGTGGCTATCAAAGTTTCTCGAAGCCGGTCGAGCTGCCGAGCAACGTTCGCAACCTGAGCGTGCCGGACCTAGCCGAGTTTGCGCCAGCCCAGCCGCGCGCCGAAGACAAGCCGAGCCGCCTTCAACCGCGGATCGCGCTTGAGGATCGCACAATTGCAGGCCGTTCGCCCAACACGCTCGACGCTTCGGAAAGCTCGGTCGATGTCGGAGGCAGCTTCCGCGTTTCGAAGAATCTCGATGTGACCGCGGGCGTGCGTTACTCGCAGGAACGCGATCGCCTCGCGCCTCTCACCGACTCGGTGCAGGACAGTCAGGCCGTTTACGTTGGTACGCAGATCAAGTTCTGATCAGCGACCCGGAAATTCGTATGCAGGGACCCCGCTTCGGCGGGGTTTTTCTTTGCCTTCCGTTACGTCAAGGCTAGTTTCCCTAGCCTACAAGGAGGGCCAAGCCATGACCACGCATCCGATGAACCGCGTCGCTGTCGTTACCGGAGGGACCCGTGGCATCGGCCGCGCAATCTGCGAGCGTCTGAAGGAAGACGGGTTCAACGTAGTCGCCAACTATGCAGGCAATGACGATGCCGCCAAGGCGTGCAGCGAGGAGCTGGGCATCTCCTGCTACAAATTCGATGTCGGCGACCATGAAGCGACGCTGGCGGGATGCCAGCAAATCCACGACGATGTCGGCCCTATCGAAGTCGTCGTGAACAATGCCGGGATCACTCGCGACGGGACCCTGCACAAAATGAGCTACGAGGACTGGCACGAGGTCATGCGGATCAATCTTGGCGGGTGCTTCAACATGGCGAAAGCCTGCTTTCCCGGAATGCGCGAGCGCGAATGGGGCCGGATCGTCAATATCGGTTCGATCAACGGACAGGCTGGGCAATATGGCCAAGTCAATTACGCGGCGGCAAAGTCGGGCATCCACGGATTTACCAAGGCACTCGCGCAGGAAGGCGCGCGCTTCGGCGTGACGGTGAATGCGATCGCGCCCGGCTATATCGACACCGATATGGTCGCAGCCGTGCCGCAGGGCGTGCTCGAAAAGATCGTCGCCAAGATCCCGGTCGGCAGGCTCGGCCAGGCAAGCGAGATCGCGCGCGGCGTGAGCTTCCTGTGCTCCGAGGAAGCAGGCTTCGTCACCGGCTCGACCATGAGCATCAATGGCGGCCAGCACATGTATTGACGGGATGGCCGGCTAGCTGATGAAGTAGCCGACCACTCTCCACGTCCCGCCCTCGTTCTCAAGGGTGACCGATTCGACAAACTCGCCTTTCTCGAAGGCGGTATTAAACTTCACGATCACATAGCCTCCCGGAGGCGCGTTGACGTATTCAGCCGTATCGGTGCGTCGCTCTTTCACTGCGCCCAGCGGCACCCGCGCGAGCGACGATGCGCGTTCCCAGGTCTCGACCGTGTTGGGTTCGCGAAAGGTCTTGCCCGCCGCCGCATAACTTCCTTCCCAGTCGCTCGCATCGACCAAGGCAAGCCATTCACGCGCCGAGATTTCGAACTCCTCAAGCTGTGCGGCTTCGATGGCGGTTGCCGGATCACCGATGGGTCTATCGTATGAGGGCGCGCCGGAGAGGGTGAGGGCGACGGCGAGGGCAGTCACGAACATGATGGAAATTCCTCCAATCCAGAAGGCCCACTTTTGGGCCGGTTGCGGGATGGAGGCAGAGTGACCGCGAAGCGATGAGGCTGCATCCCCCAAATCCTTGGGCCCAAGATTTTCGTATGCTCCGCCTTCGCTTTCGAACAGAAGCCGCGCCGCCTCTCGGCTGCTGGTGACATCCAGTTTGCGCCGCGCGGTACGAAGTCGCTCGTTGATCGTGTGGACCGACAGGTCGAGGTCGCGTGCGGCTGACTTGGCATCGTGTCCGCGCACGATCAGCCGAAGCGTTTCCTTTTCCTTGTCGGTCAGCGCGTCGAGAGCGTCGTTCATGCCAAAAACCCTAGCCCGCACTGCGCTGCCAGCCACCCCAAATTTCTTGTAGGGCCAATAGAATGCGGACGCAGCGCTTGCTATCACGCACCGTCATGCCTCCCCTTTACCACCCTCCTGTCAAACGCTCGGTCGAGATCGCCGGTCACAAGACCTCGATCAGTCTCGAGCCGGTGTTCTGGGACATGCTGCGCGACGCAGCGGAAGAAGAGGGCGTGCCGATCAACGCGCTGGTCGCGAGGATCGATGCCGAGCGGATCCGGGCGGATACTCCGCCCGGTCTCGCAAGTGCCATAAGAGTGTGGCTGGTGACCCGAACCTAGTCGTCGCCGACCCGCTCGATATCCGCGCCAACCAGCTGGAGCTTCTCCTCGAGCCGCTCATATCCGCGGTCGAGGTGGTAGATGCGGCGCACCTGCGTTTCCCCTTGGGCGGCGAGCGCGGCGATGATGAGGCTCATCGAGGCGCGCAAGTCGGTCGCCATCACTTCGGCACCGGTCAGATCGCTCGGGCCTTTGACAATCGCGGTGCGGCCTTCGGTCGAGATGTTCGCTCCCATTCTTGCGAGTTCGGGCACGTGCATGAAACGGTTTTCGAAGATCGTTTCCTTGAGCACGCTGGTGCCGTCGGCCTTGGTCAGCAGGCTCATCAGCTGCGCCTGCATATCTGTCGCCAGGCCCGGAAAGGGCGCGGTCGTGAGATTGGCGGGCTTCAGCGCGCCATTGGTGCGCACGGTGATGCCCTTCTTGTCCTCTTCGACCTCGACCCCGATGTTCCTGAGCGCATGGATGGTGGAAGCCATATCGTGCGCGACCGCTCCTTCCAGCCGTACTTCGCCGCCGGTGATCGCCGCTGCACAGGCATAGGAGCCCGCTTCGATCCGGTCGGGCATCACCTTGTAAGTCGCACCGTTCAAGCGATCGACGCCATGGATCGTGAGGTCCGAGGTGCCGATACCCTCGATTTCAGCGCCCATGGCGGTGAGGAGGTTGCAGAGATCGACGATCTCGGGTTCGCGCGCGGCGTTGAAGAGCTTGCTCGTCCCGTTGGCGAGTACTGCACCCATGATCGCGTTTTCGGTCGCACCGACCGAGACGACCGGGAAATCGAATTCGCCGCCGGGAAGGCCGCCAACCGGGGCCGTTGCCTTCACATATCCCTGCGCCAGCTCGATTTCTGCGCCAAACGCTTCGAGCGCTTGCAGATGAAGGTCGATCGGACGGTTGCCGATCGCGCAGCCGCCGGGCAGCGATACTGTCGCCTCGCCCATCCGCGCGAGCATTGGACCGAGCACCAGGATCGAGGCGCGCATCTTGCGCACGAGATCGTAGGGCGCGACGGTCGAAGTGATGCGGGTCGCCTCGAAGGTCACGACCCGGCCGAAATCCTCGGGCCTTTTGCCCTGGATGGCAACCGAAACGCCGAATTGTCCCATCAGGTGCTGGAAGCCATCGATATCGGCAAGCCGCGGCAGGTTACGCAGGGTCAGCGGCTCTTCGGTGAGCAGCGCGCAGGGAATGAGCGTGAGCGCGGAATTCTTTGCGCCCGAAATCGGTATCGTGCCGGAAAGCCGGTTGCCGCCGCGAATGATCAGTTTGTCCATGGGACAGCCCTTTATCCTGTTTGCCTCCGCGCGCAAATGTCCGCCTTCGGGTCACGGGCCTGCAATCTTGCGAGGCCAGTTGACGCAGGCTGAACCAAGGCCCTAACCGAGAACCCATGAGCAGCCATAAACCGATCAAGAAAGCCGTCTTTCCCGTTGCGGGACTCGGCACGCGCTTCCTCCCTGCGACCAAGGCGATCCCCAAGGAGTTGCTGCCGATCGTCGACCGGCCGTTGATCCAGTATGCGGTGGACGAGGCGCGCGAGGCGGGGATCGAGCAGATGATCTTCGTCACCGGGCGCGGCAAGACCGCAATCGTCGAACATTTCGATGTCGCCTACGAGCTCGAAGACACGATGGCGGAGCGGGGCAAGGACATGTCGGTGCTCGAATCCACCCGCGCCACGCCGGGCGACATCATCACGGTGCGTCAGCAGGTGCCGATGGGTCTCGGCCACGCGATCTGGTGCGCGCGTGCGATCGTGGGCGATGAACCGTTCGCGATCTTCCTTCCCGACGAGTTGATGATTGGGCACAAAGGCGGCTCCGGCTGCATGAAGCAGATGGTCGATGCGTATGAAGCTGTCGGCGGCAACCTGATCAGCGTGCTCGAAGTGCCGATGGAGGAGGTTTCGAGCTACGGCGTGATCGAACCGGGTGCGAGCGAGGGTGCGCTCACCGAGGTCAGGGGCCTCGTCGAGAAACCCCCGGTCGCCGATGCGCCTTCAAACAAGATCGTCTCCGGCCGCTATATCCTCCAGCCGGAAGTCATGCGCGTGCTCGAAAATCAGGGCAAGGGCGCAGGCGGTGAGATCCAGCTGACCGATGCGATGGCGAAAATGATCGGCAGCCAGCCCTTCCATGCGGTGACCTTCGACGGCAACCGCTATGATTGCGGCAGCAAGACAGGCTTCGTCGAAGCGACTCTCGCACTCGCTCTCGAACGCGAAGATATGGGCGCGGAAGTCCGCTCGATTGCCGAGCGGCTGCTGAAGCAGGCATAGAAAAACCCCGGGGCGGCGAAACACCCCGGGGTCTCTGTGTGGCAATTAAGAGCGGTTACTCGGCGGCTTCGTCCCGGGGCTCTTCGCCCTGGACCCCGAGGCCCTCCGGCTCGATCGCGGCATCGTCGAAGCTCAGCTCCGACAGGGCCTTGGCGGCGTCGCCATTGGGGTCTTGCGCTGCTGCCTGCACCAACGTGCCGAGCGAGGAGCCGTCGAGACCGAGCTCTTTCATCAGCCCGTCGAGCACCGGCGCCTGCGCACGGTAGGCGAGCGCTGCGGACACGGCATCGGTCGCAAGGTTGCCCGAGCCACCGCCTGCACCTCCACCGGCGCCATTCGCACCGCTGCCACCGCCGCCATTGGTAAGGCCATCGACCTGGACGATCTTGATCGAATCGATCGCCTCCATCGGCTTCGCGCTTTCGCGAATGACTTCCGGCAGCACCTTGAGCAGTGCCAGCTTCGTCTGGAGGCTGATCTGGTCGTTCGAGAGGATGTTGGCTGCCTCGTTGATCGCCTGCTGGCCGGCCGCTTCGACTTCGAAGCGCACGCGGTCTGCTTCGGCGCGCAGCACCTCCGCATCGGCCTCACCTTTCGCCTCCAGCCTCGCGGCCTCGGCGCGGTTTGTTGCGGCGTCCTTCTCGGCCTCGGCCTCGACCTTGATGCCGATAGCGTCACGTTCTGCCTGTTTTGCCGCCTCGATCAACTCGATGCGCTTGAGACGCTCGGCAACCTCGGTTTCGCGCGAAGTGACAACCTGCTCTTCGGCAGTAACCGCCTTGGCACGGGCTGCGTCCGCTTCGGCCTTGGCCTGGCTTTCCTCGCGCGATTTGTTCTGAACAGCGATCTGCTGTTCTTGCCGGGCGATTTCGAGCGCGCGTTTCTGGTCGATCCGCGCCTCTTCGACGAGGCGGTCGGCCTCGATCTGCTGCGCATCGACCTGCTTCTTCGCCTCGATCCGTGCCGCTTCGGCCTCGCGGTTACGCTCGGCCTGTTCGCGGGCGATTTCCGAGGTCTGTGCAGCGCGCCGCACTTCGACCTCGCGCTCCTGCTGGAGACGGGCATATTCAGTGTCGCGCCCGATCTCGAACGATCGCTGGTCGGCTTCGAGGTTCTTGGTCTCCATCTGGACGCGCGTGTCCTGCTCGATGTCGTTGCGCAGCTTCTTGCGCGCCTCGATCTGCTCGGTGAGCTTGGTCAAACCCTCGGCGTCGAACGCGTTGTTGGCATTGAAGTGTTCGATGCTCGTCTGGTCGAGACCGGTGAGCGAGACCGATTCAAGCTCGAGACCGTTCATCGCAAGGTCGTTCGAGGAGACTTGCTGCACCTTTTGCACGAAGTCCGCGCGCTGTTCGTGCAGCTCGTTCATGCTCATGCCCGCTGCGACCGAGCGCAGCGCGTCGACGAACTTGCCCTCGACCAGGTCCTTGAGCATTTCGGGCTGCATGGTGCGTTGGCCAAGCGTTTGCGCCGCCATGGCGATCGATCCGGCATCGGGTCGCACACGGACATAGAATTCCGCTTTCACGTCGATCCGCAAGCGGTCGAGCGTGATCAGTGCCTCTGCGTCCTTGCGGACGACCGAGAGCACCAGCGTGTTCATGTTGACCGGCATCGTTTCGTGGAAGACCGGCAGCACCAGCGCGCCGCCATTCATCACGACCTTCTCACCGCCCACACCCGTCCGCACGAAGGCGAATTCCTTCGATGCGCGGCGATAGAGCATCGTCATCGAGATCACGATGACCAGGAAGGCGACGAATATCACCGCCGCCCACATTAAAATGTCGAAAAATTCCATGATTCCTCCTGTTGCGTGTGCGGCGCGTCATTGGGGCTTTTCGCGCGCGCTGGATTGAGGCCCGGCCTCGAAAGGATCCCGATTAATCGAGACCGAGCAGTGGGTTTTCGTATTGCACCGCGAAGAACGTCTCGCCTTCGCGGCGCACCAGGAGGACAGTCTCCCCCTCCGTGAGAACAGCGTTCGGGTCGTGCGGCTCGACCATCACGAAATGCGGATGGCCGTGCATGTCGATCACCTTGGAACGCGCAGGCGATCCGGCCTGTGCGGTCCCTATCTGGATCTGGGCGTCGCGGCGGATCAGGCTGTTGAGGCCGACCGCGCTGGTTTCGTCCTTGGGCAGCATCGCTCCGACCGGACGCGATACGAGGCCTGTCAGAGGCAGCGCCGCAATCGCGGCAAGCACGCCTGCAAGACCGGTGTGCAGCGGACTTCCGGTCAGGCTGATGGCAAGCGCCTGTCCCGATACGCCAATCGCGGCGAAAAGGACGAGGAACAAGGTCAGCCAGACGAGAAACGGAACCTTGCCCAGCCCGATCAGGCTAAGGAGACCCGAGAGGAAACCGCCGCCCGAGATCGTCTCGGCACCTTCGATATCGATGTCTGCATCGATATCGGCGTCCATGTCGAGATCGAGATCCAGGTCGGCATCGCCGCCAAACATGTCGCCCGCGCCGATGATCTGGGCGATAGCGACAAAGCCCAGCAGCGCAATCGCGACTGCGAATGGCAGGTTGTACGGTTCGAGGATCATCATTGAAATGCCCTCATGAAAGACCGCCGAATTCCCCCGTTATTCAATTTGATCCCTATCCGTCCCATGAATGCTCAATTAACACATGTTGCCCGAAAATAACAGGAAAATCGGACATTCTGTCTCAATAATGCATTGAATACGTTTTTCTTTTCGCCGTTACCTTGTTTTATTGCGCCAAGACCCCATATGGTAGGCTTAGGCTGGCGAAATCTTGATCGGCACGCTCTTCAATCCCCCGACAAACGTGCTCGTAGCCCGTTGGGCTTCGCCCGCCGGTTCGACATTCTCGATCCGGTCTAGCAAGGTCTCGAACAGGATCCGCATTTCGAGGCGGGCCAGGTGCAGGCCCAGGCATTGGTGCGCCCCCGCGCCGAACGCCAGGTGCCGGTTGGGCGAGCGCGCCGCATCGAACCTTCGAGGATTGTCGAATTGCGCCGGATCGTGATTGGCCGCGACGTAGTTGATCATCATCCAGTCGCCCGCCCTGATTTGCTGTCCTCCGACCTCGACGTCTTCGGCCGCGGTGCGCATGAAATGCTGCACAGGGCTTGTCCAGCGGATCGCCTCTTCGACGATGCCGGGTAGCAGCGAGCGGTCGGTGCGCACTCGCGCCCATTGCTCGGGATCGTGGGCAAGCGCCTGCATCGCGCCTGCGGTCGACGCGCTGGTCGTATCGTGCCCGGCGGTCGCGACGATGATGTAGTACCCCGCCATGTCGCGCGGCGGCAACGGCTGTCCATCGACGGTGGCGTTGGCGATGACGCTCGCGACATCTTCGGTTGGTTTGGCACGGCGATCCTCGGCGAGCTGCGCGAAGTAATCCTCGAAGGTTTTTACCGCCCCGGCGACGATCTGCACCACCTGTTCCGGCGTCATCTGGTCCATGCCCGAGCCCGACAGATCCTTGTCCTGTCCGCCGAAGAGCTGCTGGGTGAGCATCTGCATACGCGGCTCGTCCTCGGGTGGCACGCCGAGGATCTGCATCACCACGCGCAAGGGATAGGGGCCTGCGACTTCCTTCACGAAATCGAATTCGGGCCCGGCAGCGATCATGCGGTCGACCGTACGGTGCGCGAGTTCCCGGATCTCGCCTTCGATCCGCGCGAGGTTGCGCGGCATGAACCAGTCCTGCGTCAGCTTGCGGTATTTCGGATGGATCGGCGCGTCAAACACGACGAGCGAATCCACCAACATGTTCGATCCGGTCGCCGCGCGGCTGAATTCGATTGCATCGGCGAAGCTGAAAACGACCGGCTTGGGATTGTTGAGGAACGTCGCGTTATCCTTCGAAATCCGCATCACGTCGTCATAGCGTGTGACGAGCCAGAAGGGCTCGAACAGACCCTCGACCTCGGGTACGACCTTGGCGACGGGCGCTTCCTCTCGCAGCCGGTCGAAGGTGTCGAGCAACCCGTGCCATTCGCCATAAGCGTGCGGATCGATCACCTGCTTGGCGATCTCGGTCGGAAGGATCGCCTCGTCTCCCATCATGCGCTCTCCCGCGCCCTAGCTTCGTATTCGTCGCGCAGCTCGCGCTTGTAGAGCTTGCCATTGGCCTCGCGCGGGAGGTCGGGCCGGAAATCGAACAATTTGGGCATCTTGATCTTCGAAAGACTGGGCGCGAGGAAATCGCGAAGTTCGGCTTCGAAATCATCGCCTGCATCGCCCATGTTGACCGGCTGAACCACCGCCACGACTTTTTCGCCGAGATCGGGATCTGGCGCGCCAATGACCGCTGCGTCCATCACCTTGTCGTGCGTCACCAGCAGGTTCTCGATCTCCTGCGGGTAGATGTTCACGCCGCCCGAGATGATCATGTGGCTCTTGCGATCGGTGAGATAGAGAAAACCCTCCCCATCGACATGGCCGATATCGCCCAGCGTCATCCAGCCTTTCGGATGCTTAGCCTCGCGCGTCTTGTCCGGATCGTTGTGATAGGTTGGGAGAAGTGCGTTCTCGAAATAGATGAGGCCATCGGTCCCTGCGGGCACTTCTTCGCCGTCCGGGCCACAGACATGGAGGGTCCCGTAAATCGCCTTGCCGACGCTGCCGGGATGGGTCAGCCATTCCTCGGACTTGATAAGCGTCATGCCGATTCCTTCGCTGCCGGCGTAATATTCGTTCACGATCGGCCCCCACCATTCGATCATTTCCCGCTTGATCGGGACGGGGCATGGCGCTGCGGCGTGAAGCGCACGCTGGTGGCTCGACAGGTCGTATTTCGTGCGGATTTCGGGATCGAGTTTCAGGAAGCGCACGAAGTGGGTCGGAACCCACTGGCTGTCAGTGACCTTGTAATCCTGGATCGCCTTCAAGGCGGCTTCGGGGTCGAACTTCTCCATGACCACGACGGTCCCGCCAAGCCGATGGACGGTCGATGCCCACCCGATCGGGGCCGCATGATAAAGCGGTGCGGGCGACAGGTAGACCATCGATCCATCGGCCGGCATTCCCGCAGCCATTATGGCGAGACCCATGAGCGGGATCGCCGCCTGGGGATCTGGATCTTCGGGAGGAGCGGGCTGGATACCTTTGGGCCGCCCGGTCGTGCCGGAGGAATAGAGCATCACCATGCCCGCGCTCTGATCTTCAATCGGTTCGGCTGGCTGGGCTGCGAGGGCGCTGGCAAAGCTGTCCTCCCCTTCCGCATCCATGACAAGAATGGGAATATCGGGGCATTCCTCGCGCACTCCGGGCAACACGCTCTCGAACGTGCTCGAGGTGATGAGGAACCGAGCACCGCTGTCACGCAGGATATAGGCGATCTCGGGTGCGGTGAGCCGGGTCGAGATCGGCACCAGCATCGTGCCTGCACGCTGCGACCCCCAGACCAGGGTGAAAAACTCGATCCGGTTTTCGAGCAACACTGCGAATGCATCGCCCGCGCCAAGGCCGCGTGCGCGAAGCATCTGCGCAAAGCGGTTTGCCTCCGCATCCATTTCGCCAAAGGTCATTTGCTCGCCGCTGCCCGCCATGATCACGGCAGGATGGTCCGGGCGATTCGCGGCGTGCGCGATCGGATGCATGCTCATTTGTTTCTCCCTCACACGCCAGATGGCTGGCGCGCCTGTCTCTCTTGAGAAAGAAACCTAACGGGCACGGGCCGGCACTCAAGCGAAATCGAATTCGGCGCGAAGTGACGGATTATGTGACAGAATCATGACGCAAAAAAAGGCGGCGGGAAGACCCGCCGCCCATGTTCGGACACCCTCTCCAATGTCCGACCCGCTTCCAGGCGGGTAATCTGTCCGGATGGCTTACTTGCCGCCGGTGCCGGTCAGCTTGCTCTCGTCACCAAGCGCGACCTGTGCCTCGGTTTCCACCATATAGGGAATCGGATTGACTGCAACCCCGTCAACGCGAACTTCATAGTGAAGGTGCGGGCCGGTCGAACGACCGGTCGATCCGACATAGCCGATCACGTCGCCTTTCTTGACCGTGTCGCCAGCAGCAACGGCGAGCTTCGACATGTGGGCATAGCGGGTCTCGAGATCCGCTCCATGATCGATGGCGATGTAGAGACCATAGCTCGAGAACCAGTCGGCGCGGCCGACGATGCCGTCAGCCGTCGCGTATACAGGCGTGCCGGTCGGTGCAGCAAGGTCGACGCCCTTGTGGCGCGCACGCTTGCGGAGCACCGGGTGGTTGCGCATGCCGTAACCGCTGGTGAGGCGCGATCCGGCAAGCGGGCTGCGCGAAGGCACTGCGACGATCGGCTGTTGCTCGACAGGAGCGCCGGGGCCGGCCTGGTCGAGCGCGGTCCAGCTCGCGAAGAGTTGGCGAAAGCGCGGATCGCCCGAAGTCAGGCTCTCGGCCTTGGCTTCCTTCACCGGAGCGGTGACATCGGCGGCAGCATTTGCATTGGCGTTGGCGTTTGCAGCAGCAGGCGCTGCGGCCATGAGCGACGCAGCGGCGCAGAATGCGGCGGTCGCTTTCAAAGTGTGACGCTTGACAAAAGCGTTCATTGTGACCCGTCCTTTGCCGTGGGTTTGTCCCACGTTTTCAATGGCGTTGAGCCGAAAATTTTTTCGGCGAATGCGGAACAATCCCTAATTCCGCACGTTCAACTGTTCAGGGGCATTGGAGCGCCCTCGCGAAGTGAGCGTCAGTTATCGGGCGTAAATCTTAATGCGCAACTTCCGCGTAGAAATCCCGCGACAAACCGGCTGCAAGACGCGCTGAATCGTTGAATGGCGGCTTAAGCGCCCCCCTGAAGTGTTCCCGAACGAGTCGCTGCCAAAGCGATTCTGGCGGTTTTCCTAGGGTTTTGGCGATTCTCAAGAAGTGCTTGGTCCCGAAAGCAACATGGTTAATTTCGTCGTCAAGGATTCTTTCGAGGATCTTCGCGCCATGCTCGTCGCCTGCTCCGCGCACCCGTCTTAGTGTCGCGGGGGTGACGTCAAGACCGCGCGCTTCGAGCACCATGGGCACGACCGCCAGCCGCGCTGCGACATCGTGCCGGGTCCCATGCGCGGCCTCCCACAATCCCGCATGCGCGGGGAGCGCCCCGTATCGGCTGCCGAGCGCATTGAGTTTCCGTGAAAGCAGTGCGAAATGCATTGCCTCGTCGGCTGCTACCGATAGGAAATCGCTGACGAATTCCTCTCCCATCGCTTCGCCGAACCGTCCCGCCATGTCGAGCGCGAGATCGATCGCGACGAACTCGATATGCGCAAGGCTGTGCCAAAGCGCGATGCGCGCCCGTTCCGATCCGAACTTGCCGCGCTTGGGCATCGCGTTCGGCGGCAGCAGCTCGGGCTCTTCGGGCCAGGCGGGCTTGTCGGGCATTGTGACGTCAAAGCGCCAATCCAGCTCGCCTCTGCGCCAACGGCGGACGAGATCGCGAGTCGCGAAACACTTGGCGCGCGGTTCGGCGGTCAGCAGCGCCGAGCGGATGGCGGAGGCAACACTTTGCATGGCGATTCGCGATTCGGCGTCAGAGCGCCTTTGCGGCCTCGAGCACTTCTTCGGCGTGTCCTTTCACCTTCACCTTGTTCCAGACCTGCGCGATCCTGCCATCCTCGTCGACAAGATATGTAGTGCGGACCATGCCCATATAGGTTTTCCCGTACATCTTCTTCTCGGTCCAGATGCCGAGCGCATCGGACAGCCCGCCTTCCTCCGCATCGGTCGCGAGCGGGGTCTTGAGATCGTGCTTGGCGATAAAATTCTGGTGTTTCTTCGCGCTGTCCTTGCTCACACCGAGCAGTTCGACGCCGGCCTTGTCGAATTCCGGCTTCAGCGCAGTGAAGTCCTTCGCCTCGGTCGTGCAGCCGGGCGTGTTGTCCTTCGGATAGAAGAATATGACGAGCTTATTGCCCCTGAAGTCGGATGGTCTAACCGATCCGCCGTCGGGGGATTCCATGGCGATATCGGGCATCATGTCGCCAGCTGCTGGTGCGTCGCTCATTGCTTTCCTTCCGGTTTTTCGTCCTCGATCCGTTCGCCGAGGATGTTGCTCCACAAGACCATGACGCTTTGCCGCGCATTGGTAAGGCGATGCAAGAGGTCATCGAAGGTCTTCTCGCCGCACGCCTTCGCAAGCGCCCGGGCCGCGCTCTCGGGTGGCTGTTCGACCTTGGGCGCAAGCAGCCTTCCGGCGACCAGCATTCGTGTCATCAGGTCGTAAGCCGAAGCGATCTCCGCCGGGAGAAGCCCCGCTGCGATAAGGCCCGGAATCGCCGCGCCAAGGTCGGGATCGAAGGCTTCGACGTGCGAGGCGGCAAGCTCTCGACCACCGCGTAATTGCAGGAAGTGAATGATGAACTCGAAATCGACGAGCCCGCCGCGCAGCAGTTTCACGTCGAGTGGGCCACCGGGTTGCTTGTGCTCGGCCATCTCGGCACGCATCGAGGTTACAGCCTTGCGGAGCTTCTCCTCGTCGCGCGGCTTTCGCACCACGCTGTCGACGATGGCTTTGAGATCTGCGCGCGCGCCTTGCGACCCCACGAGCACCCGCGAGCGCGCAAGCGCCATATGCTCCCATGTCCAGGCTTTTTCCTCCTGATATTTGGCAAAGGCTTCACAGCTGACCGCGAGCGGGCCTTGCACGCCTTGCGGCCTTAATCTCGTGTCGACTTCGTACAGCGCGCCCTGCGCGGTTGGCACCGACAATGCGGCGCTGACGCGGCTGGCGAGACGATTGAAGTAATGCGTCCCGCCCAACGGGCGCCTGCCGTCCGACTGGGCGGAGAAATCACCGGTGAAGAGGTATACGATGTCGAGGTCGGACGCGTGGGTCAGCGCTCCACCTCCCAGCCGCCCCAGGCCGAGAACGAGCAGTTCGCTCCCTTCGATGCGTCCATGCGCGGTTGCGAATTCCTTCTCGGTTTCACGCACTGCCACCTGCAGCCCCGCTTCGGCGGTGCGCGAGAGGGCGGCGGCAATGTCCAGCGGGTCGGACAGTCCTTCTATAAGCTGTACGCCGAGCGCGAAGCGTATTTCTCCCGTGACCACCCGGATCGCATCGAGCGTGGCTTCGTAGTCAGGGCGCTCTGCCGCAGCTTCGATCCGCGCGATGATCTCTTCAACCGACCCCGGTAGCTCGAGCGCCTCGCGGTCGAGCAAAGTATCAAGCAATTCGGGGCGCCGCGCGAGTTCGTCAGAAAGTCTTGGGGTTAGGGTGAGCGTCGCTACCAGCCGGTCGAGCAGGGCGGGTCGCGCATCGAGCAGGCGAAAGAGCGTGATTGCGGAGGGCGCGCGTTCGAGAATCGCCTCCCAGCGTACGACGGCGCGATCGGGATCGTCGCTCGCGGCAATCGCATCGATAAGCGCTGGGAGCAGCCGGTCGAACGCCTCGATCGCCTGCGCGGAGCGCAGCGACTGGAAACGACCGTCACGCCATCCTGCAATCCGTTCAGCCAGACGGTCGGGTTCGGCAAACCCTTTTTCTGAGAGCGTGTCCGCCATCTTTTCCGGCTGAGAAATTGCGACATCGCTTTTGTCGCGCTCGCCAATCAGCTGCTCATAAATGGTCCCGCAGCGTTCCGACAATTCGGCCAGCTCGTCGACCAATGCCGCGCTATCGGCCAAGCCGTCGAGCTGCGCGACATTATCGAGCGCATTCGGTTCGGGCAATGTGTGGGTCTGCCGATCGTGTACCATCTGCAAACGGTGTTCCACCTGCCGCAGGCGATCATAGCCTTCGCCAAGGATCGCCGCGTGCTCCGGCTCAATCCGGCCCGCCGCAGCCAGCGCGTCAAGCGCCTCGCGCGTCCCGCGCACACGCAGGCTCTGGTCTCGCCCGCCATGGATCAGCTGGTGGGTCTGCGCGTAGAATTCGATTTCCCGAATGCCGCCGCGTCCGCGCTTCAAATCGAAGCCGGGGCCCGGGTGGGGCGGCCCCTTGTAGCTTTCGCGAATCCGCCGGGTGAGCTCGCGGATTTCCTCGATCGCTCCGAAGTCGAGATCGCGTCGCCAGATGAAAGGGCGAATCGCTTCGAGGAATTCGCGGCCGCGCCCGATATCGCCAGCCGCCGCGCGTGCGCGGACATAGGCCGCCCGCTCCCATGCAAGCGCTTCGCCCTGATAATGCTTCAGCGCCGAACCATAGGGCACGGCAAGCGGGCTGATCTCGCTCGCCGGACGCAGCCTGAGGTCGACGCGCAGCACGTACCCATCTGCCGTGTTCTCACCGAGCAGCTTGACCACGCGCCTCGCATATCGCTGCGCTGCATCGCCCGGGTCGTCGGTTTCGCGCCTGCTGAGCGTCTCGGGGTCAAACAGCAGGATGGGGTCGATGTCCGAGGAATAGTTGAGTTCGTGCGCCCCTTGCTTGCCGAGCGCCAGCGCGATGAAACCGGTCGGGTCGTCTTTGCCCGTACGCTCCTCGATCGCAGCGCGGATCGCCCGGTCGAGCGCGCGGTCCGCGAAGTTGCTGAGTTCTTGCACCACCCTGGATAGCGGGAATGCGCCCGCAAGGTCGCCGATCGCGACTGCCGCAGCAAGCGCCTGCCGCTCACGCCTGAGGGCAACCATCACGTCTTCGCACTCGCCCTGCTTGCGCGACCATTGAAGCGCCGCCTCCCCATCGCCCGCCGCCAAGAGATCGCGGAGACCCGGCTGCCTTTCGAGCGCGCGCTTGAGGAAGGGCGAATGCGCCTCGGCGCGCTCCAGTGCCCCATGCCAGTCCGCCATCGCCTCGCTGCTCATATTTGCTTCTCTTGCAGTGCCCCCGCCGCTCTGCAAGAGAAGCGCCATCAGATTACTGGATGAGAGGACCACCTTCGATGATTAAACGCGCGATCGGCCTTTCCGGCCTTCTCGCAGGCGCGCTCGCCCTTGCATCATGCGATATGATGCCGGGCGGCAGCGACGCACCCGAGCTCGATATTCCCGAAGTCGAACCGGGCGAGCTTTCCGTAGACACGATGAAAGACATCACCCGCCAGCTTTCGAGTGATGAATTCGAAGGCCGGATGCCTGGCACGAAAGGCGAGGAACTGACCGTCGCGTTGCTCACCGAACGCTTCGAGGCCGCCGGGCTGCAGCCGGGCAATGGCGATAGCTGGGTGCAGGAAGTGCCTCTGGTGGAGATCACCGGCAAGAACTTCGCCCCGCTCACCATCACCGATGGCGAGACTGATCTCGTCTACGATTTTGGCAGCGAATGGGTCGGCGTGACCTATCGCGAAGACGCCTCCACGCAGCTGGCCAACAGTGAACTCGTATTCGTCGGTTACGGAATCAATGCGCCCGAACGCGGCTGGAACGATTATGAAGGCGTCGACGTCACCGGCAAAACGGTGGTGATCCTTGTCAACGATCCGGACTGGGAAAGCGAGGATCTCGAAGGCACCTTCAACGGCAAGGCGATGACCTATTACGGCCGCTGGACCTACAAGTACGAGGAAGCCGCGCGCCAGGGCGCGGCAGGTGCGCTGATCGTCCACGACACCGAACCCGCGAGCTATCGCTGGAACGTCGTCGAAAGCTCATGGTCGGGCCCGCAGGCCTACCCTGCACGCGGTGACAATCCTCCGCCGATGACCAATGTGAACGGCTGGGTGCAAAAGAATGTGGCGCGTGAAATTCTTGCCGCCGCAGGTCAGGATCTCGATGCCCTTTCGTCCGCCGCCAAGAAACAGGGGTTCAAGGCGGTCGATCTCGGGCTCAAGGCTTCGACCAGCTTTGAAAACGATATCCGCACATTCTCGTCGCAGAACGTGATCGGCATCCTGCCGGGTAGCGAAGCGCCCGACGAATATGTCATCCACACCGCGCACTGGGACCACCTCGGTCGCTGCAAGCCCGCGCCCGATGGTGACGATATCTGCAATGGTGCGGTCGACAATGCGACCGGTACTGCCGCTCTCGTTGCCCTTGCCGAAGCGCACGCAAAGGCAGGCCCGCCCCGTCGCAGCCTCGTCTTTCTTGCGGTCACTGCAGAGGAATCGGGCCTGCTCGGTGCGTATTACTACGCATCGAATCCGGTCTTCCCGCTCGATCAGACGGTTGGCGGCATCAACATGGATGCCTTTCTCGTCGCCGGTCCTTCCAAGGACGTGACGGTAGTCGGTCCGGGCAAGTCGGAGCTCGACGCGTTCCTCAATGCCGCGCTAGCGGCCGACGGGCGGGTTCCAACACCTAACCCTAATCCAGAAGCCGGATACTACTATCGTTCGGACCACTTCGCTTTCGCCAAGCAGGGCGTGCCCATGCTTTATGTCGACGGGGGCGAAGACCTCGTCGAAGGCGGGCGTGAAGCCGGCAAGGCGATCGCGGACGATTATCGCACGAACCGCTACCACGGGCCCAAGGACGAGTTCGACGAGAACTGGGACTGGTCGGGTGTGATGCAGGATCTCCAGCTGTTCTATCGCATCGGCCGGATGATGGCGGAAAGCACGAGCTGGCCGAACTGGAACGAGGGCGACGAATTCCGCGCCACCCGCGATGAAAGCTGCGCCAGCTCCGAAACCGGCTGCTGAGCCCGCGCGCACGACGAAACGGGATCCGATCCATGGCCGTCCTCATGCCCCCTGAATGGGCACCGCAGGACTGGCTGTGGATCGGCTTTCCGCATCTGGCCGAGGAATGGCCGGGCTATCTCGATCGCGCGCAGGAGCAGATCGCGGCCTTTGCGAACGCGGTTGCCGAGAGCGGTCAGGACGTGCGCCTGCTGGTCCGCGACGAGGCGAACGAAGCGCGGGCGCGTGAACTTGTCAGTGGCAAGGTGACGCTCGAGAGGCGGGTCTACGGCGATATCTGGCTGCGGGATACCGGGCCGCTGGTTGTCGAGGAAAACGGCATTCGTGCGGCGCGCCGTTTCGGCTTCAATGGCTGGGGCGGAAGATACGAGATGCCGGGCGACGAGGCGATCGGGGCCGAGCTTGCGCAGGGCCTAGGCCTGCCGCTCGAGACATCGCCGATGGTGCTCGAAGGCGGCGCACTCGATGGCGACGGGACCGGTCTTGTCGCGACGACCGAGCAGTGCCTGCTCAACCCCAACCGCAATCCCGACATGACCCGCGAGGAGATCGAAGCCGAACTTGCCCGAACGCTCGGTTTCACCCGCGTGCTCTGGCTCGGCGACGGGCTCGTGAACGACCATACCGACGGCCATGTCGACAACCTTGCGCGTTTCGTGGCTCCCGGAAGGCTGGTCGTGCCCGAACCGAGCGGCCCGGAAGATCCCAATTCTTCCATCTACGAGGACGCGGCCCGGCGCGCATCGGACTTTGGGCTCGATGTGGAGCGCATTCCCTCGCCGGGATTGATCGAGCGCGAAGGCCGGATCGAACCGGCGAGCTATGTCAATTTCGCGATCACGACCAACCTTGTCGTGGTCCCGACCTTCGGATCGCCACATGATGAGAGGGGCGTAGAGGCGATCGCCGCGCTCTTCCCCGACCGGGAAACGGTCGGCCTTGCCGCAGACGCGGTGCTTGCAGGCGGCGGCGGATTTCACTGCGCCAGCCAGCAAATGCCCCGAGCGAACTGAGCGCCGCGTTAAGACCTGATTAGGATTTTGCCGCGAAACTGGCGGACATGATCAAGGCCATTGCCCTTTCGAAGACCGCTCTTGAGACCGCGCAGACGCGGCAGGCGGAAATCCTGCGTTCGGCAATCGTGCTCGGCTGCGCCGCAGCGTTGATCCTCGCCGGACAGCCACTCCCCTACTAAACGAGTTTCGCGAGCGCTCCGACCGCCGCACCGCCCAGCACGAGAGCGGTCGCGACCTGCCATTGCGTGGCGGTTACGCGCCCGAAAGCGCGGTGGCCAAACCAGTCTCCGATCAGCACCGCCGGGAACAAGGCCGCCGCGAGCGCCACCTCGCGCCAGCTGCCAACTCCGAGCGCCAGGAAAAAGATCGCCGATAGCGGGGTGAGGATAAGGAAGATCGCCATCATCGAGGCGCGCGCCTGTCTCGGATCGAGCTTTCCCCGAAGATAGAACGGTGCCATGCCCGGCCCCGGCATCCCTGCGAACCCGCCGAAAAATCCGGTTGCGAAGCCCGAGATTGCAAGCGCCGGTTTGCGCGGCATCGTAACCTTGCCGAGCGGCACCACGACGAGAACGAAGGCTCCAAGCGAAACCAGCGCGATCAGGAAGCGCGCCCAATCGGCGGGGAGCGCGATGAGTGCCCAAAGCCCGAGCGGCATGCAGGCGAGCGCGATCAGCGTCAGCGGGACTGCGCTCCTGTCCGCGTCGCGGCGGATCCGCCCGATATCGGTGAGGCCGATGAGGAACAGCGACACGATCCCCACCAAAACCGCGGCTTGCGGTGCGATTTCGAGTTGCAGCACGGGGACGAGCACGACCGACAAGCCAAAGCCTGCAAGCCCGCGTACGAAGCCGGCTGCAAGTGCTGCAAGAATTGCCACGATAATGACTTCAGCCGAAAACCCGAACATCGCCTGCGTGCCCTAGACCAGTTTGACCAGCGCCGCGATGGCCGCTGCCGCAAGCACGACACCGACAAAGCTGCGCCACAGCGCGTCGCTCACCTTCCCGAAGGCGAGCGACCCGAGCCAGTTGCCAAAGAGCACCAGCGGGAAGAGCGCCAGGCCAAGCCAGACGATCCGCCATTCGAGCACGCCGATGGCAGTCCCCGACGCAACACCCGCGGCCGCGGCGACGCCGAAAATCCCGATCATGGATGCCTTGGCGGTGGTACGCGGAATGTCGCGCCCGACATAATAAGGCACGACCGGCGGCCCGGGCATGGCGGCGAAGCCGGTGAGCAGACCCGCCGACAATCCGACCGCCGTGGTCGTGACCGTACCCGGTTGCGCCGGGCCGTGCCTCGGCAAAAGCACGGCGATAAAGGCGGAAAGCGCGACGAGGGCGATCAGAAAACGGGCCAGTCCTGGCGGCGTTGCAGCAAGCAGCATCAGACCCGGCGCAGTGCCGATCGCCACCCATATACTGATCGTCAGCGCGCTCTTTTCAGCCTCGCGCAGGATCAACCTGATTTCGGTCAGCGCGAGCAATCCTGCCATTATGTTGATCGCCAGCACCGCCTCGACCGGGGTGAGGGCGAGCGCGAGAATCGGCACCAGCAAGATACCGAAGCCGAAGCCCGTCAGCCCCCGGATGAACGCCGCACCGAGCGTGGCCGCAACCGCGACCGCGATCTGCACCGCGCTGAACCCTGCGAGGAATTCCAAGTATCAGCCCCGCAAGTCGGGCGGGGTCGCCTCGGCGGTCAGCATGGCAAGCGCCTCGTCCACGCTCATCACCCGCTGGTCCTTTTCGCCCAGAGTGCGGATCGCGACAGTGCCGTCCTCGGCCTCGCGTTTGCCGACCACAAGCAGGTGCGGGACTTTCGCAAGCGAGTGTTCGCGGATCTTGTAATTGATCTTCTCGTTGCGAAGGTCCGAGGTCACACGGATGCCCGCCGCAGCGAGTTTCGCCTCGACCTCCTGGGCATAGCCATCGACATCCGAGACGATCGGCGCGACCACTGCCTGGACCGGCGCGAGCCAGACCGGCAGACGCCCCGCATAATGTTCGATCAGGATACCGATGAAACGCTCGTAGGAGCCGAAGATCGCGCGGTGCAGCATGACCGGGCGGTGCTTTTCGCCATCCTCGCCGATATAGGTCGCGTCGAGCCGTTCGGGCAGCACGCGGTCGGACTGGATCGTGCCGACCTGCCAGGTGCGCCCGATCGCATCGGTGAGATGCCATTCGAGCTTGGGCGCATAGAACGCGCCTTCGCCCGGCAGTTCTTCCCAGCCGAATTCCTCGGTCGCCATGCCGGCCTCGATCACCGCGTCGCGCAGTTCCTGCTCGGCCTTGTCCCAATCCGCATCGGGGCCGAACCGCTGCTCGGGCCGCAGGGCGAGCTTGATTTCGTATTTGAAGCCGAAATCCTTGTAGACCCCGTCGGCAAGCTCGCAGAACCTGCGCACCTCCTCGACCACCTGCTCCTCGGTGCAGAAGATATGCGCATCGTCCTGCGTGAACTGGCGGACGCGCATAAGGCCGTGAAGCGCGCCGTGCGGTTCGTTGCGGTGGCAGCAACCCATTTCGCCCAGCCGGATCGGCAGGTCGCGATAGGAGGTGATGCCCTGCTTGAAGACGAGGACGTGCGCGGGGCAGTTCATCGGCTTCAGCGCCATCCAGTCGGCCTCGCCGCTGATGACCGGGCCATCGTCCTCGGTGTTGGGCACCTCGTCGGGGATCACGAACATGTTTTCGCGGTATTTGCCCCAATGGCCGGATTGCTCCCACTGGCGCGCATCCATCACCTGTGGGGTCTTGATCTCGCGATATCCGCCGCCGTCCATCTTGCGGCGCATATAGGCCTCGAGCTCGCGCCAGATGCGATAGCCCTTGGGGTGCCAGAAAACGCTCCCGTGCGCCTCTTCCTGGAGGTGGAACAGGTCCATCTCGCGCCCGAGCTTGCGATGATCGCGCTTGGCCGCCTCCTCCAGCCGGTGGAGGTGGGCTTTCAACTGCTTCTTGTTGAGCCAGCCGGTGCCATAGATGCGGGTGAGCTGCGCGTTTTTCTGGTCGCCGCGCCAATAGGCGCCTGCAACCCGCATCAGCTTGAAGGCATCGGGATCGAGCTTGCCGGTGCTGGATAGGTGCGGCCCGCGGCACATGTCGAGCCAGTCATCGCCCGACCAGTAGACCGTCAGCTCCTCGTCCTCGGGCAACTCCCTCGCCCATTCGGCCTTGAAGGTCTCGCCTTCCTTTTCCCATTTCTCGATCAGCTGTTCGCGGGTCCAGACCTCGCGGCGCAGCGGCTTGTCCGACCTGATGATCTCGCGCATCTTTTCCTCGATCGCGGGCAGATCGTCCATGCTGAAGGGCTCGCGCGAAGGCGGGGCCATCACGTCGTAGTAGAAGCCGTCGTCGGTCGCGGGACCGAAGGTGATCTGGGTTCCCGGCCACAGCGCCTGCACCGCTTCGGCGAGGACGTGGGCGTAATCGTGACGCGCCAGTTCGAGCGCTTCCTTCTCGTCCTTCGAAGTGATGAGTTCGAGTCTGGCGTCGCCTTCGAAAGGCCGATTGATATCGCGCACTTCGCCGTTCACACGCGCGGCGAGCGCGGCCTTGGCAAGGCCAGGGCCGATCGCGGCCGCGACGTCGGCGGGAGTCGATCCGGCTTCCATCTCGCGCACCGATCCATCGGGAAGGCTGATCTTCAAGAGTTCGGTCATCGTCTTTCCAAATTCGTTTGCCGCGCGCCCTAGAACATGCGGGCGCGCACCGGAAGGGCGGTGTTTGTTCAGTGGACGATTTCGGGAGGACACCGCGCCACCCGAAGCCGGGTGGCGGCAGCGTCGGACTAGACCAACAGCGACCGCCCCCGGATATCCGAGGTGGTAGTCGTTGTGGTGATGGTCAGCAGCTTGGCCATAGCGGGACATATAAGCGAGCCGGGTTGCGATGTCATTACCGGAGTGCGGGTGGTCCGAAACGGAAAGCACTCGCTCCTTTTTGGAAAGTTTGCTTGACATTCAACCGAATCTATGACAAGCCTCCTTTCCATAGTTGAAAGGGAGCTTTCCTTATGTCACGGATTCTACACTCGCTGGTCTGGGCCGGGGCGATCCTCGCCGCCGCCCTCATCGCCAGCACCAACGGCCTCAGCGACAAGACGAGTTTCGTCGTCGTGCTCGGTTTGACCGGCGCCGCTTGGGCATCGCTGAGCCCGGGCGGAATGTGCGCCAGAAAGAGCGCGTCATGAACGGCAGAGCCGAAAGCGACGCCGCGCATCAGGGCCGGGCCTGCCTGATTGCCGCCGCCTCATCCGTCCTCGGCGCGCTCGGCGTATTGTTCCTGTGGAAGTCGGACGCGATCGATATCACCACCGCCTATGTCCTTGCCGTGATCCCGACGGCGCTGATGGTGTTCGCGTTCGTGAAGACGCTGCGCCAGTCCAAGGGCAAGGCGAGCCAGCGTTACCTTACCCGCATGGCGCTCGTCATGGCGTTCTACCTCATCACCCTGTTCCTCGCCGAAAACCTGATCGAGGATCGCGGCCTCACCGGCCCGCTCGCCTTTTTGCTCGCGCTCTTGCCCGGCCTTTCCTTTGCCGGGGTGATCTGGATCTTCGGCGCGCTGATCGTCGAGGAGAAGGACGAGTTTTTCCGCCTGCTCTATGTCCGCCAGGGGCTGATCGCCACCGGTGTCGCCTTCACCATGGCGGCGGTCTGGGGCTTCCTTGAAACCTACGGTCAGGTCGATCCGGTCGCCGCATTCTGGTGGCCGACCCTGTGGTGCATCGGAATCGGAATCGGCGGCATCGCCAACAAGATCAAATACGGCACTTATGGAGAGATCCGATGAGCACGCCCGGATATATGAAAGCCTATACTTGGCGCATAATCGGCTTCATGACAGCCTATGTCGCGATCCTGACTGCCGGGCTGACGCTGGAAAAATCATACGAGTTGTCCTCTTCGCTGCGGATCGCTCTCGCGTTCGCAACCGCGCTTCCGATCTGCGGGGTGTTCTGGGCGCTGTTCAGGGTGCTGGTCGAATGCGATGACGAATACCAGCGCTTCCTGTTGGTCAAACAGGTTCTGGCGGGAACGGCGGCCACGCTCGTGATTGTCACGATCTGGAATTTTCTTGAGGTCTACGATGTCGTGACTACCGGGCCGCAATGGGTTGGGGCCATCTGGATCGCGATGTTCGGCCTGGCGGCGCCGATCGTGCGGTGGCGCGCATGAAGAACCGCCTCAAGGTGCTGCGCGCGGAGCGCGACTGGTCGCAGCAGGATCTCGCCGAACGGCTCGAGGTCAGCCGCCAGAGCGTCAACGCGATCGAAAAAGGCCGTTACGATCCCTCGCTCCCGCTCGCCTTCAAGATCGCGGATGTGTTCGGCCTGCCGATCGAGGAGATATTCAGCCGCGATTGAGCCGGACGGCTAAACTTCCAGCCGGTGCGTTCCGGCTGCACCCTCGACCCGCTTTGTCCCGGCAAGGCGGGTCGAGCGCGTCTTGATGGTGTCGACAAAGCGGAATTCGGTCGTCGCGCATTCGGGTTTGAGCTCGACCGCCATATAGCCGCGTTGCGAGGTGTCGGCCCATTTGAGGCCCTCGTTCGCCTGCACCACCGAGCGCGCGAAATCCGCAGGTGGGATCGAGCGAAGCGAGTTTTCAAGGCCGGGCGATGTCGTGCCCGGCACTCCAAACTCGACGCCCGCTTTCGTTCCGTCGTGATCAAGCTCGAACGCCCAGCCATTATGCGTGTCGCCTGCGAGCACGAGCAGGTTGGCATCGGCTTCGAGCGCGGACTTAAGCACCCGCTCGCGCGCGGCAGGATAGCCGTCCCAAGCATCCATGTTTGCGGGCAGTCCCGCCGAACTCGCAAGCGCGGCGGCGAGCAGGCGTTGGCGCACGAATTCGGGCATGTCGTCGCTGATCGCGCTGATAATGCTGGGCGGGGTCTTGAGGTTGCCCATCAGCACCTGTTGCACCAGCACCTGCCATTTGACGCCGCGCGCGCTCGAGGCGGCAAGCCCATCAGCCAGCCATTGCTCCTGCGCTGCGCCGAGCAATTGCCGATCGGCATTGGTCCAATCGCCGTCGCGGAAGGCTATAAGCGAAGCGGCGGCCTCTTCCGGAGTGGTCGCACCGTCGAGGATTTTGGCGAGACTGAATTGCTCTTCGCGCCCTTCGAGCCGCGTATCGAGCCTGAACAGGGTCGCCAGATCGCCGATATCGTAGGTGGCATAGGGCTCGTCCGACACCGGCATCCATTCGCGGTAAACCCGCTTGGCGGCAGCCTTGCGTACCTCCCACTCGCCTTCGGTTTCGGGCTGGTGGTTCTGCGCTCCTTCCTTCCAGCTGTCATTGGCACTTTCATGGTCGTCCCACACGCTGATCATCGGCATGACCTGGTGAAGGCGCCTGAGATCCGGGTCGGCGCGGTAGGTGGCGTAACGCAGGCGATAGTCGGCGAGCGCTACAATCTCGCTATCGGGATTGAGTCCGCGCATCGGAAGCGCTTGATCTTCGGACGGATAGGTCCCAGCGCCGTACTCATAGATATAGTCGCCAAGATGGAGCGCGAGGTCGCAATCGTTCGCTTCGGCCGCGTGGCCATAGGCATTGAACCAGCCGAAGCCGAGATTGGAGCACGAGAAGACCGCGAGACTGAAGCTTTCGGTCGACCCATCGGGAAGCGTGCGAGTGCGTCCGGTGTCCGACATCGTCCCGTCTGGCGCGACGAAGCGGTAGAAATACCAGCGGTCCGGCGTGAGGCCGTTTGCGATCGCCTTCGCGCACCAATCGCGGTTCGGCGATGCGATCACACTTCCTTCAGAGACTGTCGACGCGAAATCCGCGCTCTCGCTCACCTGCCAATCGAGCGTCGTCTCCGCCTCGCCGACATAGCGCGTCCATAACAGGACATTGTCCGAATGCGGCTCCCCGCTTGCAACGCCGTGGGTAAAGCCGCTGCCGAATGTGCGCGCGACCGACGGGCTCGCCGCGAGTGCCGCCGAGGCTCCGGCGAGCGAGAAGAGACCGCGGCGGGTGACGGATCCGATTGGGCGGGCGGGCATTTCAGCCGGGTCGTTCTTGATCATGGCGAGGGACCATACGCCTCGCTTGCGGCGAAGCAATGACAAGACTTGCAAGCGTGGCAGCGAAGCGGCCAGAAGGGCGGCCATGTTTGATACAAAGCATCACGCAACGCCCGATGGCCGCCGCATCGCCTATCGCCATGTGCGCGGCGACGGCCCGACGCTCGTTTTCCTGCCCGGCTACATGTCCGACATGGCCGGCGGAAAAGCGACGGCGCTGTTTACCGAAGCGCGCGAAAAGGGGCGCGGATGCCTGCTGCTCGATTATTCAGGCTGCGGGGAGAGCGAAGGCGATTTCGCGGACGGCACTCTATCGAAATGGCGCGACGAAGTGCTCGCGCTCATCCAAGCGCGGATCGATGGTCCGGTCCTGCTGGTCGGCTCGTCGATGGGCGGATGGCTGATGCTGCTGGTTGCCGAGAAGCTGGGCGAACGGCTTGCGGCAATGGTCGGGATCGCTGCCGCGCCCGATTTTACGCGCTGGGGCTATTCCGAAGAGCAGCGCGCAAAGCTCGCGGCGGGCGAGACCGTGTACGAGGACAATCCCTACGGCCCCGAACCCACGCCCACCCATCCGGAGTTTTTTGCCGATGGCGAAGCGCAATTGCGCCTCCACGGCGAGATCGCGATCGACTGTCCGACCCGGCTGCTGCACGGCCAGTGCGATACCGACGTGCCCTGGGAAACCAGCCTGCGCCTTGCCGAGGCGCTGCGTTCGGACGCGGTACAGGTGACACTGGTAAAGGACGGAGACCACCGCCTATCGCGCGACGAAGACATCGCGTTGCTCAAGCGCACGGTCGCGAGCTTTTACTGACGGAACCTTCCCCCATGTCCACCCTCCTTCTTGCAGCCCTTCTCCCGTCGACGCTCCCCGCGATGCTCCAGGTCGGGCCCAACCCCTCGGCCACGGATACGCTCGGGGTACCCGATGAACTCGTCAACCGACCGCCACGCGAGAATGCGATCGAGGCACCCACCAACCCGACGAGCAAGTGGCTATCCGAATGCCTGGATCTTCTGCCGGAAGACCCGGCCCGCGCACATACGCTGGCACAGATCAGGCGCGGATCGACCGCGGGCACGGATCGAGTGATCGCCAACCATTGCCTCGGCCTTGCTGCAACCGAGCTTGGCCTGTGGGACGATGCCAGAACAGCCTTTCTCGCGGCACGAGACGAAACTCCCCCGAAAGAGCTCAGCACCCGGGCTCGCTTCGGCACGATGGCGGGTAATGCCGCGCTTGGCGGAGGCGATGCAGAGGCGGCAGTGACCCTTCTCGAACAGGCGCAGGCCGATGCCAAAAGCGCCGCCTCCGCGACGCTCGAAGCGATCGCAGCGCTCGATCGGGCGCGCGCGCTTGTCGCGCTCCAGAAGCCGCACGATGCCATTCTGGCGCTCTCGGACGCGACACGTCTGGAGCCCAACAAGGCCGAAGGCTGGCTGCTCACCGCTACCTTGTTCCGGCGACTCGACCGGCTGGACGATGCGCAGGAGGCGATCGAGCAGGCCGCGCGCCTCGCCCCGCTAGACGTCGATATCGGGTTGGAGGCCGGCGTGATCGCAGTCCTTTCGGGCCGGGAGGACGCTGCGCGCCAGAGCTGGGAATCGGTGATCGCGACGCAGCCAGACAGTCTGGCGGCGCAGACCGCAAGGGGTTATCTCGAGCAGCTCGGACCCAAAGCGGAAGAAGCTC
This sequence comes from Erythrobacter sp. THAF29, assembly GCF_009363635.1. Taxonomy (GTDB): domain Bacteria; phylum Pseudomonadota; class Alphaproteobacteria; order Sphingomonadales; family Sphingomonadaceae; genus Erythrobacter. The sequence goes on along the minus strand of NZ_CP045392.1, from coordinate 587,118 downwards.
CAACGCCATGACCCAATTCTCCGTCCTCGATCTCGTCCCGGTGCGCGAGGGCGGCACGGTTTCCGAGGCGCTTGCGGCAAGCGTAGATCTGGCGCGGGCCGCCGAGCGCGTCGGGTGCACACGGTTCTGGGTTGCCGAGCATCACGCAATGGAGGGTATCGCGGGCGGCGCGACTTCGGTGGTGCTCGCGCATATCGGCAACGCGACCAGCACGATCCGCATCGGTTCGGGCGGGATCATGCTGCCCAATCATACGCCGTTCCAGATCGCCGAGCAGTTCGGGACGCTTGATGCGCTGTTCCCCGGCCGCGTCGACCTCGGACTAGGCCGCGCGCCGGGAGCGGGGCCGGAATTGCAGCGCGCGCTGCGCAAGGACCTCCACCAGGCGTCGGAGTATTTCCCGCAGGATGTGGTCGAACTGCGGGCGCTGCTTACCGGAGACATCGATCTGCCTGTCAAGGCAACGCCGGGGTTAGGGGCGAAAGTCGAATTGTGGATGCTGGGATCGAGCCTGTTCGGCGCGCAGCTCGCCGCGAAACTCGGCATGCCCTATGCGTTCGCCGCCCATTTCGCGCCCGACCATCTCGACACCGCGCTCGAGCTCTATCGCCGCGATTTCCAGCCATCGAATAGCCTGTCCAAACCGCATGTGATGGTCGCGATGAATGTTTTCGCCGCCGAAACCGACGAACAGGCCGAGACGCTCGCTTCGAGCCAGCAACAGGCATTCGTCGCCCTGCGCACGGGCAAGCCGGGCAAACTCCCCCCTCCAATCGAGAATTACCTTTCGACCCTGCCGGCGCCGCATCGCGCCATGCTCGACCACCTCGGACAGGCGGCAGCGGTTGGAGCGCCGGACACGGTGCGCAATTCGATCGATGCCTTTCTCGAGCGGACAAAAGCGGATGAGATAATCCTTTGCGGTTCGACCTACGATCCCGAAGCCCGGGTCCGCTCGCTCGAACTGACGATGGATGCCTGCAGCGCGCACATCGCTGCATAGCGGCCTGTTCGTGCGGGCGAACCCGGGGGGTCGCAGGGTACCGGGGCGGTGAATCTGCCCTCAGGAGCAGGCCGGAACCTCACCGCAAACCTGTTAAAGGTCGTGAAGAGCCGACTAGGGCGAGACACCCATCAAAGAGTTTACGTAGGCCGCGCGTTGCGCATGTTAATCACGCTTGCACCGCCCGGTAAAAAGCGAGTATCAAGGGCACAATAAGAACACACCGGCATAATAATATTACCCGGAGCAGGAACATGGCGGCCCAGCCTTCGAATGATGACGCGCTGCTCAAGGCGCTGAAAAAGCACCTCAAGGCTGCGATTCTCCCCGGAGATACGCCCCTCGATGGTAAGCTCCTCGGCGATACGGCCCGCTTTGTCCTCGATACGGCGAAGGCCCGTGAGCCGGAACGTTCGGCGCTCGCAATCGAGTCTGTATCGGGCAAACGCCGGTGCCTCAGGATCGCGATCGTCAATGATGACATGCCGTTCCTGGTCGATTCCATCGCCGCGACGGTCGCCGCAATGGGTCTCAGTATCGATCGGCTCGTGCACCCGGTGCTCGGGGTAAAGCGCGACAAGGCAGGTCAGCTCACCGAGTTCTGTTCTCCCGATACGGAGGATTGCGCGAAGGAATCGCTCATCTACATCGAGACTCCTCGCGCCGATGCGCGCCAGCGCCGCGAGCTTGAGCGGGCGCTGCGCACCACGCTCGGTGACGTGCGAGCGGCGGTTAGCGACTGGCCCAGGATGCAGGCTGCGATGGCCGAAGATGCGCGCCTTATCGAGGACGATGAGTCGCGCGAGCTCCTGCAATGGCTCAACACCGGCATGCTGACGCAGCTCGGCTCGGTGAAGCGCACGCGCGATGGCAGCCAATCCGAAATGCGCGGCATCTGCCGCAAGAGCACCCGTGAAGTGCTCGCCGAGGCATCGTTCGAGCGCGCTTTCAAATGGTTCGACGAAGGCGACAGGACAGGCGAGAAGCGCGACCTTCTTGTCATCAAGGCTAACAGACTTGCGCTGGTGCATCGCCGCGTTCCGCTGGACCTCTTCATGGTCGGACTGCGCGACGCAAGATCGGGCAAGGTCGAGTCGCTTTCGATACACGCCGGTATCTGGACCAGCGCCGCGCTGGCGACCCCGCCGTCGCAGGTGCCGGTACTCCGCGCAGATCTCGCCTCGATCACCAAGTGCCTCAAATTCGATCCCGGCGGCCATGCCGGCAAGGCGCTTGTGCACGCTTTCACGGCACTGCCCAACGATCTGCTGATTGGTTTCCCCGAGGACTCAATCGCGCGGCTCGCGACGACGATGATGAGCCTTGTCGACAGGCCGCGCCCGCGTCTTGCGCTCATCACCTCACGTCTGGGACGCCACATCTATGCTTTCGCCTGGCTCCCGCGCGACACGCTTTCCACCCAGACCCGCCTTCAGATCGAGGACATGCTGACGGCCGGTGAAGGGGTAGAGCTGCTCGATTGGAGCCTCGAAGTCGAAGGCGGCACGCTCGCCATGCTGCAATTCGTCCTCGACATCCGAGACGCGAAGGAGATCCCCGACGAGGCGGTTCTCGAAGAGCATTTTCAGGATATGCTGCGCGGTTGGGGCGAAGCCGTCGAAAAGCATCTCGCCGAACATATCGAGCATTCGCGCGCAGCGGCCCTGGCCGAACGCTTCGCGGGCGCGATGCCGCTTGGCTATCGCGGCCGCTACGATGCCGAGGAGGCCGCGCGCGACATTATCGAACTGCGCGCGCTCACTAGCGATATCGAACACCAGCGCGGCGTGCGCTTCTATTGTCTTGGCAAGGATCCCACGCATCGCCTGCGCCTCAAGATCTACCAGAAAGCCGGCGCGCTTCCGCTTTCCGACGCTGTCCCGGCACTCGAGAATTTCGGTTTCCGGGTGATCAAGGAAATCCCCATTGCGCTCGACGAAGGCTCCCTCGGCACGATCCATGAATTCACGCTAGACCTGCGCGAAAACGAGAGCGCCGGCGACCTGCTCGAACGCGCCGATGCCATCGAGGCAGCAATAGCCGAGGTGCTCAATGGCGGAGCCGAGGACGATCCGTTCAACCGGCTCGTAATCGGGACCGGGCTGGCTGCGCAGGAGACCAATTGGCTGCGCGCGATCTATCGCTACCTCCGCCAGACCGGCATGAGTTTCACGATCTACACGGTGGTCGATGCACTGGGACGCGCGCCGGGCGTGACCCGTGCCATGATCGACCTGTTCGTCGCCCGTCACGATCCCTCTTTCAGCGGCAATCGCGACGAGGCGATAGCAAACGCGAAAAGCGCCTATACGCGCGGCCTGTCGAAAGTATCTGCAATCAACGATGATCGCCTGCTGCGGCTCTACCGCGCGGTAATCGACGCTGTGCTGCGCACCAACGCCTTTGCGCCAGCAGCGCACGAAGCGCTCGCATTCAAGATCGATTCCTCTTTAATCCCGAACCTGCCCAAACCCGTGCCGTGGCGCGAAATCTTCGTCTATTCGCGCCGGGTCGAGGGTATCCATTTGCGCTGCGGTCCAATCGCGCGCGGCGGGCTTCGCTGGTCCGATCGCCGCGACGACTTCCGCACCGAAATCCTCGGGCTGATGAAGGCGCAGCGCGTCAAGAACGCGGTAATCGTGCCTGACGGCGCGAAAGGCGGTTTCTATCCCAAGCAGCTCCCTTCTCCCGCGATCGATCGCGATGCCTGGGCAGCAGAGGGCCGCGCGAGCTACGAGGTGTTCATCCGCACCCTGCTGTCGATCACCGATAACATCGTCGATGGCAAAGTCGTCCATCCCGAAAACGTCGCCGTGCATGACGGCGAGGATCCCTATTTCGTTGTGGCCGCGGACAAGGGCACCGCGACTTTCTCGGACGTAGCCAACTCTATCGCGAAGGCAAAAGGCTTCTGGCTCGACGATGCTTTCGCAAGCGGCGGCTCAAACGGCTACGACCACAAGGCGATGGGCATCACCGCACGCGGCGCGTGGGTTTCGGTCCAGCGTCACTTTCTCGAAATGGGAATCGACGTCCAGACCGACAGCATCCGCGTCGCGGGCTGCGGTGACATGTCGGGCGACGTGTTCGGCAACGGCATGCTGCTTTCGAAAGCGATCAAGCTGGTTGCAGCATTCGACCATCGCCATATCTTCATCGATCCCGACCCCGACCCGGCGACAAGCTGGAAGGAAAGGAAACGCCTGTTCGACCTGCCGCGTTCAAGCTGGGAGGATTACAACAAGGACCTTATTTCGCGCGGGGGCGGGGTCTATTCCCGCGATTTAAAACGGATAAAGCTCTCCAAGACCGCGCGCGAAATGCTCGGTATCGCGGAAAAGGAAATCGAACCCGATGCCCTGATCACCGCGATCCTCAAGGCAGAGGTCGACCTGCTCTGGTTCGGCGGGATCGGCACCTATATCAAGGCCGCGCATGAAAGCCATATCGCAGTCGGCGACCCGGCCAACGACGCGCTGCGCGTCGATGCGGCAGACGTCGGTGCCAGGGTCATCGGCGAAGGCGCCAATCTCGGGATCACTCAGGCCGGGCGGATCGCATTCTCTCTTAACGGCGGCCGGATCAACACGGATTTCATCGATAACTCGGCCGGCGTGGATTGTTCGGACAACGAGGTCAACATCAAGATCGCGCTCGCTTCGGCAATCCGCGAAGGCAAGCTGACCGAGAAGAAACGCAACAACCTGCTCGCCAAGATGACGGACGAGGTTGCCGAGATCGCGCTCGAAGACAATCGCCTGCAGGCGCTCGCGTTGTCGATCGCCGAAGCTGCCGGTCCGGCGGCGACCGCTTCCTATGTGCGCCTGATCGAGCAACTCGAAGACCTTGGCGATCTCGACCGCCGGACCGAAGGCCTCGCCGACGGCGACACATTCAGCCGACGCGCCGCCGACGGACGCGGCCTGACGAGGCCCGAACTTGCGATATTGCTATCCTCTTCGAAACTCGCCTTGCAAGACGCGATCGAGGCAAGCGGCCTGCCTGACGATCCGATCCTCGAAGATTCGCTGATCGCCATGTTCCCGCGCCCGATGCAGGCCAAGTTCGCCCACCAGATCAAGACCCACCGGCTGCGCCGAGAGCTGATCGCAACCGATCTGTCCAACCGCATGGTCAACCGCATTGGCCTGGTCCATGCATTTGAACTGGCCGAAGAAGAAGGCGTGGGCTTGTCGGACGTTGCCGCGGCCTTTGTCGTCGTGGAAAGACTGTTCGATCTCCGGGAACTGTGGAACGACCTCGACAATGCGAGGATGAACGAAACCGCGCGACTGACCTTGTTCGACCGGACGGCTGCGGCGGTGGGTAACCTCATGTCCGACGTATTGCGCACTGCGAGCGGTCAGGTGGAAGCCGGAGAACTGGTAGAAAGCCTCAAGGGCAATGTAAAAAGCCTCAGCGAGGGACGCGACGAACTGGTCTCGGACGAAATCCGCGAACGCTCCGAAAGCCTGCGCGACCATTTCACCGGTCAGGGCGCCCCCGAAGCGCTCGCCGAACGGGTGGCGCAGCTGTTTGACTTCGATGGCTCCATCGGCCTCGCCCAACTGGCCTTGCAGACGCACATCGATCCTAAGGAGCTTACGAGGGCTTTTACCGATATCGGCGAACGGATCGGGCTCGACTGGGCGCAGAGCACGGCTGCACACATGTCGCCCGCGGATATCTGGGAACGGCTGCTCGTCGATGGGCTTGCGCGCGACTTCCAGCATATGCGGCTGGAATTCCTGCGTCGCCTGATGCGGCGCAAGACCGGTAAGGACGATCCCCAGAGAGCCATCGCCGAATGGGCGGAGAAGAATGCCGCGGCCGTCGCACAATTCCGCAATATGATCACCCGCGCGCAGGAACGCCCGCCGGTCGCCCCTGCCGTGCTCGCCCAGATCGCGAGCCAGGCACGCAACCTGCTCGAACGCTAGGATCGACTGACGCTTGACCTCGGCCCGTTTTGCGGCGAGCAAACGCGGCATGGAGCGAGAGGGCAGCACACCGGATCACGTCCCCGGTCATTGGGACGTCGTGATCGTGGGAACCGGGCATGGCGGGGCGCAGGCGGCTATCGCGCTGCGCCAGCAGGGCCACGATGGATCTATCCTTATGATCGGGCGCGACAGCGTGCCGCCCTATGAGCGGCCGCCGCTCTCCAAGGAATATCTCGCGGGCGAGAAGCCGTTCGAGCGGATCATGATACGCCCCGAAAAATTCTGGGCGGACAAGGATATCAGCCTGATGCTCGGCTCTGCTGTTACCGAAATCGACTGGATGGCGCACACGGTAATGCTCTCCGACGGCAGCGCTATCGGCTATCGGAAACTCATCTGGTCGGGCGGCGGCGATCCCCGCCGCCTCAGCTCTACCGGCGCGAATCAGAAAGGCGTCTATTACGTGCGCGACAAACGCGATGCCGACGCGATCAGGGCTGCGCTCGATGCCGGAGCAAAGCGCGCGGTGGTGATCGGCGGCGGTTACATCGGGCTCGAGGCGGCAGCGGTGCTACGCAAACTCGGTTGCGAAGTGACGCTGATTGAAGCGCTCCCGCGCGTGCTCGCGCGCGTCGCGGGCGAGGAACTTTCTCGCTTTTATGAAGAGGAACACCGCCGCCAGGGGGTCGATGTTCGGCTTGAGACGGGAGTCGAGGAAATCCTCGGCGAAGACGGCAAGGTAACCGGGGTCGAACTCGATAGCGGCGAGACAATCGAATGCGATATGGTCGTGGTCGGTATCGGTATCGTTCCGGCAGTCGGGCCGCTGATCGCAGCGGGAGCGGCGGGTTCCAACGGGGTCGATGTCGATTTCATCTGCCGCACCACGCTCGACGATATCTATGCCATCGGAGACTGCGCGGCTCATGCCAACCCTTTTGCCGACAATGCGGTGATCCGGCTGGAGTCGGTCCAGAATGCCCATGACATGGCGAACACGGTGGCCAAGGCTATCATGGGCGATAAGCAGCCCTACCATGCGCTGCCGTGGTTCTGGTCCAACCAGTATGATCTGAAGCTGCAGACCGCAGGCCTCAGCCTCGACTATGACGACACCGTCCTGCGCGGCGATCCTGCCGACAGGAAATTCACGGTCGTCTATCTGAAGGAAGGCAAGCCGATCGCGTTCGATTGCGTGGGCACTATGAAGGATTACGTGCAGGGTCGCAAAATGCTCGAAGCAGGTGTCGAACGCGTGGACCGCGAGCTGCTGGCAGATCCAGAAGTGCCGCTCAAGGAGTTGCTGTAAGCCGTCCAACCGCCCAGCGCGCCGCATCGGCGACGACCGGGTCCGGGTCTTCGATCAAGTCACGGCATGGCTTCAGCAAACCTGGATCGTCACTGTTCCCGGCTGCGTAGAGACAGTTCCGCACGAAACGATCGCGCCCGATGCGCTTTATCGGAGAGCCGGAAAAGAAAGCGCGAAAGCCTGCATCGTCGAGCGCCAGCAATTCGGAAAGGCGCGGTGCGACCAGTTCACCGCGCGGGAGGAATTCGCGCATCGAATGCGCGCTGCTTGCAAACTTGTTCCATGGGCACACAGCGAGGCAATCGTCGCAGCCATAAATCCGGTTGCCCATCGCTTCGCGAAATTCCTCGACCACCGGCCCCTTGTGCTCGATTGTGAGATAGGAAATGCAGCGGCGGGCATCGATTGTGTACGGGGTGGGGAAGGCGTCGGTCGGGCAGGCATCGAGGCACGCCTGGCATGACCCGCATTGGTCGCGGTGCGGCTGCGAAAGCGACAGGTCGAGCGTCGTGTAGATCGCGCCGAGGAACAGCCAGCTGCCATGTTCGGCGCTGACGAGATTGGTGTGCTTGCCTTGCCAGCCGATCCCTGCCGCTTCACCCAATGGCTTCTCCATTACCGGCGCGGTGTCGACGAAAACCTTTACCTGCGCCTCGGGCTCCTCTGCGATGAGCCAACGCGCGAGCGCCTTCAGTCGCTTTTTCAAGACGTCGTGGTAATCCTTGCCCTGCGCGTAGACCGATATCCGCGCCCGGTCAGATAATCCTGCAAGCGCCATCGGATCGCGCGCGGGAGCGTAGCTCATGCCGAGTGCGATCACGCTACGCGCTTCGGGCCACAGCCCTTGCGGCGAGCGGCGGTGATGCGCGCGCGTCTCCATCCACTCCATCGTGCCGTGATGGCCTTCGCCGAGCCATTCTTCGAGCCGCGCAGCCCGCACCGGATCTTCCTTCGCGCTCGCCACGCCGAATGCGACGAATCCCAGCTCGCGCGCCTGTTTTTCAAGCCGCTCCACGAGGTTAAGAGTTGCCGCGCCGTTAACCACGCTTGGGGTTGCTCCCGTTCAGCTTCGCGCGTTAACCCCCGCGCTCATGCATATGCAGGTAGGCGAACATACCCCCGTGAGCAACGTTGCCGCTCCCTCAGCTACCGACCGACCGCTCGCAATCGAAGCGCGCGGACTGGTCAAGTCGTTCGACGGCACAACGGCGGTGCGCGGGGTCGATCTCGAAGTGCCCGAGGGCGCGATCTACGGCATCCTCGGCCCTAATGGTGCAGGCAAGACCACCACCTTGCGCATGCTGCTCGGCATTATCGACCCGGACGAAGGCGTTCGCCGGGTTTTCGGGCACGATCGCCCGCACGATATTGGCCGCCTTATCGGCTACCTTCCCGAAGAACGCGGGCTTTATCCCGCAATGAAGGCGATCGAAGCCATCGCTTTCATGGGCGCATTGCGCGGTCTGTCGCTTCCCGAAGGGCGCAAGCGCGGTCTGGAGCTGCTTGAACGGCACGATCTTGCCCATGCCGCCGACCGGCAGATCCGGCAGCTTTCCAAGGGTATGGCGCAGACCGTCCAGCTGCTCGGCACGCTGGTCCACCGCCCCAAGCTTGTCGTTCTCGACGAGCCGTTTTCGGGTCTTGATGCGATCAACCAGGGCAAGCTTGAGCGCATGATCCGCTCGCTCGCCGAAGACGGCGTTACCGTGATCTTCTCGACTCACGTGATCCACCATGCCGAGCGCCTGTGCGAAGGCGTCGCGATCATCGCCGGGGGCAAAGTTCCCTATGCCGGGAGCGTGGAAGTGGCGCGCGACCGCATTCCCGCTCAGGTCCGGCTCGAAACTCGGGCGCGCGAAGGCGCGTGGACGGCTGCGCTTCCCGAGGATACCCGCCGCGAAGGCGACTTTTTCTACTTCCCTCTCCCCGACAGCGGGGTCGAGCCTTTGCTCAAGCAATTGATCGAAGGCGATGCGGGAATTCTGTCGCTCTCGATCGAGCGCGCCGGTCTGCACGACGCATTCGTCGCAATTGCAGGTGAGGCGGCCGCGCGCCAGCTCGACGCCGACCAGATGGGAGACGCGGCATGAGCAATCCCGATCAGGCCGCCATCGAAGCGAGCCCGCGACTGTCGAAACTGCAGGCCGCATGGGTCATAGCCCGGCGCGATTTCATCGCGGTGCTGTTCAGCCGCGCCTTTCTGTTCTTCCTTCTTGGTCCGCTTTTCCCGATCCTCGTCGGCGGCCTCGCCGGAAGCATCGGCAAGCAGGTAACGGTCCAGGCGATCAGCGTCGAAGTCGGCGTCGCCATGAATGCCGAGGACAATGCAGCGATGATCGAGGCCGGAGACGCGCTACGCCCGCAGCTTGGCGGAGCGATCCCGAAGCTTTCGAGAATTGTAGAGGCGGAAACCGACACCGGTTTCGACGCGCGCGCCTTCCTTGATGCACGGCGCGGGAACTATGCTGTGATTGTGACTGGGACGCCTGCCGCACCCGAAATCGTGGGTACCGAAGGACAGGTCAAGCGCTGGAAAGGACCTGTAGAACTCATCGCCGCGACCGCCAGCGGCGCTGCCCCTTCATCCTATCCGGAAAGCTCGAGCGCGCTTGTCGCCAGCAGCGCGGCTTCGGAGCGCTCGAACCGGGTGCGAACCGCGCAGGCGGCGCAGATGCTGCTTTTTCTGCTTTCAATGCTGCTTGCAGGCATGGTGCTCTCCAACCTCGCCGAGGAGAAGGGCAACAAGATCATCGAAATCCTCGCCGCCGCGATCCCGATGGATTCGGTCTTCATGGGCAAACTCTTCGCGATGCTTGGCGTGTCCTTCGTCGGCATTTTCGTATGGGGCGCGTTCGGTTGGGGCTTCTGGGCGGTGGCCGAAGATGGAATTGTCACAATCACACAGACCGATTTCCGAAACCTGCCGGGCCCCGCGGTTGGCTGGCCGATCTTCTTGGCACTCGGCGTGCTCTACTTCTCGATGGCATATCTGCTTCTCGGCGCGCTGTTCCTGACGGTTGGCGCGATGGCGAGCACGGTGCGCGAGGTGCAGACGCTCTCGATGCCGGTCACCATGATGCAGCTCATGGTGTTCTTCCTCGCTGCCTATGCAATCGCACTTCCAGGCTCCGCGCTCGAGACCTTCGCAATCGCATTCCCGCTTTCCTCACCCTTCGCGATGCTCGCGAGAGCGGCGCTTGAGGAAAGCCTCTGGACGCATGCAATCGCGCTCGGCTGGCAGGCGGTGTGGGTCTTCGTCCTGGTCAAGGGCGGCTCGATGCTCTTCCGCAAGCGGGTGATGAAATCGGGCGGCGCCGGGCACGAGAAAAGGCGCCGCAGATGGTTGGGCAGGCGCAAGACCCAGCAGGCCCTAACGGAACCCGCCGAATAGGTCGCAAAACGCAACCGACTATTGACACTGCTGTCAGTTAGGGCAGGATGCGACTCACAAGGAGAGATGCAAGCTCTCCTGACGGGAGAGAGATATGGCGACTGTTGCACCCGAACGGCCAAAGGTTCGGACTTCACCCACGGCTTACGAGGCGCTCAAGGCGCATTTCGAGAAGCACCCGGAAGAGCGCCCCGCGCATCCGCACAAGTGGGATCTGAGCCGCTCCGACATCTATTTCGAGGACAGGTGGCAGCCGATCGTCGCGGAAATGCAGGCCGAAGGACCGCTGCACTGGATCCCGGAAAGCCCCTACGGACCCTACTGGTCGGTCGTCGGCCACAAGGCGATCCAGCATATCGAGGCGCTACCGGAAACCTTCTCCTCCAGCTGGGAATATGGCGGGATCACGATCCTCGAGCGGCTTTCCGAGGAAGAGCTCGCAGCCAGCAATGCCGACCGGCGCGAATTACCGATGTTCATCGCCATGGACCGGCCCGAACATACCGGCCAGCGCCGCACCGTCGCGCCCAAGTTCACCCCTTCGGCCATGACCGAGATGGAAGACGAGATCCGCCAGCGCACCGGCGAATTGCTCGACACCCTGCCGCGCGGCGAAGTGTTCGACTGGGTCGACAAGGTTTCGATCGAGCTGACGACCGGGATGCTCGCGATCCTGTTCGGCTTCCCGTGGGAGGATCGCCGCCTGCTCACCTTCTGGTCAGACTGGTCGGGCGACACCGAACTGGCCGGCGTGCGCGAGCTCGACGAGCTGCGCTGGGAGCTGCTCCACGAAATGGCGGCCTATTTCCAGTCGCTCTGGATCGAACGCACACATGACAAGGAACCGGCGGGCGATCTCATTTCGATGATGATCCATTCGGAAGCCATGAACCAGATGCGACCCGAGGAATTCATCGGCAACCTCGTTCTGCTTATCGTCGGCGGTAACGACACGACGCGCAACTCGATGAGCGGCTTCGTCCATGCGCTCGACAAGTTTCCCGACCAGCGCAAGGTGTTCGAGGAAGACCCCGGCGTGATCCCCAACGCGGTGCAGGAAATGCTCCGCATGCAAACGCCGCTGGCGCATATGCGACGGACCTGCACCGAGGATACGGAGGTTTTCGGCAAGCAGATCAAGAAGGGCGACAAGGTGGTGCTGTGGTATCTCGCGGCCAACCATGAAGAGAGCGTCTTCCCCGACCCGCACAAGCTCGATCTGCGCCGCGAGAACGCGCGTCGCCATATCGCATTCGGTTACGGCATTCACCGCTGTGTCGGCGCGCGGCTTGCCGAGCTTCAGCTGCGCGTCCTGCTCGAGGAAATGCACAAGCGCCGGATGCGGGTGCATGTCGCGGGCGATGTCGAACGCGTGCGGGCGAATTTCGTCCACGGCTTCCGCAAGCTCGAAGTGGAAATCACCGAGTTCTGAGACGGCGCGCCCACGCACAGGGTGAAACTTTTCGGCGATTTCCCACGTAAATAGGGGTGAGATGCCTTTGTTTTCGAAAGGACACATCGCGATGAAACTCGCCATTTCGAGCCGACGCCGCTTCCTTGCAAGTGCTGCGACCGCTTTCGCCATGCCCGTCCTCGCTTCATGCGGCGGAACCCCTGCGCAGGCGCGAGGCGATTTCCCGATCCGCAAGAGTGAGGCGCAATGGCGCAAGATCCTCACCCGCGCCGAATACCGTATTCTGCGCGAAGCAGGGACCGAGCGCGCATTTTCGCACCCGCTCAACAAGGAAAAGCGCAAGGGCGTCTACAAATGCGCAGGCTGCGGCAACCGGCTCTATTCCTCGGCGCACAAATACGACAGCGGCACTGGCTGGCCCGCCTTCTACAAGGCGATCGACAAGGGCGCTGTCGGCACTTCGACCGATTACAAGATCGGTTATGCCCGCACCGAAGTGCATTGCGCCGATTGCGGCGGGCATCTGGGGCACATTTTCGGCGACGGTCCCAAGCCAACCGGCAAGCGCCACTGCATCAATGGCCTTGCGATGGATTTTGTCCCGGCATAGCCGGCTGCGAAATTTATTCCGGCCTGACTTTCCAGACTTTCAGATCCGTATCGGAACCCAGCGCCACGGGCCGGAGCCATTCGGGCTGATCCTCATCGAGCAGGACTGCGGCGAAGCCTTCCGGGGCGGCGCGGGCGTAGTTGCGCAGTTCGCTCAAGGACGGGCAGGCGATGACATAGGCGGTGCCGCGGCTTGCCAAGATCTTGCGCGCATCATCGGGTGAACCCAGCGCGGTTTCTATCAGGACTTTCATCGAAGCATCGCCGCGATGGTGCCCTGTGGCGAGGACGCTGTGGTCGGTGGTGAGCAACAGGTCGGGCGCGATATCGAGCGGGGCGTAAAATTCGCCTGCCGGCAACACCTGCAATCGAGCGGCGGCGTCGCCCACCTTGCAAGAGGACGCCTTGACCGGAGCCGGACCGTTCGGCGCGATACTCGCACCAACGAATGCGCGCGCGGGGATCGCGCTTGCAAGCAGCATGGCGGGCAGCGCGGGGAGCAGTGCACAGGCCAGCGCTGCAGTCGCGGCGACCCTGGGCGCAGGGCGTTTCATGTTGCGGATCGAGCGCAGCCAGCTCCTGACCTGCCAGGCAAGCGGTGGCGCGGCGAGGACGCAGGCTACAGCTCCGGCCCGCGCAACGAGGAGCGAGACGATAAATGCAGCAAGCAGGATAAGCGTGTAGTCGAACCAGAAGCGCCGCAACCATTCACGCGAACGGCTCGCAAGATTGAATGCCGCGATCAGACCGATGACCGGCGTCACCGCATACTGCAGGATCGTGAGCACGTCCTGCCGCCAGATCGGCATGCCTTCGACGACATTCACGTGCCAGTATCGCGCAACCAGTGGATCAAGCTCTGCAAAACCGCCAGTGGCGCATTGCGGCGCGGTTGCGAGCAAGATCGCGAGCGCGCCTCCTCCGGCGAAAACGAAACCGCCAAGGAGCAAGCCGCGCGGCATCGGCTCGAAGCGCGACAGCAATGTCAGGATGGCGGCTCCGAATGCGAACATGGCGAGGTGGACCGGGCTCACCGCATCGCAATAGGTCGCAAGATCGCCCGCACCGCGTGTCAGCAGGAAAAGGGCGGCTCCGATGATCGCAAACGCCTGGATCGCGTGTACCAGCAGTCCGCGCTGGCTGCGGTCAACCAGCCAGCGCCACGCAAGGACTGCGAAGATTGCGGCCGAAAGCGGAAGCCCTTCGATCGAGATGGAGAGCCACGTCGCAAGCGACGCGCCCACCACCCAGCCCGACACTCGCTCGGATCGCGCCATGAGGCCGTTCACTGCGGCAAGCGCGCAGACGATCTGCCACCCATGGTGGTCGATCCGCATAGGTGAAAGCTGGAACAGAACGGGCACCGAGAGCGCAAGGATCAGCGAGGTGAGCGTCGCCTCTTCCTCTCCCATGAGCCGCCATGCGATCCGCGAAGCGAGCAGCATGGCGATGCCGAGCGTGATGAGCGGAACCGCGACGAGCGCAACGGTTTCCGCCGAAGCTTGCCCGAGGATCGGCGTCAGCACAAGAATGACAAGCGCGAGCGGAATATCGACCAGACGCGACCAATGCATCGCAACCCCGCCATTCGCAGTATCGATCCGGTACTGGGTGAGGTCGAACCAGCTTTGGCCTGCAAGAAGATCGCGCACCTGGACGAGGCGCAGGATATCGTCGGGATCGGGGAAGCGGCCTGCGGAAATCGCGCTCCAGTGGATGACCAGCAGCAGCGCGCTGACGATCGCCCACGCGACGCCTACGCGGAGGATAAACTCGGCCGGAAAAGCGGAACGGCGGCGTTCGACCAGCATCGCCTCACACCTCCTTCGCCGCCGGGACACTGGCCCGGAACACGATCTTTGCGCGGATCAGCCATGTCGCCGTGAAACTGACCGCGATGGCGAACAGCTTGGCAAGCCGTGGATCGATGCCGGACAAGTCGGCAATTCCGACGATTGCGGTGGTGAGGCCTAGGCCCACCAGTGCGGAAATCACGAACAGCGCCTTTTGCCGCGTGCGCGCCATGCCGCCAGTCGCAACGCTGTCCTGAAACACGGCGCGGCTCGACATCAGCCAATGGGCGAGGATGCCAAGCGAATAGCCGACCGCAGATGCGGGAGCCGCCGCGACCCCGACAGCCAGCAGCGCAAGGAAAGTGCCGACATCGACCGCAAGGGCGCCGACACTCGCCAGCACGTAGCGCACGAACCGGATATCGCGCAGCCTGGCAATCAAGGCGCTGGTCCTCCGGGTCATGACGTCACTCTGTCCCTTCGTCTCTATTCTCAGGCCGACTTGCGAACCGGCGCGTCTTCGTCGCGAGGCGCGATCCGCTCGGGCACGCCGCGCAGCGAAGTAAGCGCGGCGACCTGGTCTTCGGAAAGCGGCTTGGTTTCGGTTTCGCGAGCGGGCAGCGCAGTTTCAGCGCCCTCGTCACCCGCCTCGTGATATTCGGCGTCCTCGTTGACGCACCACGTGTCGTAGATGCGCCTGCCGGCGAGGATGTTCTCGACCGTCAGCATCGCGGTCATCATCGCGTGGTCCTGGTTGTTGTAGCGGTGCATCCCGTTGCGGCCGACGAGGTGGAGGCTCGGATATTTCTCCTCGAGCTCGGCCCGCATGGCTTCGACATTCGCTTCGTATTCGTCGTCATAGACCGGATAGGCCTTTTCCTGCCGTACAACCGTCCCGCCGATGGCCTTTGCCGGATCGCACAGCCCGAGGATTTCCATCTCGCGCGTGGCCTGCGCGACGAGCTCCTCGTCCGAAGACGACCACAACCCGTCCCCCTCGAAGCAGAAATATTCGAGACCCACGCAGGCCATCTCCTCGTCGGGGATCATCTCCGGCGACCAGCTGCGGAAATTCTGTACGCGGCCGACCTGGACGCGGTCATCGTGGATGTAGATCCAGTTGTCGGGGAAAAGGTCTTCGCTCTTCACCATCAAGGCGACGGTAAGAAAGTCCCGGTATTTAAGCTCGTTTGCCTGGAGGCTCGATTGCGGCAGCGGGTGGATGCGCTTTGACAGCTCGCGCATCGGCGCCGAGCTGATCGCATGACGCGCGCGAACCTGCACCTTGCCGTTTGGACCATTGGCCGTCATCGTCCAGCCATCGCCGTCGCTCGCAAGCCGATCGAGCGCGTGGCCCATCAGCACCTGCCCCTTGCCGGTCGCAATGATCTTGTCGCGCGCGGCTTCCCACATCATGCCGGGGCCAAGGCGTGGATAGCGAAAGGATTCGAGCAGCGTCTTCACCGCCTGCCCGTCATTGGGTTTCTTGTTGAGGCCGAGCGAGCGTTTCAATCCGTCGGTCACTGCGTTCCAGAGCGAAAGGCCCTTGATCCGCTGCGCCGCCCAGTCCGCACTCATCTCGTCGCAGGGCATGCCCCACACCTTCTCGGTGTAGGTCTTGAAGAAGATCGAATAGAGCTTCTTGCCGAACTGGTTTGTGGTCCAGTCCTCGAAGCTCTTCACGTCCTTGATCGGAAACAGCTTGTAACGCAGGTAGCTGAGCATGCACGCAGTCGAGCGCAGCAGGCCCAGATTGCCGAGCGCCTCGAATGCGCGCAGCGGGTACGAGTAGAATTTGCCCTCGTAATAGATGCGGCTCATCCGCGGGCGCTGGATGAAATCGTCCGGCAGGATCTCGTTCCACAGATCGACGACCTGCTGAGACTTCGAAAAGAAGCGGTGGCCGCCGATATCGAACCGGTAGCCGTCATGCTCGACCGTGCGGCTGATCCCGCCGACATAGGTTTCGTCCTTTTCGATGATGCAGACCGACTTGCCCTGCTTGGTCAGCAGGTATCCTGCGGTAAGACCTGCTGGCCCCGCACCAATAATGGCTACGTCTACGTCGATTATTCCCGGCTGCTTGTCGCCTGCCACGTTCATTCACTGCCCCCGTCAGGTAGGCCCGGGCGCGCGCCCGGACATTCGCTTGACGGTCAGGAGTGAAGGAAATTGGTTAGCGGCAGGTAAACGCCCCGCTCCATTCGCCCAAAAACCGGGCCGTTTGGCGGCGAAACGGCCTGTCCGGCGCTTGCGCCTTCAGCTCGCCAGCAGCGATGGAGCCTGAAGCCGGGCGGCGAAGCGGGCGAAATCGCCGAGCGTGAAAGTGTCGTCGAACACCACCCCATACTGCCGGTCGCGCCTCCAGCGCACTTTGGCGCGAACGTCCTTGAAAGCGCCGGCCCCGCTTAGGCGAAGGGTCTGGTCGATCGCGAACAGCGCATCGCATTCGAACCTTGCGCCCTGCTGAGACAGGTTTTCGACAACGCCCTCGCAACTGTCTGTGAGGGAGGTGATCGTGATCGGGAAATGGAGACCGAGGCGAAGGCCGCGCTTGGGGTATTCGCTCACTTCATTGATGATCTGCGCAACGTCGACAGGGTTCGCAAATTCGAGGCCCGCCTCGTTTTCGCGCACCCATATGCGTTTGACGCTATACACTCGCCCGCCGGGCATGTGCAGCTCGAACGTGTCGTCTGGCGGCAGTGCGTGGAACAGCCGGACACTGACACCCGTTTCGGAGATATCGCGGATCACGCAGACGAACTCGCCCTGCGCCGCGACCAGCCTCGCCGCGCGGATCAGGAGCGTAAATCGCGGCGCGCCGCGCATTTCCTGCGCGCCGACCGATTCAGAATCTTCGGGGCTGGTTGTGGCAATATTTTCCATGATTTCTCGCCCGACCCTTCCCCTTCTCGCCAAGCCCGGTCGCGAGGGGATTGTTGTGATCCTTCAATTCGGATCTTCCCCTAAGATTGGCCGGGTAAATTTTGCGATAATAGGGGGCGAGGGTTTGCGCGTGGTGCGGGTGGTGGGACTCGAACCCACACGATCTATAGGATCAGGGGATTTTAAGTCCCCGGCGTCTACCATTCCGCCACACCCGCACTCTGCCAAAGCCCGATAGCCACCGGCTTCGCGCGCCGCAACTTGCCAGATCAGACGATTGTCCCCATCTGCGTGTTTCCACCGGCGCAGCAGGGGCGGTCATGGCAGGCGAAGTTCACGACGCGGGCGATATCATCGCGACCATCCAGCCGGCGATAACACTGCTGGGCCTCGGCATCGGTGCAGCGCTGGTGTCTCGCTCGCTCAGGCTGAATCCTATCGTCGGTTACATCGGGCTTGGCCTTGGTATCGGCGCGCTTGGATATTCCGACAGTTTCAGCGGCCCCATAGTGGCGGCGATGGCCGAGGCAGGGATCATGTTCCTGCTGTTCAATCTGGGCCTCCATTTCTCGCTTGGGAGAATTCGCGCGGAGGCCGGCAACATCTTCGGCTTCGGCAGTCTGCAGATGCTGGTCGCAGGAGGGGGCTTTGCAGCGCTGTTCTGGCTGATAGGGCTCGATCCCACTTTCGCGCTTCTCGGCGGCTTTGCGATGGGTCTTTCCTCGACCGCCGTGGTTATCGGCCTCGTGCGGGAGCGCGACCAGGAAGACTGCCCGGTCGGCCGCGCCTCGCAATCCATCCTGATTTTCCAGGATATCGCGGCGATAGTCCTTCTCGTCTCGGCAACCGCGCTGGGCGGCGAAGGCGAAATTGTGCCCGCACTGATCGACGCGGGATGGAAAGCAGTCGCCGCCTTTATCGTCGCGGTGTTGTTCGCCCGCTTCCTTACCGAGCGGATGTTCCGCCTCATCGCGCGCGCGGGCAGCAGCGAAGTCTACACTGCTACCGCCCTCTTTATCGCCCTCGCCGCCGGATGGGCGACCGGCATTGTCGGCCTGTCGCTCACGCTCGGTGCGTTTCTTGGCGGCATGGCCGTTGCGGATTCGCGCTATCGCATGATGGTCCAGACCGAGATCGATGCGTTCCGCGGACTGTTCCTGAGCTTCTTCTTCATATCGGTCGGGCTCGGCATTGACCCTTCGATCCTCGCCGACAACTGGATGACCGCGATCCTCGCCGCCATCGGCCTGATCGCGCTCAAATGCCTTTTCAACGTGCTTGCCGCACTCGCCAATCGCTGGTCGGTGCCCGGCTCGATCCAGCTCGGTTTCCTGCTCGGACAGGGGAGCGAGTTTGCACTCGTCCTTTTCGCGATCCCCGCCGTAGCCGGGTTGGTCGATAGCGAGGCGCTGGCGATCCTCGTCTCGGCGATCGCGATCAGCATGGCGGTGACGCCGCTGGTGTCGAATATGGGGCGCAAGCTCGCTGGCAAGCTGCGCACCGGCCCTGCCGACGAGAAGATGGACGGCGACAATGCCCCGGTAATGATCATCGGCCTTGGACCTACGGGCCGCGCGGTCGCCGACGCACTGGATTACAACGAAATCGAATACCTGGCGGTCGAGCCCAATCACGAAGGCTTCGAGAACGCGCAAGCTGATGGCTATCATGTGCACCATGCGCATGCGGGCGATCCGCGCAGCTGGGACGCGCTCGGGATGGAACGCCGCGATGTGCTCGTGATCGCAACCGGCAACGTCCAGCTGACCCGCGACCTTCACCCACTGGTCGAGGAGCGGCTACCGGCGGTGACCCGGATCGTCGCGCTGCCGACGGGAGAGGCCAAGGACGAGTTCGAAGAGCTCGGCCTCACTCCTGTTGTGGTCGACTCAGAAGGTGGCCGCGAGCGTGTGGTCGCGGCCGTATTCAGGGCGCTGGATATCGAGCGCAAGAAACCTGTCCCCAGCCGCGCGCACGATGAAGCGGCGGTGGAGCTCGCCTGATTGGCCTTAGCTAAGAGGGTTTGCCTAGCGCTCGTTCAGGCGCTGGCGAATTTCCTTGCCCGCCTTGAAATAGGGTACGCGCTTCGCCGGCACTTCGACCGGTTCGCCGGTGCGAGGATTGCGACCGGTGCGCGCTTCGCGTTCGCGCGTCGAAAATGCACCGAAGCCGCGCAACTCGACCCGGCCGCCTTCTGCGAGGCGCTGGCCGATCTCATCGAAGAAAATATCGACGACCTGCTCGATCTCCTCCGCGCGCAGCTCGGGATTATCCTTATGAAGTTGCTGAAGTAGTTCTGACCTGATCACTATGACCTCCAAGTCATGAAGACCAGCCGCGCTTTGCGTCGTACTGGCCTCGCCCCTGCCAAGCCTCGACCCGAAAGGCTCCTCGAAATTCAAAAATGCCAGAGGCTTGCCGCGGTATCAAGGCAGCGGGGAAATAAAGTCTGGTTTGTTACACACAGGGACAGTCGGCACAGTGTCAGGTGCACTCGGCGAGTTCCCTGATGTCGATGCCGAGGCGTTTCATCCGCGCGCGGATTTCGGGCCATTCTTCGCGCAGAAATTGTTCCTTTTCGCGCTTGCGCAGCTGCTCGGCCGCGCCTTTCACGACATACATACCCACGCCCCGCTGGACCTCGACGAGACCGTCATTCTGGAACTGCTGGTAAGCCTTGGCGACCGTGAGCGGATTGGCGCCCTGCTCCGCTGCGAGCGCGCGCACCGATGGCAGCATCTGCCCTTCGGGATACTCGCCTTGGATGATCGCCGCGGCGATCTGGTCACGCAGCTTGAGATAGACAGGTCGGTTTTGGCTCATGGCATCCTCGCTAAGTGCATCAGTGCCATAATACAGCGAAGCGCGCAAGGTCCCCGGATTCTCGCAAATCCACTCGGTTTCACCTGAAACAAATGCTTCACAGCGCGTAAACAATCGCTAGTGTGCGCGCTTTCACCGGCTCAGGGGAGGGGCCGGTCATGCAGTTATTCCGGAGGGCCGCGCGCCAATGAGCGAATTTATTTTTACCTTCGATTCCGCGTTCGAGATGTGGGCGTTCTGGATCGCCGTCGTGGCGCTTGTAGGCTTTCTCCTGGGCGGGTTGTTCCTGATCACGCGCCCGCAAGAGGAAGTAATCGGCCATCCCAAGGGGCTGTTCCTGCTGTTCATGGCGGAAATGTGGGAGCGTTTTTCCTACTATGGGATGCGCGCGCTGCTGATCTTCTACCTGATACAGCACTGGATGTTCGCAGAGGAAAAGGCCTACGTAATTTACGGGGCCTACACGGCGCTTGTCTACATTGCGCCGGTCGTGGGTGGATATCTTGCCGACCAGTTTATCGGCCAGCGAAAGGCTGTTTTGTTCGGCGCCGTGCTGCTGACGTTCGGCCACTTCTTCATGGCTTTCGAAGGCGGCGGCGGACAGGACGATCCGATGATCAACGTGTTCTGGCTGGCGCTAGCTCTGATCATTGTCGGATCGGGCTTTCTCAAGGCGAACATCTCCGTGATCGTCGGCCAGCTTTATGACCGAACCGATGTACGGCGCGATCCTGCCTACACGATCTTCTATATGGGCATTAACGTGGGTGCAGCGACTGCATCGATCATCTGCGGCTTCCTCGGCCAGACCTATGGCTGGGAATACGGCTTCGGCCTCGCGGGTGTCGGTATGCTGATCGGCTTGATTTTCTTCATAATCGGCAAGCCGCTGCTGCTGGGCAAAGGCGAGCCTAAAGACCCGTCGAAAATTGCAGGCGGCAAGGAATGGGCGATCTACGGCGCTGGCCTTGCCATGGTGGCGCTGTGCTGGGCGGCCATCCAGTATCAGGAACTCGTCGGAACGGTGCTTGGAGTGTTCGGAGGCGGCCTCGTACTCTACGTCCTGTGGACCGCCGTGGCGAAGCTTCCTTCGGACGAACGTGACCGTATCTTTGCCGCGATGTTCCTGATCCTGGTTTCCATTGTCTTCTGGGCGCTGTTCGAGCAGGCCGGATCTTCGCTCAATGTCTTCACAGAGCGCCATGTCGATACTCAGGGTGTCAACGCGTCGATGTTCCAGTCAATCAACGCGATCTACATCGTGATGCTGGCACCGCTCTTCGCGATGATCTGGCAGGGGTTGGCGGCGAGGAATGCTGAACCATCGACCCCGATGAAATTCGGCCTCGCAGTTATCCAGGTGGGGCTCGGCTTTCTGGTGCTGGTATGGGGCGCGGAGAGCGTGGGCATCAACGTTCCGACCCCGGTGATCTTCATCTTCCTGATTTATTTGTTGCACACCACCGGTGAGCTTTGCCTCAGTCCCGTCGGTCTCAGTGCGATGAACCGCCTCAGCCCCGGGCACATGGCTTCGCTGATAATGGGCACCTGGTTCTTTGCGTCCGCGACCGGTAACTTTGCGGCGGGCCTGATTGCCGCCGCCACTGGCGCAGAAGGTGTCGGCGAAGAGGCGGGCAAACAGGTTGTGCTCGATGTCTACACCACCGTTGGCTGGTACGCCATCGGCATCGGCGTCGTGGTCATGGCCGTCAGCCCCCTGATCAAGCGCCTGATGCACCTCGACACGCTCAAGGACGACAGTGTCGATGATGATTTGCTGGGCGGCAGCGAAGTCGGCGAGCCGCAGGCTGCCGGTGTTCACCCGGCCACCCGCCAAGGAAACTGACGCCTCCCAACACAGGGGAATGAATGTGCGAATGAATGTCGTGATCGCAGCCGCCAGCGCTTTTGCGCTGGGGGCCTGCGCAACCACCGGCGCTGCCGGTTCGGCGGGTAAGGACAATGGCGATACCTCGCGTTTCGCTGCCAAGACCGAGGCCGAGAATCCCTTCCCTTCGACCTATCGCCCCTATCCGGGCGTACCGACCGCGCTGGTGGGAGCCACCGTGTTCGACGGTGCGGGTAATCGCTTCGACAACGGTGTGGTGCTGTTCCGCGACGGTGCAATCGTGGCTGCTGGCGGCAGCGACATTTCCACTGACGGCTACACCGTGATCGACGGCACCGGCAAATTCGTCACCCCCGGCATCATCGACATCCACTCGCACCTTGGCGACTATCCCACACCCTCAGTCGATGCGCACAGTGACGGGAACGAGGCGACCGCACCGACCACGCCCGATGTCTGGGCAGAGCATTCGGTCTGGCCGCAGGACCCCGGCTTCAGCCGTGCAATGGCCAATGGCGGCGTGACCGCGCTCCAGATCCTGCCCGGTTCGGCCAACCTCATGGGCGGTCGCTCGGTTACGCTCAAGAACGTGCCCGCGCGCACGGTCCAGGGGATGAAGTTCCCGGGCGCGCCATATGGCTTCAAGATGGCTTGCGGCGAGAACCCGAAGCGCGTCTATGGCGGGCGCGGGCGCAAGCCTTCTACCCGCATGGGCAACTTCGCGGTCAACCGCCAGACCTGGTACGAGGCGATCGAATATGCCAACGATGACGATGCGAAGCGCGATCTCGCCAAGGAAACGCTGAAGGGCGTGCTCGAAGGCGAAATCCTCGTCCACAACCATTGCTACCGCGCCGACGAGATGGCTCTCGTCATGGATATGGCGAAAGAGGTCGGGTACAAGGTTACCGCGTTCCACCACGCGGTCGAGGCCTACAAGATCGGCGACCTGCTGCGCGAAAACGGCGTGTGCAGCGCGATCTGGGCCGACTGGTACGGCTTCAAGATGGAAGCCTATGACGGGATCATGGAAAATGCCGCGCTGCTGCAGAACCAGGGAGCATGCGTTGTCATCCACTCCGACAGCGCCAACGATATCCAGCGTCTGAATCAGGAAGCCGCCAAGGCGCAGGCCGCTGGCCAGCGGATGGGGATCGACATTTCCGATGCCACCACAGTCCAGTGGATCACCCTCAATGCAGCCAGGGCGATGGGGATCGACGGCATGACCGGCAGTCTCGAAGCCGGCAAGATGGCCGACGTGGTGCTGTGGAACGGCAATCCGCTCTCGGTCTATTCGCGGCCCGAAAAGGTCTGGATCGATGGCGCGCTGCTCTACGATGCGATGGACCCGAAGCGGCGTCCGGTGAGCGATTTCGAACTCGGCCAGCCCGGTGAAGGAGATGTGAAATGAAGCGGCTCCTTACGGCGGCGGCCGGTGCAATGGCATTGGCCTCGGCTCCCGCTTTCGCGCAGGACGTGGCGATCACCAACGCCACCGTCGCCACCGGCGATGGCAGCGAGCCGATCGAGAATGGCGTTGTCATCGTCGAGAACGGGCGGATTGTGTATGCCGGCCCCGCCGATGATCGCCGGTATCAGACCGACCAGGTGATCGACGCCGAAGGCGCATGGGTCACGCCTGGCCTGTTCGCCACGGTGACGACGCTCGGCATCTGGGATGTGAGCGCGGTCAGCGAATCGAACGATATCCGCGCGGGCGGCTCGCCCTTCAGCGCGGCCCTCGATGTCGCTCCTGTGGTAAACCCCAATTCGCAGCACATCCTCATCCACCGCGCCGCCGGGATCACCCGCGCGGCGACGACGACCATGCCATCCGGCTCCATCTTCGCAGGGCAGGGCGCGATCATCGATCTCGACAGCGATGGCAATCCGATCGTCAAGGCGCGCGCCTTCCAGATGGTCGACCTTGGCGAGGGTGGCGGGCGTATTGCAGGCGGAAGCCGCGCTGCGGCGCATGTGCTGTTTCGCAACGCGCTGCGAGAAGCAGGCAGCTATGGCGAAGCCGCAAGGATACCCGGCGGCAGCAAAAGCCCTCGCGACACAACCACTGGCGACGACATTACGGTCGATCCGCGAATGGTAGGCCGCGACACCGATCGCTCTTCCGACACGCTGCTGACCCGTTTCGATGCCGCTGCGCTGGTGCCGGTCGTCCGCGGCGAACAGAAGCTCTATGTCGCAGTGGAACGCGCCGCCGATATCCGCGCCGCACTCGCCCTTAAGGACGAGTTCCCACGTCTCGATATCGTCCTCGTCGGTGCAAGCGAAGGCTGGCTGGTCGCAAACGAGATCGCCGCTGCAGGCGTGCCTGTGATCGCCGATCCGCTCGATGCCCTGCCCTACGGCTTTGACGAGCTCGCTTCGACTCAGAGCAATATCGGTCGCATGAAGGAGGCAGGCGTCAAGGTCGCGCTCAATGTCGCCGGCATGGAGAATCCGCGCCGCATCGCGCAGCAGGCGGGCAACCTCGTCGGCCTTGCCAAGATGCCGGGCGCGACGGGCCTGACATGGGGTGAGGCCTTTGCCTCGATCAGCTCGATCCCCGCCGAGATCAGCGGCATGGGCGGCAAAGCGGGCGTACTTGCGCGCGGCGCGCTGGGCGATGTCGTGATATGGACCGGTGATCCGCTGGAGGTCAGCTCGGTCCCCACACGCGTGTTCATCGGCGGGGTCGAGCAGCCGCTCGGCAACCACCAGACGCGCCTGCGCGAACGCTATCGCGATCTCGACGAAAGCGACTTGCCCAAGGCCTACGACTGGTAATTGCGCAGGCTTTCGGTGTAGCCTTCCCGTCGGGACGACGGGAGGGACCGTTGAACGAGGCGCTGCTCAACCTGATCGCGGCCAACGCCGCCTTCGTCGGCACGCATTTCGCGATGTCGCATCCTTTGCGGGCGCCGCTCGTCAAGGCGCTTGGCGAACTCGGGTTCCAGATTGCCTACACGCTCGTCAGCATAGCGATTCTCGCGTGGGTCTACTTCGCGTTCAAGGCCATGCCGCCCGCCGACCTGCCCAGAAGCGGCGATATCGGCTGGGCCATCGCGACGCTGCTGACGATCCCGGCGATGGTGCTGTTCGCTGGCTCGCTTGCCGGAAACCCGGCCCTTCCCACGCCGCAGGCCGAAGCGCAGGCCCGCGCCGAGCCAGAGCGCGTGTTCAAGGTCACCCGCCATCCAATGATGTGGGGCTTTGCGCTCTGGGCGCTCTCGCACATCGTAATCCACTACAGCCTGCGCACAACCATCACGGCCTTTGCGATGGGCGTGCTCGCGCTGGTCGGGGCACGGCTGCAGGACCGCAAGAAGGAAGCCTTGATGGGCGATGCCTGGGCCGAATGGGAAAGCAAGACGAGCTTCTGGCCGCGCTGGGGCGCACTGCCTGGTGCCGGGGCATTTCCCTGGGCGACGGGCCTGATCTTTTTCGTCTTTTTCAGCTGGCTGCACTTGCCGATCGGCAATGTCGCGGCGGGCATCTGGCGCTGGTTCTAGTCCCGCAACGAAAGGATCCAGTCGCGCCGCGCCTCCTGCGAGCGCCGCTCGAAACTGAGCGCATGCCCTGATCCCTGGAAGGTCTGAAACTCGCCCTGAGGAGCAAGCTCCGCCAGCCGCTTGCCATGATCGTGCGGCACCAGGTCGTCGGCATCGCCGTGCTGGATCAGAACCGGTGCATCGATCCGGCCGATCTTCTCCGCGTTGCGATACTGGTCCTCGACCAGCAGATGCGACGGCATCCACCAGATATTCGCCTGCGCTGCATCGGGGAGCGAAGTGAAAGGTGCGACAAGCACCAGCGCGGCCGGATCGTGGCGCAGAGCCATCTCGGTCGCGACCCCGCCACCGATTGAATTGGCGACAATGATGATTTCGTCGAAATCGAATCCTTGCGCGCGCAGCCACTCCATTGCCGCCTCGCCATCGCGGTAGAATCCCTCTTCCGAAGGCTCGCCCGGATTGCCGCCGTAGCCGCGATATTCGACCAGCAACGCGCCGATACCCGCTTCGACCAACGCGGCGTTCGAAACACCTGCGCCCGAAAGGTTTCCACCATTTCCGTGAAAGTAGACGAGCGTCGGCAGACCCGGATCGGCCTGATGGTAAAAAGCGCGAAGGTTCAAGCCGTCATCGGTTTCGAGCGTGACTTCCTCGTAACCCGGCATAAGGGGTGCGGCGGTCTGCGGAGCCGGATAGAAAAAGCTCGACTGGAAGGCCCACAGGATCGCGGCGACGCAGAGATAGGCGGTCGCGACGAATACGAGAAGGCGGCCAAGCAC
This sequence comes from Erythrobacter sp. THAF29, assembly GCF_009363635.1. Classification (GTDB taxonomy): domain Bacteria; phylum Pseudomonadota; class Alphaproteobacteria; order Sphingomonadales; family Sphingomonadaceae; genus Erythrobacter. The sequence continues at coordinate 560,801 of NZ_CP045392.1, read as the reverse complement.
AGCCACGGTTTCCCACTACTCGCCTTTGAAATCGGGTGTGCGCTTCTCGATCAGCGCGGCGACGCCCTCGGCATGATCCTCGGTCATGTGCATCATCGCCTGCGTATTCGCCGCCATCTCAAGCGCGGTGTCGTAACCGACCTGCTGCCCTTGCCTGAGCAGCATCTTCGACTGCCGCAGCGAATGCGGCGGCTGGGCAGCGATGCGGTCGGCGAGCGCTCGGGCCTCGTCCATGAGATCGCTGTGCGGCACGACGCGGCTGACAAGACCCCATTCGCGCGCGGTCTCTGCGTCGATCACATCGCCGGTGTAGAACAGCTCTGCCGCGCGGCTCATGCCGATGACGCGCGGGAGGATCCACGTGCCGCCATCGCCCGGAATGATCCCGAGCTTCAGGAAGGTGACGCCGAACTTCGCTTTCTCGCTCGCAATGCGAATGTCCGCGAGACAGGCGACGTCGCAGCCTAGCCCGATCGCCGGACCGTTGACCGCGGCAATGACGGGTACGCGCAGGCCGTGAAGCGCGCGCAGCATCATGTGGATGTTGTCGCGATAACCGTCCGATATAGCGGGCGGTGTGCCTCCGAATGTCCCGGACTTGTCGCGCATCGCCTTGATATCGCCGCCAGCGCTGAAGGCTCGACCCGCACCGGTGAGAATGACGCAGCGGGTTTCCATATCGCGATTGATCGCCGTGCAGGCGGCGGCGAACTCGTCCCCGTCACCGGGCGCACCGAGCGGGTTCATCGTCTCCGCCCGGTCGATAGTGAGCGTGGTGACGGGGCCGTCTTTTTGGACCTTCAGCAGCCCCATGACGATTTAGGCCCGCGCGCCTTCCGCGTTTGCCTCTTCGACGCCAGCCGAATTGTGCTTCAGAGCTTTCAGCACTGTGTCGACGATGTGCGGGGCGTTGAGGCGGGCTTCTTCGTACTGCTTGTCGGGCGAGTCCTGGTCCTGGAAGACGTCGGGCAGGCGCATCGTGCGGACCTTCAATCCATTGTCGGTCAGGCCTTCGTCCGAGGCGAAGGTGAGGACATGCGCGCCAAGGCCGCCTATGGCGCCTTCCTCGACCGTAACGACGACTTCATGCGTGCGCATCAGACGTTCGATAAGGTCTGTGTCCAAAGGCTTGGCAAAGCGCAGGTCGACGACCGTGGTTGAGAGCCCCTTGGCTTCGAGCGTGTCGGCGGCTTTCTTCGCCTCTTCGAGACGCGCGCCGAGCGAGAGGATCGCGACCTTCGAGCCTTCGCGCACGATCCGGCCCTTGCCGATCTCGAGCTTCTGCGGCGTTTCGGGCAGCGGAACGCCGATGCCGCTCCCGCGCGGATAGCGGAACGCGATCGGGCCATCGTCATATTCGGCGGCGGTGTAAGTCATGTGGACCAGCTCCGCCTCGTCGGCGGCGGCCATCACCACCATGTTCGGCAGGGTTGCGAGATAGGTGATGTCGAATGAGCCTGCATGCGTGCAGCCATCGGCACCCACCAGTCCGGCGCGATCGATTGCGAAGCGAACGGGGAGGTTCTGGATCGCGACGTCATGGACCACCTGGTCGTAGGCGCGCTGGAGGAAGGTCGAATAGATCGCGGCGAACGGGCGCATGCCTTGCGCGGCAAGACCGGCAGCGAAGGTCACACCGTGCTGTTCGGCAATTCCTACGTCGAAGCTGCGGTCGGGATGGCGCTGCGCGAAGCGATCGACACCGGTGCCCGAAGGCATGGCGGCAGTGATTGCGCAGATGCGGTCGTCCTTGTCGGCGAGGTTGGCGAGCGTATCGCCGAAGACGTTCTGGTAGGCTGGCGGTCCGCCGGATCCTTTCTGCTTTTCGCCGGTGACGACGTTAAACTTGGGCACGCCGTGGTATTTGTCGGCACTTTCCTCGGCGTATTTGTAGCCCTTGCCCTTGGTCGTGACGACGTGGATCAGCACCGGACCTTCGGAGGTGTCGCGGACATTTTCGAGCACGGGGATGAGGTGGTCGAGATTGTGCCCGTCGATCGGGCCGACATAATAGAAGCCGAGCTCTTCGAAGAGCGTTCCGCCGGTCACCATGCCGCGAGTGTATTCCTCGGCCTTGCCGACCATTTCGTGCATTCGGCGGCTCATCTTCTTGACCGCCTTGGACGCGAGGCTGCGCAGGCCGAGATACTCGCTCGAAGAAACCATCCGCGCGAGATATGCGGAAAGACCGCCGACCGGAGGAGCGATCGACATGTCGTTGTCGTTGAGGATCACGACCAGGCGGTTACCCGCCTGCGCCGCGTTGTTCATCGCCTCGTAGGCCATGCCCGCGCTCATCGCGCCGTCGCCGATCACGGCGATGCCGCGGCCGGGCTTATCATTCAATTTGTTGGCGATCGCAAAGCCCAGCGCCGCCGAAATCGAAGTCGAGCTATGCGCCGCGCCGAACGGATCGTATTCGCTTTCTGCACGCTTGGTGAATCCCGACAGTCCCCCGCCCTGGCGCAAGGTCCGGATACGGTCGCGCCTGCCGGTGATGATCTTGTGCGGGTAGCATTGATGGCCCACATCCCAGACGAGCTTGTCGTCGGGCGTGTTGAAGACATAGTGGATCGCCACAGTCAGTTCGACCACGCCCAGCCCCGAGCCGAGGTGCCCTCCAGAGGTGCTCACCGCATCGATCATCTCCGCACGCAATTCGTCTGCGAGCTGGCGGAGCTGTTCGGGTTTGAGTTTTCGGAGCTCGTCCGGGGTCGGGACGGTATCAAGCAGCGGCGTATCGGGCTTAGAAGTCATGGTGAGTCGCCTTACACGCAGAAATCGAAACTGTCGATGAACGGCTCATCGTTCATAAAGAACGCTTCATCGGCATTGTGTCCAATTACAAGGACTTACGAGGCGTCAATTTTGCCTTACACTCGCGTGGTCCCTCGAATGTTCAGGCGCATGCGCGGCACAGACCGCGAATCTCCAGAACCGGGCGCTCCGGCGTAAAACCGCGCACCTTGGCAAGCGCCCGCACGGTCCGGCTCACGTCTTCGTCATCGACATGGGTGGCCTCGCCGCATTCATCGCATACGAGGAAGATGCAATCGTGCTGGCATCCCGGATGCGTGTTGGCGAGATAGGCGTTCGAACTCTCGACCCGCAACGCAAGGTTGTTCGCCACGAACAGATCGAGGATGCGGTATATGCTGTTGGGTGCGACCCGTTTGCCCCGCGCCTTCGAAAGATTATCGGCGATGTCATAGGCCGATACCGGGCGATCATGGCGGGCAAGCTCGGTGAAGACGCTTTCTCGCATACCGGTCCACTGCTCGCCGGAATCGGTCAAGGCCCCGCGCGCTGCCTCGACCAGAGTCTCGCCCGAATGTTCGTGATGCGCATGATCGTGTGCCATACAAGGAGATATAGGCGTGGAATGCCAGAGCGCCAAGCGCGTGTCGTTCAGCGCCCGTCGCGCAGGAACTTGGCACGGTAGTCAGAGGGGAACATCGCCCTCAGCGCCTTCACCTTGGGCGCATCCCACCGCACGATGTAACCGTGGCGCGGATTCTTCGCCATGAAGTCCTGATGATAGCCTTCTGCTGTGTAGAACTTGCGGTGTTTCTCGACTTTCGTGACGATCGGCCGCTTCCACACGCCCGATCGGCCCATTTGCCTGAGATACGCCTTGGCGACCGCTTCCTGCTCGGCATTCAGCGGCACGAGAGCGGAACGGTAATGCGTGCCGACATCGGGGCCCTGGCGGTTTTTCAGCGTGGGATCGGCCACCACCGAAAAAAAGATGCGCAGCAGCTCGTCATAGCGCACGACATAGGGATCGTAGGTAATCTTGACCGCTTCGGCGTGGTTGGTGCCGCCCGCGATGATCGTGTTGTATCTGGCTGTGCCCGCAGAGCCGCCGTGAAAGCCGGAAACCGCGGACTTCACGCCTTTGACATGGCTGAAGACGCCTTCGACGCCCCAGAAGCAGCCGCCTGCAAAGATCGCGGTTTTCAGGCCGGCACCTTCATTGGCAATACGCTTGGGTACGGGAGCGTTGACCGGTTCCTCAAGTGCGAGCGCCGGTTCGGCGCAAGCCGAAAGGCCAAGCGATGTCGCGGCCAGTGCGAGTGCCAGGGCGCGCTTCATTCGGCGAGCATCCAGAAATCGTCCGAAGGCTGCGGCGCGTGAAGCTGCTCTGCGGCCTGCGCTGGAGGAGAAATCTCGTCGGCCCACTGGTCGGCCGTGGCGGCGGCCACGATCAATGCGCCGCCGACGAAACCGATGGCGAAATTGCGATAGAGGTCAGGGGTGAAGAGGGCCATGTGAATTCTCGATTTCTCGTTATCTGCGTCTCGTTTCTCGCGCCTGCAGGGGCTCCGCTTGCATCAAAATGAACGAGGCGCCCGTGAGACAATTCGTTACAATTGCGCGTTTGGTTACAGCTACGCAGGCAAGGCTTACGGAGTGCTGAAAGCCCCGTTGAAAAGAGCCTCGCGCACGATGAGCCGAGCCTAACGGGCCGAAGGCCCGCAAGGGCGACAGCCCGCCCGGAGCGACGCGACCTTCAGGTCGCATGAGCGAGGAAATCGCACCGCGGACGCGGTGCGCTACAAACTAATGCCTGAAGTGCCTCATTCCGGTAAAGACCATCGCGAGACCCGCCTCGTCAGCGGCTGCAATCACTTCCTCGTCACGGATCGAACCGCCCGGCTGAATGACCGCCGTCGCGCCTGCTTCGGATGCCGAGATCAGCCCGTCGGCGAAGGGGAAGAACGCGTCGGAGGCAACCGCGCTTCCGACCGTCCTCGGCTCAGCCCATTCGTATGTCTCGGCGGCTTCCTTTGCCTTGATCGCGGCGATACGCGCGGAATCGCGGCGGTTCATCTGGCCGGCGCCGATCCCCGCGGTTACACCGTCCTTGGCATAGACGATCGCGTTCGACTTGACGTGCCGCGCGACGGTCCATGCGAACAGGCAGTCCTTTAGCTCCTGCTTGGTCGGCTCGCGCTTGGTTACGACCTTGAGATCGTCGAGCGCGACCGCGCCGTTGTCGCGGCCCTGGATCAGCATGCCGCCCGCGATGGTCTTCATCGCGAAGCCGCCGCGCCGTGGATCAGGGAGAGTGCCGCATTCGAGCACACGCAGGTTTTTCTTCCTCGCGAAGACTTCGCGGGCTTCGGCGCTGACCTTGGGTGCGATAATGACTTCTGTGAAAATCGACGCAATCGCTTCGGCGGTAGCACTGTCCAATTCGGCGTTGACCGCGACGATCCCGCCAAAGGCCGACACGCTGTCGCATTGCAGCGCGTCGTTCCACGCATCGAGCAGCGTGCCCGATTGCGCGACGCCGCATGGGTTCGCGTGCTTGACGATCACCACCGCCGGGTCCTGCCCTGCAAATTCTGCCGCGAGTTCGAGTGCCGCGTCCGCGTCGTTCAGGTTGTTGTAGGAGAGCGCCTTGCCCTGCAACTGCTCGGCCTGCGGCACGCCATTCGCGCCGGTTACCTGCGGGACGTAGATCGCGGCCGATTGGTGCGGGTTCTCGCCATAGCGGAGCTCGTCGCGCTTCTTGAAGGCGAGCGGCATCGTGTCTGTGAAAGGCGTTGCCCGGAGCGCTTCGGTCCCGAGCGGGTGGGTGAAGGCATCGCCGAATGCAAACCAATTGGCGATCGCGCTGTCATAGGCAGCCGTGCGGGCATAGGCCTTGCCCGCCATGCGGATGCGGAAGGCGTCCGAGGTCGCGCCGTCATGGGCTTCAAGTTCCTCGAGCAGCGTCGCGTAATCGGCGGGGTCGGTGACGATGGTGACGAAGCCGTGGTTCTTCGCCGCCGAGCGCACCATCGAAGGGCCACCAATATCGATGTTCTCGATGATCTCCTCGCGGCTCGCGCCCTTCGCGACGGTCGCTTCGAAAGGATAGAGATTGACCACGACAAGGTCGATCGCGCCGATCGCGTGTTCGGTCATCGCAGCAACGTGTTCGTCATTGTCACGCAAGGCGAGCAGACCGCCATGAACCTTCGGATGCAGCGTCTTCACGCGCCCATCCATCATCTCGGGAAAGCCGGTGAGGTCGGACACATCGCGAACTTCCAGACCCGCTTCGCGCAGCGTCCGCGCGGTCCCGCCGGTGCTCACCAGTTCGACCCCGCGCGCGGCCAACGCCTTGCCGAGATCTGCCAAACCATCCTTGTCGGACACCGAGAGCAGTGCCCGTTTGATTCTTGTATTCGCCATGTGTCGACCTTCGGGCTCTATCCCATTTTCTTGAGCAGCCAGGAGAATTGACCCCCGCCGCGCGATGTCATGCCTTCGATTACCAGCTGCTCGGTCGCATGCGGACGGCCCTCGCCATCGACCCACAGGCTGTCCTCGCAGCCGAGCTTCACGTCCTTGGCTCCAGCGGCATCCCCGCGCAAGCGGAATTGCCACAGGCGGCCATCGGGGGTCAGCAGGCTCGCGCCGCGACCGTCCTCGGAGATGTGCGCTTCGACACCGCGCCCGAGATGGAACCGGATTGCAAAGCCGATCTTGCCGCGCTTGCCCTTGCGCGAGACGGGCAGGAGAATGTCCTCACCCGCAAGCTCGCTGCCGTCGCCGCGCAAAGTGAGCACGCGCTGGTGCGTCAGGCCGAACCGCGCGGCGTAGCCGTCATGGCTCGCTTCCACCCGTGTCGCATCGCGTTCGGATGTGCCGTTGGAGCGTTTGATGATGCGGCTGTCGACCTCGACCGTTTCGGCGCCTTTGCCGAGCTTCCCGTGGAGCAGCACCGCTGTCGAATTGGCGTTGTCGAGCACGAGTGTCGAATGAGCAGCGGTCGCGCGCAGGCTCTGCCCGATCCGCGCAGGCACCTGCCCACCAGCCAGCGCCGCGCCGCCGCAATTGACGATGAGGCGCGCCGGCCCATCGGACATTTCGAATGCCAGCGTCGATGCGCACCCGGTACGCACGTGCCGGGCTCGCGGCGGCGGAGCGGCATCGAACTGCACCACGGTCTCGCCCCCGCGCAACCGGTGGAAGCCCCAGTGCTGCACGTCCGCCAGAGGCCGGGTGCGAATTCCGGTCGCCGCGAGCAGCGCCGCCACACGGTCGGCTGCGATTGCGCCCTGCCCCTGCCAGTTGCCCAGCCCACCGTCGCGGTGCCGGAGCGAAAGCAGAGGCGGGACCAGCAATTCGCGCATGACGAAAAGCGCCTGTGGAATCTCTACTTCGGCCGCTTCGTAACAGGCGATGAGATCGGTGATGAGCGCAATGGCCTGCATCTGCGCCTCGGGACAGCGCGAAAGCACGCCGCCGTCTTCGCCGACAAGATCGCCCAGCGTCTTGATCAGCGCGCTCTCGCCGTAGAGACGGCGCGGACGTCCTTCGGGAAGGAGCAATCCGGCGGCGGTCACCGCGGCCAGACCCGCAACCTGCCCAAACCCTGCCCCGTCGCGCGGCGCCTTGCGGTCGAGCCAGGCGGCGGTTTCTCCGATGGCCTTGAGAAGCCTGGGCTTCAGCTTCTCGTCTTGTCCGGAAAGCACCAGCGGCGCGTGTACCAGCCACGCCATAAGGCGCAGGCCGGTGTGCTCGACTTCCCAGGCCACACCCTTGGCAGGCGAAGGATTGGCAGCGAGCCATGTTCCGGTAATCCGTTCGGCGACGCCGATGCAATCCTCGCGCGGTGCGCTCGCAGCAAGATCGCGCAGCCACGAGAAGCTGTGCACCACCCGCTCGAGACCCCGGCTCAGACGCGTGCCTCCATCGAAATCGAGCTGCGCGATCGGCAATTTGGCCCCGTGGACGAGGAAGTGCCCCGCCCGCAGCGCCGTCCCTGCGGCTCGATCGCCGGAAAGGGGGCTTTCGACCGTGGCGGTGACCCTGATCGCAGGCGGGCGGCGGAATGGCGCGGCTAGCGCGTGCCCCGGCACGCCCATCTTGTAGGCCATCCGGATCAGCGTCTCGCCCGCGCCCGAACGCGGTGCGATCACATCGGTCAGCGCTAGGGCGCGGGAAGGCTCTACATTATCGTTCGCCTGCTCGGCTTCCTGTTCGACTTCGCGCTGCGGCTCGTCGGTGCCGGTTAGCGGCAGCGCCCCTTGCCCGGACGGAGCCCCGTGCAGTTCCTCGGCCCGTTCCTCATCATGCTCGCGGAACAGGCTCGCCATCATCCCTCTCCCTTGAGCGCGGCGATATTGGCGGCGTATTGCCCTGGCCCGCCCTTGAAAGTGGCCGAACCCGCGACGAGCACGTCGGCGCCCGCCTCGATGCATTGCTTTGCCGTTTCGGGATTGACCCCGCCATCGACTTCGAGGTGGATCGGGCGTCCCTCTTTCTCGATCATGGCACGGATGCGGCGGATCTTCTCAAGCTGGGAGGGGATGAAACTCTGCCCACCGAAACCGGGATTGACGCTCATCACCAGTATGAGGTCGACGAGGTCCATGAGGTTATCCAGCACCTCGACCGGGGTGCCGGGGTTGAGCACTACGCCGGCTTTCTTGCCCAGCCCGCGGATCGCCTGCAGCGTGCGATGGATATGCGGCCCCGCTTCGGGATGAACGGTGATGATGTCCGCGCCCGCCTCGGCAAAGGCTTCTAGATAGGGATCGACCGGCGCAATCATCAGGTGGACATCGAACGGCTTTTGTGTGTGCGGCCGCAGCGCCTTCACCACCGCCGGGCCGATGGTGATATTGGGCACGTAATGCCCATCCATCACATCGACATGGATCCAGTCGGCCCCCGCCGTGTCGATCGCGCGCACTTCCTCGCCCAACTTCGAAAAGTCGGCGGACAGGATCGAGGGAGAGATGAGAGGTGTCGGCATGGCATGAAGCGCGCCCTTTCTCGCGCTTGCCCCCCGCATTACTTCAGCGGCGAATCGCGCCACAAGTTCAGCTTAACCCTTTTCCACCGCGTAACAGCCCGATTTCCGGCCAATTCAGGTGGAATTAAGAGCCGCGATGGCAATACGGCGCACAGATCGGCGATGTGCGCCTTGCGCCGTCCGCCAGGTAACGAGCACGAATTCAAGGTTTGGGTACGACAACATGAAGGCAATCGCATTGGGACTGAGCGCGCTTGCGCTTGGGGCGTCGCTCGCCGTCGCACCGACCTCCGCCGCGCAATCGGGCTATGCCAAAGTCATCACCAATGACATGAGCCGCTGCGCCCCCGGCAATGGGCCGGCGGTCAGGCTGCGCATAACCGGCCTGCGCTCGGGCAGCGGAAATCTGTTTGTGCGCACCTATTACGCCAAGCGCGGCGACTGGTTGAAGAGCAAGCGCTACCTCACTCGTATAGATGCCAAGCCGCGTGCAGGCGCGATGACGGTCTGCGTGCCGGTCCCCGCCGCTGGTCGCTATGCCATCGCCGTGCAGCATGACGAGAACGGCAACCGCGAAATGGACGTCTCGACCGATGGCGCGGGCATGTCGAACAATCCCAGGATCGGTTCGTTCCTTGGCATTCCGCGTCCGCCTTCGGTCGACAAGGCCGCTTTTACCGTCAATGGCGGAGTGACGCGATTGAACATCGCGATGCGCTATCGCGACTAGCGGCCGGCCCGCGGCGGCGCTAACCTGCCGCCCATGCTGACATCCGATATCCTCGATTCCGCCCGCGTGCTCGCGCCCGATATCGTGGCGCTGCGCCGCGCGATCCATGCCGAGCCCGAACTCGGGCTCCAAACACCGATGACGATGGCCAAGGTGCGCGAGGCGCTTGCCGACCTGCCCCTCACTTGGAAATCGGGGTCTTCGACCACTGGCGAGGTGGCCACGCTTTCCGGCGGCAAGGCGGGCGAGGGAAGCCCCATCGTCTTGCTGCGCGGCGACATGGACGCGCTGCCGATGGACGAGAAGACCGGCCTCGATTTTGCCTCGACTATTCCGGGCCGGATGCACGCTTGTGGTCACGACACGCACACCGCGATGCTGGTCGGCGCGGCGCGGCTGCTTGCCGAGCGCCGCGACGAGCTCGCCGGCTCGGTACAGTTCATGTTCCAGCCCGGCGAGGAAGGCTATCACGGTGCGCGCTTCATGCTTGACGATGGAGTGATCGACCCGCTGCCCGATGCCGCCTTCGCGCTCCATATCATGCCCAATGCGCCATTCGGGGTTCTCGCCGGACGCGCAGGCCCGCTGATGGCCGCTGCCGACCAGTTTACGATTACGGTCAGGGGCAAGGGCGGTCATGCCTCGATGCCGCACGATTGCGCCGATCCCGTCCCTGCCGCCGCAGCGATCGTGGGTGCGTTGCAGGCGATGGTCACCCGCCGTTTCAAGGCGACGAATGCCGTCGTCGTCACCGTCACCCAGATCCACGGCGGCACAGCTCACAACGTGATCCCCGACGACGTGATGCTCGGAGGCACGATCCGCACGCTCTCGGCTGATCATCGTGAGAAGGCCCACACCCTCATCGTTGAAACCGCGAAACAAACCGCCGCAGCCTATGGCGTCGAGGCGGAAGTCGAACTCGAGCTCGGCTTCCCCGTGACGGTGTGTGACCCGCGCGCGGTATCGCTGGGAGAAAAGGTCGCAAAGCAGCTCGGCGGCGAGGGCGGATGGCGCGACCTTGCCGATCCGATCATGGGGGCGGAGGACTTTTCCTACCTGCTCGAGAAGGTGCCCGGCGCGATGTTCTTCCTTGGCGTTGCGCCTGAGGGAGAGGACTGGACGCAGTGCTGCGCGATCCACAGCCCGCGCATGCATGTCGATGAAGGCGCGCTCCCCCACGGTGCTGCGATGCTGGCCGGCTGCGCGCTCGAATACCTCGAGAACGGCTTCGGTTAACCAGGCCCGTCCTCAACTTCATCGATGAGAATGCGGTGCGCCGCCCCATCAAGGTCTTCGTATTGACCGTTTCTCATCGCCCAGAAGAACGCAGCGAGCCCTGCCGCGCCCATGATGAGCGCTATCGGAATGAGGATGGCGAGGACGGTCATCGGCTCGCCACCTGTGCTGCCCGCGAGAGGCGCAACGAGTTGGCGACCACGACCAGCGAACTCACCGACATGGCAATCGCGGCGATCAGCGGGGTGACATAGCCGAACAGCGCGAGCGGCACGGCGAGCACATTGTAGCCGATGGCGAAGGCGAAATTCTGTCGCACGATCCGCATCGTCTTGCGCGCCACCCTGACAGCCAATGCGACCGGCATCAGCGTCTCGCCAATGAATACCGCGTCCGCCGCCTGCTGGCTTGCATCGCTCGCGGTGCCGGGCGCGATCGAGGCGTGGGCGGCGGCAAGAGCGGGGCCATCGTTCAAGCCGTCGCCGATCATCAGCGGGCGGTGCCCGGCAGCCTTGAGCTCTTCGAGCCGGGCGAGCTTTTCCTGCGGGGTGACCGCTGCCTCGCCTTCGATGCCAAGTTCGTCCGCGACGGCGCGCACGGCTTCTTTCCGGTCGCCCGAGAGAATGCTCGACCGGATCCCCAGCGCATCGAGTTCACGTATGGTCTGCGCGCAATCGGGTCGCAGCGGATCGCTGAATCTCAGCGTCAGGCAGTGGCTCCCGATGCGCAGGTTTGTCGCAAGGTCGACCGAAGCCGAAGAGGCACGGTCGAGCGCGACCGCAACCCCATGCCAGCGTCCGGTGAGCCCTTTGCCGCTCAACTCCTCGACATCGGTTATGTCTGCCGGTTCCACGCCCTCTTGCCTCAAAGCGCGCACGAGCCCACGGCTCAGAGGATGCCGGCTGTTCTGCGCGAGGCCAAGCGCGACCGCGCGCGCATCTTCGTCGAGGCCGGAAATGTCCGGACGAGGTTCGCCCAGTGTCAGCGTACCGGTCTTGTCGAAAAGAGCCGTGTCCACCTCGGCCAGACGTTCGAGCGCGCTCCCGTCCTTCACGAGCAGTCCGCGTTTGAGCAAAGCGCCGGAAGCGACGACCTGCGCTGCCGGGACGGCGAGGCCGATGGCGCAAGGGCAGGTGATGATAAGCACCGCGATCGCAATCACGAGCGACTGGTGCCAGCCCGCACCCGCGATCATCCAGCCGGCAAAGGCCAGCGCTGCGAGTGAGTGGACGGCGGGAGCATACAGACGCGCCGCACGGTCGGCGATACGGACATAGGCGCTGCGCGACTGCCCGGCCTCGTCCATCAGGCGCGCGATATCGGCGAGCACCGTGTCATCCGCCGTCCGCGTCAGGCGAACACGGATCGGCGCGGCGATGTTGATTGCACCCGCATGCACCTCGCTCCCGACCCCGACGGGTTCGGGTGTGGTCTCACCGGTCAGCATCGAGTTATCGATCGCGCTTGTACCGTGCTCGATCTCGCCATCGGCTGCGAGTGCCTCCCCCGCCGCGACAAGCACCAGCATACCGGGTTCGAGCTCGCTTGCCTTTACCCGCCTTGTCGATCCATCGGGCGCGATCACGCTCGCGCTCTTGCCCATCCGTCCCAGCAAAGCGCCGATTCCGGCGCGCGTTCGCCCGCGCATCGTCGCATCGAGCGCGCGGCCCGCAAGAAGGAAAAAGAGCAGCATGACAGCGCTCTCGAAATAGGCGTGCTCGCCGCCGGTCAGGGTTTCAAAGATGCTGAGCCCTGTTGCGAGCAGCACTCCGATGGAAATCGGCACGTCCATATTGGTGCGGCGATACTTGAGCGCCATCCAGGCAGACGAGAAGAAGGGCTGTCCCGCATAGGCGATCACTGGCAATGCTATTGCGCCCGAGATCCAGTGGAACATCTGCCTGGTCGCGCCTTCGGCGCCAGACCACACGCTCACCGAAAGCAGCATGATGTTCATCATCCCGAAGCCCGCGACGGCGAGCGCCCGCATCAGCCGCTTTCGTTCCCTGTCTTCGAAACCGAGCGGGTTTTCTTCGACCGGCTGGGCTTCGAAGCCCAGATGCAGCAGCGCATCGACCAGTTGCTCGGATTTTACCGAAGGATCGTGTTCAATTGCGACCCTCTTGGCCGAAAAGTTCACTCGCGCGGCGCTTACACCCTCCACCTTGGGCAATTCGCGTTCGATCTTGGCGATACAGCCGGCGCAGCGCATTCCGGGCACGGTAAAGCGCGAGGAGACGAGGGACTCTCCTGCGGCCTGGGGAGGGATGTGGACCGCGTTCATCGCAGCTCGCTTTCTCCGGTCCATACATCGCCGCCCGCTTCGATGCGGAGCCGGATGATCCAGCGGCCTGGCGTGACTGGCTCTGTCGACCGATAACGCCCGTCGCCGGACGAGGTGAACGCAAGGCTTGCATATTCACGCTCACCGATAGGGCGGCGCAGTTCGGCCTCCACCCGCGCCTCACCCGGCAGATTTGCCGCCTCGACCACGACGAAGCCGCTTTCGTCGCGCACGGTTTCAACCTTCCAGCCGAGAGCGCGCGATTTCTCCGCTTCGTCGAGCCAGCCATTGAATTTCTGGCTGGCGACGTAGGAGTTTTCGACCACCACACCGTGAAATCCGCTGGTGGCGAGGCTCGCCATGAAGAAGTTCACTGCCACGACGATGCCGAATCCGATGACGAGCACGGCCGCCATGTGCTTGCCGGTGAATTTCGGGTGCGAGGCGTTGTCGGTCATGGTTCATTCTCGGGGCTGGAGAAGCTGGTCTGGGCAGTGTCCTGCTCGCCTTGCTCGTCGAGCGACGTAAGCCGGAACGAGAAGCTGTCGGCGGAGACGCCGTTCGGTACGGTGACATAGGCGCGCACCACGCGGGTCTCGTTGGCGGGGACAGTCACGCGCTGGCTTTCAGCCGCGCTCTCGCGCCCGATGCGATCGGTCCACATGACCGCTCCTTGGGGAAGGCCGACAAGCGCGATCTCCATGTCGCGCGGACGCGCCTCCATGTTTCTGAGGCGCAATGTGTATGCGTTGCGCACCGATCCATCCTTCATCAGCATGTAGGGCGGATTGCGATCGGGCGAGACAGTGAGGTCGGTGTGCGAACGGGTGCCGAGCGCGAACAGCATCGCAACGCCGATCGCCGCCCAGATGCCGAAGTAAATGAATGTGCGTGGCCGCAGCAGCGCCTTCCACGCGGGCGTCGGTGGCTTGCCGGCCATTTCCGCCTCGCATTGTTCAAGAGTCGCGTAATCGATCAGGCCGCGCGGCCTCCCGATTTCCTTCATCACCTTGTCGCAGGCGTCGATGCACAGCGCGCAGGTGATGCAACCGATCTGCTGACCCTCGCGGATATCGATGCCGGTGGGACATACCGCGACGCATTGCAGGCAATCGATGCAATCGCCGTCAGCGCCGGGGTTTTTCTTTGCTTTCTTGAGGCTGCCCCGCGGCTCGCCTCGCCAGTGTTTGTAGGTGACGATCAGCGATTTCTCGTCGAGCATTGCCCCCTGGATGCGCGGCCAGGGGCACATGTAGATGCACACCTGCTCGCGCATGAAACCGCCGAGCCAGAACGTCGTGAAGGTAAGGATGCCCACGGTGGCATAGGCAACGGGCGAAGCCTCGAGCGCGAAGAAATCGCGCACGAGCGTCGGCGCATCGGCGAAATAGAGGATCCATGCACCGCCGGTCAGCAGGCTGATGAGGAGATAGATCGACCATTTGAAAAGCCGCCGCGCGATCTTCGCCGGACCCCAGGGCGCCTTGTCGAGCCGGATGCGAGCATTGCGATCCCCGTCGACGAAGCGGTCGACATGCTGGAACAGGTCGGTCCACACCGTTTGCGGGCAGGCATAGCCGCACCATGCGCGCCCCACCGCGCTGGTGACGAGGAACAGGCCGATCCCCGCCATGATGAGCAGGCCGGCGACGAAGTAGAATTCGTGCGGCCAGATCTCGATGTCGAACATGTAGAACCGGCGGTTCGCCAGATCGACCAGCACCGCCTGGTCGGGCGCGTAGGGCCCGCGATCCCAGCGCAGCCACGGCGTCACGTAATAGATCGTCAGCGTGACAACCATGATCGCCCATTTCAGCCGGCGAAACGGTCCGTCGATCCGCTTGTTGTGGACCGCTTTGCGCTTCTCGTAGAGCTTGGGCGGCGGGGTGCTCGGATCGCTCAGGCGCTTTGCGGCGATGGGATCGGCACCCTCCGAGGGGAGCGCAGCGGCCCAATCGCGCTCTTTCACATTTCCGACAGCGGCGGCAGTTGGCTCAGAGACGCTCATCGTCTCCGCCCTCAGGTGCCTCGGCAACGGCTTCGGCATCGGATGCGACCTCCTCGGTCCCCTCCTCCGCAGATTCGCCGCCGCCGCGCGAATGGACATAGGCCGCGAGCATCTTGATCGTGACCGGATCGAGCTTATCGCTCCAGCCCGGCATCACGCCATGGCGCGGATTCAGGATTTGTGCGCGGATATTCGCCGCTTCGCCGCCATACAGCCAGATCGCGTCATTGAGAGCGGGCGCGCCCTGCAACTGATCGCCCGAACCGTCGGGCTGGTGGCAAGCAGCGCAATTCTGCGCGAAAAGCTGCACCCCTTCCGTGCTGCTCTGGCCCTTGCCGCTCAGCGAAAGGACGTGGTTCACCAGCGCATCGACCTGCGGTTTTTCGAGCGCGCCTTCGAAGGGCGGCATGTAGGCCTGGCGCGTCTGCCGCGAGCCTCCCCAGCGGATACCGTGCGTGAGCGTGTATTCGATCTCCGCAAGTTCGCCGCCCCAGATCCAGTCATCGTCGTTGAGGTTGGGGTAGCCGTATTGCTCGTAACCCGCCGCGCCCGCGCCGTGGCACTGGACGCAGTGCTGCTTGAATGCCGCCGCGCCGCCGGCGATGGCCTGGCCCATCAGTTCGGGGTTGGCGGGCAGCTTGGTGATGTCGGTCGCGGCGATTTGTTCGTAAACGCTGCGGCGCGCGAGATCGGCGGCGCTCATCTCTTCGGCGAGTTCGCCGCGGCTCGACCAGCCAAGCACGCCTTCGGTCGCACGTTCAACAAGCGGCCAGGCGGGATAGAGCACGACATAAACCAGGCTCCACGCGATCGTTGCGTAGAAGGTCCAGAGCCACCAGCGCGGCAGGGGGGTGTTGAGCTCCTCGATCCCGTCCCATTCATGGCCGACGAGTTCGGTGCCGGTGGGCTCATCGATCCGGGCATTTTCGCGCGACTTGTCAGACATGATCGTCTTCCTTGAAAATCGAGTGCTTGGCCCGCTCCACGCCTTCGCGCGAGCCGGGGAGGAAGTGCCAGCCGCACAGCAGAAGGTAGAGGCAGAAGATCACCACCAACCCGTAGCTGTCGGCGAAGTGGCGCAATGTCTCGTAAAAGCTCATCGGCCCTTCTCCTCGGCGAGTTCGGCCTGAGCGGCGGCGCTTTCGACATCGACCAGCGTTCCGAGCATCTGGAGATAGGCGATGAGCGCGTCCATTTCGGTCACGCGGTTCGGATCACCGTCGAAATCGCGCACCTGCGCCTTGGGATAACGCTCTTCGAGGTCGCCCGCGTCGAGATCGGGATCGGCCTGGGCGTAAAGGTCGGAGTTCGCCTGCTCGATATCGATGTCCTCATAGGGAACGCCGACACGGCGCAGCGCGGTCAGATTGGCCGACATGTCGGCGACCTTGAGCGAAGTATCCGCAAGGAACGCGTAGCTCGGCATGATGCTTTGCGGCACGACGCTCTGCGGATCCTTCAAATGCTGGACGTGCCACTCATCCGAATAGCGCCCGCCAACGCGCGCGAGGTCCGGCCCGGTGCGCTTCGATCCCCACTGGAACGGGTGGTCATACATGCTCTCTGCGGCGAGCGAATAGTGGCCATAGCGTTCCACTTCGTCGCGGAATGGCCGGATCATCTGGCTGTGGCAGGTATAGCAGCCTTCGCGGATGTAGATATCGCGCCCCGCCTGTTCGAGCGGGGTGTAGGGCCGCATGCCCTCCACTTCCTCGATCGTGTTGTCGATCCAGAACAACGGTGCGATTTCCACGACGCCGCCGATCGCAACGGTCACGAATGTCGCGGCGGCGAGCAGCGTGACGTTTTTTTCGAGTTTCTTGTGGCCCTCGAAGGTGCCCTTGTCTGGTGAGTTCTTGCTCATCGCTTGAGGCTCCTATTCGGCCGGTATGGCCTGTGGCGGAAGGGGGCGGTCGGAGGCTTCATCGTGCGCGGTTGCGCTCATCGGCGCCTCCTCGCGCACGCGCCCGGCGATGGTCATCCAGATATTGAAGACCATGATGAGCGCGCCCGAGAGATAAAGGAGGCCGCCGAAAGCGCGCATCAGGTACATCGGGTGGAGCGCCTCTACGGTGTCGACGAAGCTGTTCACGAGGTACCCGTCGGAACCATATTCGCGCCACATCAGGCCTTGGGTGATTCCGGCGACCCACATGCTGGCCGCGTAGAAAACGATGCCGAGCGTCGCGAGCCAGAAGTGCCAGTTGATCATGCGCAGCGAATAGAGGCGCTCCTTCTTCCAGAGCTTGGGCACGAGGAAGTAGACGCAGGCGAAGGTGATCATGCCGTTCCAGCCCAGCGCGCCGGAGTGAACGTGACCGATAGTCCAGTCGGTGTAGTGCGAGAGGCTGTTCACCGCCTTGATCGACAGCATCGGCCCTTCGAACGTGCTCATCCCGTAGAATGCGAGCGCCAGCACCATCATGCGGATGATCGGATCGGTGCGGACCTTGTCCCATGCGCCGTTCAGGGTCATCAGCCCATTGATCATGCCGCCCCAGCTCGGCATCCACAGCATCACCGAAAACACCATGCCGAGCGTCTGCGCCCAGTCGGGCAGCGCGGTGTAGTGGAGGTGGTGCGGTCCGGCCCAGATATAGAGGAAGATCAGCGACCAGAAGTGGATGATCGACAGGCGGTAGGAATAGACCGGCCGGTTCGCCTGCTTCGGCACGAAGTAATACATCATCGCGAGGAAGCCTGCGGTGAGGAAGAAGCCGACGGCATTGTGGCCGTACCACCACTGCGTGAGCGCATCCTGCACACCGGCAAAGGCGCTATAGCTGCGCGACCCGAGCAGGCTCACCGGGACAGCGAGATTGTTGACCACGTGCAACATCGCGACGGTCACGATGAAGGCGAGGTAGAACCAGTTGGCGACATAGATATGCGGCTCGTGCCGGCGCAGCAGCGTGCCGACAAAAACCGCAAGGTAGGCGAGCCACACGATCGTCAGCCACAAATCGACATACCATTCAGGCTCGGCATATTCGCGCGACTGGGTGATCCCGAGCAGGTAGCCGGTCGCCGCGAGAACGATAAAGAGCTGGTAACCCCAGAACACGAACCGGGCGAGCGTCGGAAAGGCGAGCGTGGTGCGGCAGGTGCGCTGCACTACGTAGAAGCTGGTGGCGAGCAGGGCATTGCCGCCAAACGCGAAAATCACCGCCGATGTATGCAGCGGCCTGACGCGGCCGAAATTGAGGTAGGGTTCGATATTGAGCGCCGGAAACGCCATCTGCAAGGCGATGAAAAGCCCCGCGAGCAGCCCAGCAATCCCCCAGAACATCGTCGCGATCACGCCCCAGCGGATCACGTCGTCATCGTATTTCGATGGCCCCGGAGGCATCTTGAAGATGCTCTGAGCCTTCGCGAGCGGATCGTAGCTGCGCAGCGTTGCGACGATAATCAGGAACGCGGCAATGGCGACAATCGCCATATGAACGGCGAAACCGCCATCCTGCGCGAGCGCGATTGCGACAATGGCTGCGGCAAGCACCAGTGCCCAGATGCCCGCCCTTCCGACGACTGATTCCATGATTCGTGGCCCCTTTCCTAGGACACCCCGATTGCCCACGATCGGATCGCGGGTAATTGATCGAGATCAATTGGGCGTTTTTTGCGTGGTTTCTTAAGGTCCGGCCTCGCGCCGAAGCGCGTCGATATCCGCGATGTGCACCGCCGACCGCCCACTGGTCGTCACAAATCCCTCGCCGCGCAATTCGGTGAACTGCCTACTCACAGTCTCGATTGTCAGGCCGAGGCTGTTGCCGATATCGCCGCGCCCCATCGGCAGGTCCAACTCGCACGGCCCGCTGGTGCAGCCGCACAATCTCTCCCCCATGTTCACGAGAAACCCTGCGACCCTTTGGCGTGCGGTGCGGTGGCCCAACCGCATCATGCGTATGCGGTTGCGCTGGATCGTGTCGAGTGATCGCACCAGCACCGCTCGCAGAAGGGCAGGGTCGATTTCTGCGGCATCGAGGAATTCGTGCGCAAGGAACATGACGAGCTCGAGCTCGCTGAGCGCTACGAGCGTGGCGGAGCCCTCAGGGCGGTGCGAGATCGAGACGATGTCGCCGGGAAACTGGAAAGCGAGAATGTGCCCCTTGGGCGTGCCCGGCGCGATGAGCTTGGCCGCTCCGCCGGTAATGAATACGATCCGTTCGCCATGACCGGTTTCAGGAAGCGCTTCAGACGAAGGCAACGCAAACCTTTGCGCTATCGTCTCCAGCCGCGCGATCACTTCCGGCGAGCAGCAGGCAAACGGCTCGATGTCGCGCAAGCAAACGTTTTCCGGCGGTTCGGAACGATGCAGGGTTTCCGCTATCATGGGCCTGCGAATGCACCCGGCACGCCTGCGCGTCTTTGACCCAAATCAACTCGCGCGATTTGATTTGCGTCAATGATGCGCGCGCGAAACTGCGGCATTGCGGTCGCAAAAGGAGAAACGATTGAACCCAGTCGAAACTACCGGCTCCGAACGCTTCGAAGTCGCGCAGGATCTGACTTTGCGCGACCTTCGGGCCGCGCTCGCCGCAGGCTGGCGAGATTACGTCGCGAGGCCGGGCTATGGACTGTTTTTCGGGGCGGTCTTTGCGCTGTCTGGCATCGCGCTATCCTATCTCCTGATCGCGCGCGGCGAACTGGTCTGGCTGATCCCTGCCGCTGCGGGCTTTCCGCTCATCGCCCCGTTCACGGCGGTCGGCCTTTACGAAGTGAGTCGCAGGCGCGAAGCCAACCTGCCGACGAACTGGAGCACGGTTCTCGGCGCACTGAAAGGGCGCGGGGACGAGCAGATCATGAGCATGGGCGTGATCCTGTTCGTCGCCTTTGGATTCTGGATCATCGTCGCGCACGGCGTGTTCGCGGTGTTCATGGCCGAGGCGGGGGCGGGCTCCGAATCCCTCGAATTCTTCACCACCCCGACTGGCCTGACCATGCTCGGCGTAGGTAGCGTGATCGGTGCGCTGATCGCGCTCGCATTCTATTCGATCACCGTTATCAGCCTGCCCATGCTGGTCGATCGCAAGGTCGATTTCCTGACCGCGATTTTCGCCAGTCTCAAGGCGATACGCACCAACGCGCCCGTGATGCTGGCATGGGCCGGAATCATTGCCGTGCTGCTATTCACCGCGATGGCGCCTGCATTCCTGGGGCTGTTCGTCGTGCTACCGGTGCTCGGCCATGCGACCTGGCACCTGTATCGCCGCACCGTTCGATAGCGATTCGAAATCGCCTAGAACCGGAACGGCACGCGCACGCTCAGCACCATGTCCGGCGCATCGGTGGTCATCCCCACCCCGACATTGGCAAGCAGCGAAACGCGGTTCGAAACCGCGAAGGTCGCGCCAAGGTTGAGCATGCCCACGGTCGAGCCGCTACCGACAACTTCCTCGAATTCCTCGCCTTCGAACCTCAACCGGGCCTCGTCGCCGAAACGCACCGAAAAGCTCGTCGAAATGCTCGACTTCTCGTTCAGTGCAAAGGCGAGGCCCGCACCGAACTGGATCGCGTTGCCAATGTCGACCGTGCCAGGCTGTTCGCCGGGGGTTTCGTCGATATCGTCGAACTCGTTCTTGAAGTTGTGGAAGTAGGTGACGTTACCGAACACGATCATCGGATCGAGCGTCTTGAGCGCCGATACGCCGGCCGAGGCCGCCCATGCACCGCTACCAGTCGAAAGCGAGGTGGGAATCTGGAAATTGCCCTCTGTGCCTTCGACTTCGACCAGCTCGATGCCGAATGGATCCTTGCCCGTCGGAGCCTTGACCCGGGTGTTGATCACAACATCGGGCCGCCTGACCGTCTCGCGCAGCAGCCGGTAGCTCGCGCCGACGCTGACATCGCCAAGACCGAATTCATCTACCCTTGCGTCCGCAAGTCCGCTCGCATCGCCTCCAACGCCGCCCGACTGGAACACCGAAGAACGGTAGATCGTCGGCACGTTGACATCGAATTGCAGCCTGTCGTTGGGCGCAAAACGTCCGGTGAAATCGGTCGTGATCACATCGGAAGTCTGTTCGTCGACACTGATCTGGCCGAGGAAGATCGCATCGAGCGCGAGGAAACCGCTAAGATTGATCCGCGCATCGTCGAAGTGGCTGTAATTCACTCCACCTTCGAAGCTGAACCGCCGGCCGAAATAGCCCTGCTGCTCCTCTGTCACGGCCTCGACCGATTGGGATGGAGCCGGATCGCGCCGGCCCGAATATTCCTCGGTCTGTTGTGCCTCACCGTCCTGCTGCGGCGTGGTCTGGACGAAATTGGGGTTGCCCCGCGTCAACTCGATCTGGTTGCCGCGATAGATGGGCGCCATCACATTCGTGCCAAAGCCCTGCCCGCGCATTTGCGCTTCCTCGGCATCGCTCAGCCGCTGCGCGCCGACGAGGCCTGCGACCTGTTCCAGCCTGAGCAATCGTTCCTCGAGATCGGCGATCCGCCGCTGCGCCGCAGCCTCGCGCTCGCGCATCATTTCGAGTTCGGCTCTCAGCTGCCAGTTGTCGGCCGCAAGCCGCTCGGGCGCGAGTTCCTCGTACTCGACAGGATTGCCGCCTTCATCGAGTTTGAATGCGATGTCCTGGACATAGACCTGCGCCTGCGCTTCGCCGGAACAGGCAATTCCGGCAACCGCGAAGATCGCCAGCGATCCTACTTTAGCCATAGTCGACATTGATTCCCCCCTTTCCTCAATATCTCTTCGAAAAGTCTTACGGATTGAGCAGCACCCACAGCGTCGCCACGTCGGGGACTCCGCTGGGATCGAGTTTCGACAATTTCTGGAATTGCGTGAGCGCGGAGCGGAACTCGGGCGAATCCTTGCCATCCGGCCGGGCCCTGTAGAGGCCGCGCCGCGCAAGCTCGCCCTGTGCCCGCCACAGGATCCGCTCGTACACAACAGCGCGGTTTTCCCCTTCGCGCAGCTCGACAAGCGGCGAGGAATCGGCAAGCCGCAGCGGCATCATCGATACCACCAGCTTCTGTGCGACCATCGCAAGGCCATCTTCGGGCGTTCTCTTGCAGTGCTGGTCGAGAATAAGGGCGAACGCCGAAGTGGTGTGCCATGGCGTCAGGTCGAACGTATTTGGTTCGTAGCGATTTGCAGCTGTCAGGTAGCCCTCGATGAAACCGATATAGCGTGCGGCCTTGCTTGGGTTGCTGGACCGGGCTTCGGTATATTGCGCGCACGTGGTCCTCCCTGCGGATTCCACGGCGAACTTCTTGTCGGCGGTTTCCGCGCTCGCTCCGGGCGCAGCCACGCCCAACAGTGCCGCAAATGGCAGCAGGACGCGCAGGCCCCACCCTGCGCGTCTCTCCCCCCTTAGCCATGTCGTCCGGTTCAAAAGCCCCTCCCCTTCATAACCGATAACGCTGATTGGATATTGTGAGTTCGCATCGTCGCGAGATCGTTCACTCCGACCGTGATCGCCATCTCATTGCGGATGGTGTTCAGGCTGCTCTGGAGGATCACATGCTGAGCGACCTGGCTCATCTCGCCGCTGACGCCCTGCTGGACGCTCTCGTCGCCGCGCGACATGGAAATGCCGAGCTCGTTGCGGGCGACCTGGAACTGGATCTGGTCATCGCCGTCCACGATCTGCGAGACACCGGGGAGAACCGATTGCGATCCTTCGGGGATCGTCGAATCGATCGATGATGCCGGGACGACCGAGAAGTGCATCTTGTTCAGCACGCGATTGTCGCTGCCGGCGATTTCCTGCGTCTGAACCAGACCCTCCAGCGTCTCGAACCGGCCTACTTCGAGCAACGTGGGGGTATCACCCACGGCCGAAAGGTCGGCAACGTCCATGTCGGTATCGAGGCATTCGTCGCAGACACGGCTCCAGGAAATCTGGATCGAAGGTGTCGCACCTTCGAGATTGCTCGCACCGTTCGCGAAATCGACGCTGAACTGCAGGGTAGCCTGCATGGTCAGCCCGTCGGCATTGGTCCAGCTCTGGACCATCTCCACGCCGAAATAGTGAACCGAATCCGCTTTGATGAACTTGCCGCGCATATCGGAGAGTTCTTCGTCAGCGACCTCGCGGCCTAGCGATTCCAGGCCGCTTTCGAATCCAGCTTTGACGCCTGTTTCGATACCGCTCTCGAAATCGGACTGATGCTCAGTCCCGGTCAGCGCGGCTTCCTCGATAGGCGCCGCAGCTGCCAGCGGCGCTGCAAGGACAAAGGCGAGAAAAATGGACAGCGCGAGCAAGACCCGAGCAATTGGGGGGGTGTCGGGGCGCCCGCGCTGTCCGGGCAGAAGGGGTGAATTCGAGACGGTGAAATCAGTCATGACCGTCCCTCCTAAAAGACGAAGCTGTTGGCCGGGCCGATGCCGAAATCATAGACTTCGGCGTTGCGGACCGGAGAGCGCAGACCGTAAAGGCGCGCTGCCGACAGCGGGGGTGGTGGGTTAAGCAACACGGTTTCGGGATCGAACCCGTCTCCGAGCACTACGAATACGACACCGTTCCAAGCTTCGTTGAAGGCCTTGCGGCTCATCACGCGGTTGCCGAGCGCGGGATCGCCGACATGCACCACGTCGTCACGCACTTTGCGAACGACTACGAAGTGTTTGTAGTTCTTGATATTGAGCAGCGCGATGCCTGGAACCTTGAGATGTTTGAGAGCGTCGTATTCGACCTCGTATCCCTGGCCCGTCATTCCCACTGCATTGACGTAATTCTTCATGTCGAGCAGCGAAAAGCCGCGTTCGCGGATCACGTCGGGATCGGCGATGCGCAGCATGTTCACGAGGATCTGCTGCTCACTCGTATTCTTCCCGTAGGCATAATTGAATATGGTTGCGAGCGCAGCTGCGCCGCAGCTGAAATCTGTTTGCTGGCGGACGAGGTTCTTGAACCTTTGCGATCTCCAGCTCTGGACAGGCTTGTAGAGCGGTTGGGTTCTCAGGCCCTCCTGTCCGATCGCGAAGGGCTGAATGCCCTCGGGCGCGGTCGCGCACCCGCTGAGCCCTGCAAGGGCTACAGTCCCGGTCAGAAAGATTGAAGAAAGCCGCATTAGCCAGTGCCTTGTCCGAATGGGGGTTGGTTGGGGTGAAACGGTGGGGTCGCCCGAGCCGGGATCGACCCCACCGAAACAGTCACGAATCCTTAGTTCGGATCCGTGCCACCACCGCCACCACCGGTGTCGCCGTTTCCGGCACCGGCTTGGCCGACAGCTGCAACCAGCGAGTTCATCTGCTGGTTGAAGTTACCCGCAGCGAGGTTCACACCGATATTGCCCGAGCCCGAATAGGTGCCCGGATTCACGGTGTTGATCTCGTCTTGGATATCGGCAGTGTTGCCGACGCTGGCCTGGATCACACCAGCCGTTGCTTCAGCCATCGCGGCATCGGATGCCACTGCGAGGACCAGAGCGTTCTTCTGGGTGTTCATGGCGCCAGCTGCGGCGTTGACGCCGAGGTTGCCGTCCGTCGTGAACGATGCGCCGCCGTTGAACACGGTGTTGCGGACACGATAGTCGTTGAGCGAACCGCCTTCTTCGGTCTCGTCGCCAGTGTTCTCACTGAACGGGTCGGGCCCGATGAAGTTCAGGGTCGACAGCTGCAACGCGGTCAGCGAGGCTTCTGCCATGCCGCCCTGGTCGTCATCATCGCCTTCGAAGTTCGACGTGGCGAGTGCCCCGATGTTCTCCTGAACGTTGAAGTAACCAGCCGCCATGTTCAGGCCGACATTGCCCGATGCATCGACAGTAAGGTCGTTCACGTTGTTGATGATCGGAGCAAAGAAGCCAACGCGGATCTGGCCCTGACGCGAACCGTCCGTGAGGTCGTCGTTCGGGTCCTGCCCAGCTTCGCTGACTCCGTCACCGAACGCGGGGTCGACAAAGCCGTTTTCAGCGTTGAGTTCGTTTTCCTCGCTGAAATACAGGGTGTTGCCGATCAGCGCTTGCTTGTTGTCGACGATCGCGACAGCAGCTGCATCGACTTGGATGTCGCCGCTGAGATCGACGGTGCCGGCAAGCGTCACGTCCTTGGTGAAATCGACATCGGTTTCAATTTCCGTTTCGATTTCATTCTCGTAGTGCACCTCGACGGTGCCTTCGAGACCAAGCGAGAGACCGGGATCCGGCCGCTCTTCGAGGGAATCGCCGAGTTCATCGACGATATCCGCGATTACTCCGCCGTCTTGGGCGAGAGCGCTTGCAGGGGTCAAGGCTACGGCCACTGCCGCAGCACCCCCTAGAAGCATATGTTTTCGCATTCTTCTTCTCCTATTGGTTGCGATTGGTGCCGGCCTCCATGGACAGCACAGCGACATTGGCCGAGGCGTTCCCCGTGCCACCGACAAGGCTCACTTGGACGATTCCACTGCTGTCTCGGAACGCAGATCGATCGATCTTCGCTTCGAAATCAGACGCAGGGTTTTCCCCCCCAGCCCCTTGCGGCTCAGAGGAAGCGCGCGCCTGTTCCAGGGTCGCTAGAGATGCGACGCGCCCTTCCAATCCGGTTACGATCATGGCCAGGTTTGCCTGGCTGTTGCCCGATCCGGCGGCGACGTTAACCGCCGTCAATCCGCGGCTCCCGGCGAAGGCTTCGCCGGTGATAAGCGCGGAGTATCCTCGTGCCTCGGCTGGTGCAGGCTGGTCGTTGATCTGGACGATTTCTGCGGAACCGATCGCGGTTTCGCCTGCTGCCACTACAGCGAGGTTTACCTGCTGGTTTCCGTTGCCGGCCGCGACATTAACCTGCCGCACGCCTTCGAACCCGCCCATTTCCGAGCCGATCTCGATCGAGTCGCCCGGCTTGTTTGCCTCGGGATCGCCGGCCTCCTGTGCCGCCGCGGGGATCGCGCAGAGCGCAAGTCCGGCGCAGGCCGATGAAATGGTCAGAGCCCGGCGATTCATTGGCCGGGTCCGCCCAGGCTGAGCCCGCCGAGGGCCTGATTGATGCTGCCGAGCGCATCGCGCGTCGCGGAATCGGCGGTTGCCATGGCGGAACCAACCGAACCGTTGACGAACGAGGTAAGGCCGGTTGCGGATGGATCGTTGAAAGGAGTTGCCTGACTGTCCCTCACTGCTTCGCTGATGAGCGACTCGGTGCTGGAGATGCTGCCATCCACGACTGGAAGGTTGTCGAGCAACGAGAGCACCGACGAGGTTATTTCTGCGGCCTTGGCATCGTCGATCTGGTTAACACCAAGCGCGATCCCATCGTCAAACGCCGCGTTGGGAGAAGCATTTGCCACCAGCGCATCGCCTCGGCCCCTTTTCTGGCCGGCCCTTGTAGGAACATCGCGCAGGAGCACCATGTCGCCCGCTTCGGGATCGTCCTTGATATCGACGGTTTGCGCGGCGGCGGGAAGCGGCATGGCAAGCGCCAGCGCACCAATCGCAGCGCCTGCGATCAGGTGACGACCCGCAAAGGCGCAAAAGGCTCTCGATTTGGCTGTCGGCGTCATTCGCCCGGTCCCCTCCCTGTGTCGGAACAGGACGGAACTATGCTGACAAAACCGGGGACTTCCTATCGGATCGAATGACTAGAACAACTGTCGAGTCGTTTCTCCCTAGGGAATAAAATTAGAGGTATTTAACCGGGGGATTCTAACCAAGGCAAAAGAACTAAAACCGGAAATTTCGCGCCAATTCGCGATCTGGCAAGAGCTATTCATGCGTGAAAAACGCGAGTTTTCAGGGGTTTTTCGAATGATCGAATTCGGCGTACACTAAAATAGCCAAATGGCTGAGTTGACGCGCCCCCTGTCTGCGCTAAGATTTTGTTAGCGCAACAAAATGCGCCGCGGCTTATGCAACAAGGGTCAACGATCCCAGCGCGTAATCCGGGACTGTCACAACTGTCGGGTCCGCAAACCTAACTCTATTCAGGCTGACAGGGACAGAACAGTGATTTTGAGAGATACAGACGACCCGATCCATCTTACCAGGCGCGAGCATCAGATCCTGCGGCTCGCCGCACTCGGGATGACGAGCAAGGAAATTGCAATCAGGGTGGAAATCGCGCCGCGCACCGTTGAGCGGCATATCGAAAACAGCAGGTTGAAAATGAGGGCCCGAAACAGGGTTCACCTCATCAGCAAGGCCGTGGCAACCGGCATCCTCACACTCGAGGATGGCGCTGGTCACGGTTCCATGCCGGCACCGGCGATCGCAGGAATGCGCGACGGATAGACGCCGCGCGTCAGCAAGAAGCCCTTGGCGCACCCGACAGGATTCGAACCTGTGACCTCTGCCTTCGGAGGGCAGCGCTCTATCCAGCTGAGCTACGGGTGCTTGTAAGGCTCTTGTTGACAGGGCGACAATCGCGCCGGGCGCGCCGCTTAGCAAGTGTCGCGATGGACTGCCACAAAATTATCTTCCCCGTCGAAACCGCTCCATTGCAATAGTGATTGCGCGCTTAACCATTCGGCAACGGCTTGCCGCTTAATTCTTGCGGCCATGTCAGCGCTTCCGCCCGACCAGTTGCACGCCATGCGCAAAACCGCCCGCGAGGCTACGCGGCCGGTGGAAACGCTCGCGCGGCGCTGGGACGAGATACACGCGAAAGCCGCCGAACTCTCGGCTCTCGCACAGTTGGCCCAGGAGAACCCGGTTGCCGACGGTGCGGCCCTCGCGAAGATGCTGAGAGAAGCGAGCGAGTGGCGTCGAAATCTCGCCTGGCAGCAGATCGAGGATATCGACGCAATCATGCAGCCCGGCATCACCGCGCTGCGCACCATCACCGCGCGCGGAGGGGACGTGCTTGCCCCGGCGCAGGCGCTGTGGCGCGAATTCCATGCCGCCCGCGAAGGCGTCCTTGGCATGATCGGCAAGAACCAGAAAGAGACTGCCTGACGCCTTGACATGTGTTCGTGGTATGTTCCAAGCATGCCGAATGACCAGTCAGCCAGCACCGATCCTCGATTCGCCCGTTTCAGCCACCGCGCGGGATGTCGCGCGCGGGATCCAGCGGCTGTTCGCGCGTAACGACATCTGGTGCGTGTCGGAAATGCCGCTCAAGAACGGGCGGCGGGCCGATCTCATGGGTGTCGATGCGAAAGGCCTGCTGGTGATTGTCGAGATCAAGGTGGCGCGCGGCGACCTTTTGGGCGATGCCAAGTGGCCGGATTACCTCGATTTTTGCGACCGGTTCTACTGGGGGGTTGCTCCGGGGCTCGATCGCACCCCGCTCGAAAGCGAAGCCTACATGCCCGACAAATGCGGGGTAATCGTGGGCGATGGCTACGATGCGGAAATCCTCCGTCATGCCCCGCTCGAATCGCTCGCTGCCGCGCGGCGCAAGGCGCAGATGGAACGGCTCGCCCGGTTCGCGATGCGGCGCTACACGGGATTGGTCGATCCCAGCTGCGGCGATCCGGTGAACGCGGGCTAGCGGCTGTTCCAAATCGACGCAGGGCGGGATAGAGATGCGCGATGCTCCCCGCCGACACGCCCATCCTGCCAGCGCTGCTGATCGTGAGCCTCGTCACCTCGGCGTTCGTGGCATTGCGCTATTTCGCATCATCCGGCCTGTTCGCGTGGATCACCGGAAAGGTGCAACCCGGCCTCTATGACGGGATGCGGTCGCAGATCCGCGACGAAATCCGCTGGTCGCTGATCGCAACCGTGATCTACGGCGCACCGGCAGGCATGATTTACTGGAGCTGGAACCACCTCGGATGGACGCAGCTCTACACCGATTGGAGCGCCTACCCGCTCTGGTACCTGCCGCTGTCGGTGTTCATCTACCTTTTTGCGCAGGACACCTGGTTCTATTGGACCCACCGCGCGATGCATTCACCGCGGCTTTTCAAGGTCATGCACAAGGTCCACCACGACAGCCGTCCTCCAACCGCGTGGACCGCGATGAGCTTCCACCCGATCGAGAGTCTGACCGGTGCAATCCTGATCCCGGCGCTGGTTTTCATAGTCCCGATCCACCTGGCGATGCTGGGCATCGTGCTCACTGTGGCTACAATCATGGGCGTTACCAACCATATGGGTTGGGAAGTTTTCCCGCGCAGGCTCGTTCATTCTCGGTTGGGTCGATGGGTGATAACCGCGAGCCACCACGAGAAACATCACGAGGAATATCGATGCAATTTCGGGCTTTACTTCCGCTTCTGGGACCGGGTGTGCGGGACCGATCGCGGCCTGTCGGATCGTATCGCCGGCCAGCAGGCCAGCGCAAGGGTTCCGACATGAAGCGCCTACCCCTCCTCGTTTTCGGCGGTGCGCTCACCGCGATGGCAGCGCCGGTCGCGGCGAGCGAGGTGACGATCACCGTCACCGACCTGCGCAACACCAAAGGCGTGGTGCGCGCATGCATGACGACCAAGGAAGACATCTTCCCCAAATGCATCAAGGATCCCGCTTCTCACCGCACGGTCGTTCCAGCAGGCGAAAAGGTCACAATCACTTTCAAGGGCGTGAAACCGGGAAATTACGCCATCGCGCTGCTTCATGACGAAAACGACGATGGCAAAGCCAACCGCGCGCTCGGCATGATGCCCAAGGAAGGTTACGGCTTCTCGCGCGATGCGCCGGTGCGCATGGCTCCGCCCAAGTTCAAGGACGCGGTGTTCGAGCACGGCGAGGAAGCGCAAAGCCTCACCATCAAGATGCGGTACTTCCTCTAGGCTGTTCAGCGCAAAGGCGCGCTGGCGTCACGCGGTCAACCGGCACCAACCTGTTGGAATTCTGCCCATCGCGGCCACATGGCTCGCCGCTTCGCCCGATTTCGCGCGTTGCGCTTAACGGGATGTTTACCACACATCGCCAGAACCGCCCCAAACAGGTTCAAAAAGGGGCGACAACAGCCATGGACAATCTGCGGGGCACTTTCGATTCCAGGGACGTGGCGGACGACGGCCACGATTGGGATGCCCACGAAGAGGAAAATGCACGCGACCTGCCGCCCGAAGCCATCGGCCAGGACGAGCGGCGCATGCAGGTGCGCGCCTACAATCATTGGGCGAGCCTGCTGGGCGACAAGTCCTTCCCCTCGATCGAAGACCTTGAGCCGCACAATCTCGACGATTTCGGCCCCAATTCGGTGTTGCTCGACTTTTCCTCGGGCATCGACGATCCCGCTGTCCAGTTCCTTGGCCAGTTGCTGGCGGAGGAATGCGGTGCCGAGGGTGAGATCGCAAAGCTATCGGACGTTCCGCCGCGCTCCTTGCTGAGCCGGATCACCGATCACTACCTCCAGATCCTCGCCAACGAAGCACCCATCGGCTTCGAGGCGGAGTTCGTGAACCAGCGCGGTGCCTCGATCATGTATCGCGGCATTCTGCTGCCGTTTTCGAGCGACGACGAGACGATCGACTTCATCTATGGCGTAATCAACTGGAAGGAAATCGCCGACCAGGTCACCGCCGACGAGCTGCTGCTCGAGATCGACCAGGCACTGGAAAGCGACGATGCCGTCGAGGAAGAGGACGAGCCGCACAAGCATCACG
This sequence comes from Erythrobacter sp. THAF29, assembly GCF_009363635.1. Taxonomy (GTDB): domain Bacteria; phylum Pseudomonadota; class Alphaproteobacteria; order Sphingomonadales; family Sphingomonadaceae; genus Erythrobacter. The sequence goes on along the minus strand of NZ_CP045392.1, from coordinate 530,360 downwards.
CCGATCCCCTGGTCGATGCGCCTAGCGCCGACATTTTCGAGCTCAGTGCAGAGAATGAAATGGCAGCCGAAGAAGAGGTTGCCGAAGAACCGACCAACGACGTCGAACCTGTTGCAGCCGAGTACCAGGGCCCGACCGACGAAGACGACATCCCGCTCCCCGACTTCGGCAAATATACGCTGGAGGATCCGGAGCTCGGAGAAGACGATGAAGATGGCGATGCCGGATACAGCTTCGCCTCGCTCTCCGACTATCTCGAAACCCCGGCGAAAAAGGCCATCGATCTCGACGCCGACAACTTCGATCCGGCCGACTATGACGTCGACAATGTCGCTGCCGAAGACGCCGAAGATGCCCCGGTTGCCGTTTCCAGCGTGCCGAACAGCGCCGGTGATGAAGGCAGCAGTGCAGACAGCGTCGACATTCACGCCGAGCTAGATGAGGATGCCGGCCTACACGATTACCTCGCATCGGCCCGCGAACTTGCAGAGAATGCGCGCGCTACCGAGGATCGCAGCCGCCAGGCGCTCTATGCTGCGGTTGGCCGCGCCTACGACTTCTCGCTCGTCGCCAAGGAAGCGCCGGAGGAATACGAGGAACTGATCGAGGAAAGCGGCCTGTCGATACAGGACCGCGCGCCGATGACCCCGATCGTCAAGCTCGTCTTCGGCAGCGATTACGACAAGACCCGTCTCACCGAATATGCAGCGGTGCTGAGCCATGCGCATCGCCTGAACCTCGAACGCGGCGCGCTCGCCGGCTTCCTAGCCGATGCCGATGGCGGCCTCAAAGGCGTGGTCGCGGCCGAGCGTCGCATCCGTCGGGAAGAGGCGGGCAAGACGGTCGAAAAGGCGGACGAGGTTCGCAAGGCACTCGCCCAAAAGCTGCGCGAGCTCGAAGAGCTTACCTTCGATGCGCTTTCAGCTGACGGTGCGGAATTCTCCGTGGTCGTGGTGCGTCGCGACGGCGAAGGCGGTGTGTCGATGCTCGGCGAGATCGAGGACGACATTCCGCTGATCGAACGCGCCGCTCGCAAGCTTGTTGGCTGACGCGCGCGCAACTCCATGAAAACGCAGAGCTTGGCGTGATCCCTATTCGCGCCTAGGCGGTCAGACCATGGTTCTCGACCTCTTCTCGCCGCGCGCTCCGATGCGGGTGCAGCCCTTCTACGGTTTTCGCACGAGTTCGCATCTCCATCTCACCGCCCGCGCCCTGCGCGCCGAGGAAACGAGCTTCGACAGCCGCAATTTCCTTGGCGGATTCAGGACGATGCTGCGCCAGTATCTCAGCCACGAGGTCGGCGGAGTCGATGTTGCGCTCGAATTCGAGACCGGCGATGGACGCACGGTCCGCTCCGAAGTGACCACCGATTCCGAAGGCTTTGCCCGCTTCGAAGTCCCGCTCGGCGAACGTTATGACCTCCCGCTGAAGACGGGATGGGAACGCGCGCGGATCAGCTGGAGCGAAGTCCCGGGCAAGCATGAGGGCGGCGAAACGGATGCGCACCTGCTCGCACCGGGTCGCGAAGCAGGCATCGGCGTGATTTCGGATATCGACGACACCATTCTCGAAACGGGCATCACCGGCAATGTGAAGGCGATAGCCCGCAACTGGAAACGCGTCATGGCGCAAATGCCCGACGCGCGTGAAATCGTGCCGGGCGCAGAGGAATTTTACGGCGCTCTCGGCGGACTTGCCGATGGGGAAGAACGCAATAGCACCATCCCGCAGGCGCGCCCGCGCCCGGTTTTCTACGTTTCCTCAAGCCCCTGGAATCTTTTCACCTACCTCGTGACATTCAAGCGAACCCGAGGGATGCCATTGGGGCCGATCATGCTGCGCGACTGGGGCCTGAACCGGACGACGCTTGGGTCGGAGGGGCACGGTTCGCACAAGACGAGTGCAATCCGGCGGATCATCACCGGCTTTCCCGAGCTCAAATTCGCACTTGTCGGAGACGACACGCAGAAGGACCTCGTCGCCTTTGGCGAAATCGTGGCTGCGCACCGGGACAGGGTAGCGGCGGTGTTCATCCGGCGGATTTCCGAGGAAGCCCCCGACGAGAAGGAACAGGCGGCCAAAGCCCTGATCGAAGGTGCCGGAGTGCCGTTCTGGATGGGCGCGGATTACAACGCCGCGCGAGATTTCCTCGCCGAAGCGGGGCTTGAAATGGACGCTCGGGTCGAAAATCTCGTCAAGGCGACGGCGGAAGGTGAAACATGATGAGAGGCAGGCAGGCGTGCGCATGATCTGGTGGATTCTAGGCGGGTTGGTCCTCGTGGTCGCGGCCAGCGCCATTGCGCTGCAAGTTGCCATCGCGCGCGATGGCCCGGCGGTGCTGAGCGCTGTCGACCGAATGTCGAGCAGCGGCGATGCCGAATTGAAAGCGACGATCTCGACCGGCGAGCACCCACAGCAAAAGCTGCTTGTCTGGGGCCCGGGGCGCGAAACCTCCTCCGACGAACGCCGCCCGGTGCTCGTGTTCGTTCACGGAGGAAGCTGGCGTTCGGGCGATCCGGCGAGCTACGACTTCATCGGTCGCGCATTCGTGCCAAAGGGGTTCGTCGTGGTGCTTGCAGGATACCGCCTTGGTGATGCTGGCAAGTATCCGGCAATGCTCGAAGACACTGCCGCAGCGATCGGCTGGGCCCACCGCGAGATCGCGCAATATGGCGGAGATCCCGAGCAGATCGTCTTGGCGGGACACTCTGCAGGGGCCTACAACGTCGTCATGGCTGCGCTTGATGAGCGGTGGCTGGCTCGCGAGGGGCTCTCGCCTAGCGATATTTCAGGCGTAGTCGGCCTTGCAGGCCCCTATGATTTCTTTCCCTTCGACAGCGAATCCACCATCGCAGCGTTCGGAGACGCGCCCGAGCCCGTATCCACCCAGCCGATCGCGCATGTCCGGGCCGACGCACCACCGATGCTCCTGATCCACGGCGAGAAGGACACGCTCGTCAAGCCGCGCAACACCCGAGCGCTTGCGCAGCTGATCGAGGAAGCAGGAGGAGCGGTAAGGGTCCGCACCTATGCGGAAATGGAGCACAACGATCCGCTGATCTCGCTCGCCGCGCCCTGGCGAAGCAACCGCGACGTCGCGGATCTGATCGCCGCTTTCGCGCACGAAGTCACGAAGAGCGATACGAAGAGCGACACGGTTTCAGTTCCCGTTCAGGCGGAAACCCGTTAGCACTGGCACAGATGCGCGCTATCATTTCCCTCTCGGCCTACAGGCTGACCGCCTATGTGCTCGCCCTTGTTGCGAGCGTCTTCATGGCGGTGAATCCGCTCGCGGCGCAGTCGATCCTGCGCGATGCCGAGACCGAGGCACTCCTGAACGACATGCTCGAACCTTTGGTCGAGGCGTCCGAGCTTGAGCCGGGCAATGTCGATATCGTCCTCATCAACGATCCATCGATCAACGCCTTCGTGGCGGGCGGACAAGTGGTATACGTCCATGCAGGGCTCCTGAACGCTGCAGACACCGCCAACGAGGTGCAGGGCGTGATCGCGCACGAGCTCGGTCACATCACTGCAGGGCACGTGGTTCGGTTCAACGAGCGCACGAGCCAGGCGCAGGGGATCACGATCCTTTCGCTGCTGCTCGGCGTTGGCGCCGCACTCGCTGGCGCGGGCGATGCGGCAATGGGTGCGATAATGGCCGGCCAGCGCGCCGCGCTCGGCAGCTTCCTGGCATTCAACCGCAACCAGGAGGCCGCAACCGACCTCGCAGGCGCTCGCTACCTTTCGGGGGCAGGCATTTCAGGTCGCGGGATGCTCACATTCTTCGACAAGCTGCGCGATTTCGAGATCCGCCGGGGCTATTCGCAGGGCGACGAGCAGGCTTACACCCGCACCCACCCGCTTTCAGGCGACCGTATCCAGACCCTTCGCGATCTCCTGCAGGACGATCCGGCATGGGACACGCCCGACGATCCGGAATTGCAGGAACGTTTCGAGCGCGTGCGCGCAAAGCTGTTCGGCTACCTTGCCGAGCCGCAGCGTACCTTCAATCAATATCCCGAAAGCGACACCAGTATCCCCGCGCACTATGCGCGCGCCTACGCCTTCCACAAGGATGCACAGGTGGAAAAGGCGCTGGCAGAGGCCGATGCGCTGCTCGAACACAATCCCGACAATCCGTATTTCCTCGAGCTGAAGGGGCAGGTGTTGCTCGAATCGGGCAAGCCCGAAGAGGCGCTGGTCCCTCTTCGCCGCGCGACCGAGCTGACACTCAATCAACCGCTGATTGCCGGCATGTTCGGCCACGCGCTTATCGCAACCGAGGACAAGGCCAATTACGACGAGGCCGAGCGCGTGCTGCGCGCGGCTGTTTCGCGCGACCGGTTCAATCCGTTTGCATGGTACCAGCTGGGAGTCGTCTATGCGGCGCGCGGCGACATTCCGCGCGCACGGCTCGCCAGTGCGGAACAGCAGGTGATGAACCGCAACTATCCCGAAGCGCTGCGCAATGCTCAGGCGGCCGAGGCAGGCCTGCCGGTCGGTTCGCCCGACTGGATCCGCGCGCAGGACGTCGCCTTGCAGGCTCGTTCGGAACTGGAACGCCTGCGCGACCGGCGCTAGGGTCGCGCGCGCAACCTCTCCATCGCAGGATCCGCCAACCCGATGCCATCTGCTCTCCGCAACTCGCTTCTCACCGCGCTGCTCGCGCTCGTTTTCGGCTTTCTCGGCGCTGCGACGTGGTCATGGTCGGGGCTCGCCGACAATCGCACGCGTGCGTACCTGCTCGAAAACCCGGTCGTCCTCGAAGAGATGTTCGCCGCGCTCCAGCAGCAACAGGCGCAGGAACGGCTCGCCGAGGTCGGTTCGCCCGCCTACATGCCCTTCCCCGGCGCAGTGATGGGCAACCCCGAAGGCTCGAAAGTGTTGGTCGAGTTCACCGACTACAATTGCTCCTATTGCGAAGCGAGTCTGCCCGATGTGACGCGCCTGATCGCTGAGGACCCGGACCTGAAGGTCGTGCTGCGCGAGCTTCCGCAGTTCGACGGGTCGGAAGCCGCCGCGCGCATGGCGCTCGCCGCCGCGATGCAGGGCAAATACGTCGAATTCCACGAAGCGATGTTCAAGCTGGGTCCGGCCAATAGCGAAACCGCCGTGGCGGCTGCGCAGCAGATCGGACTAGACCTCGAACGCGCGCGCACCGACGCGGCTTCGGACGTGGTGACGGTCGAACTTGCGAAGAATTTCCAGCTTGCGCAGCAATTGGGCTTCAACGGCACGCCCGGATGGATCGTAGGCGACACGCTGGTGAACGGCTTTGTCGGCTATGACCGGATGAAGGAAGCGCTCGAGAAAGCCGGGCCGCCGCTGGGCTGATGCGCTTCCACGCCGCTTTGCTGCTTCTTGCCGCACCGGCCTTGATGGGGGCTGGCCCACCGGACGCAGACCTAGTGGCTGAGCGCGCGGCAATCGAGCAATTTCAGGCACTCGACCAGAGGCTGCAGGATATCGGCTGGAAGCTCGTGCGCGGCAATGCCGGATTCTGCTCCGACACGGTTGCCGCAACCGGCCTCCAGCTTCAGGACATGGCGAGCTATGGCCGACCCGACATCGCGCGCGCGGCTTTGGGCCTTGAGCGCGATTTCGCAGTGCAGACTGCAGCGAATGGTTCGCCCGCAGGAGAGAACGAGGCGGTTCGCCCCAACCGCGAAGTTACCTTCATCGGTGCGACCGACCCCAACGCCATCGAGGCGGGCGAGAAGCTCGACTGGCGGAGGCTGAAGCGCGTTCACGATGCGCTGGAGCAGGAGCTGGACCGCGCAGGCCGGATGCGGATCGAGTTTGCGGGCGGGGAATACGTCCACCTCACACCGGTTTTCGCCTGCGCCACCCGTTTTGAGCTCGCCGGGAAAGGGGGCCGCGCGGTAGCCGATGGCTCGCGCGTCGTGATCGGCGCGGAGTTCGAGGGTTTCGCGATGAGCGAGGACATGCTCGCCGCCGCCATCGCGCACGAACTTGCGCACAATGTCCTGAAGCACCGCGAATGGCTCGATCGGAACGGACGCAAGCGCTCGCATGTCCGCGCGACGGAGCGCGAGGCCGACCGGTTGATGCCGTGGCTGCTCGCCAATGCCGGATACGATCCGGAGGTCGCGGTTACCTTCTTCGAGAAATTCAAACCCTCGTCGGGCAGCGTGCTCTTCATCAAGGGTTCGCACGCCAAATGGCAGGACCGCGCCGAGGCGGCACGAGCGGAACTCGCCACCATCCGCGCGCAGTTGGAATCCTCCGACAAAGCTGACTGGTCAACTAACTTCACCCGCGAAATTGACGCTGAACAGGGCCTCTAGCACGCCCAGCCGACGCGCATGCGCGCCAACCGTTCAGGAATCCCCCTGCTAACGCGCGAAAAATCGGCTACATCCTGTGATCATGCCCGTGCTCAAGTTCCAACCAGCGCCGTTCTTTTCGAGCAAGAATCGCGCATTCTGGTATCTCCAGATTGGCGGCTGGGCCGGCGCATTCCTGATGCGTGCAGTGATCGCGATTGCCAACAACCAGCCGCTCGACCTGTTTGCGGTGATCCTTGTGAACATCATCACCGGCTTCTCAATCACGCTCGTGCTCTCGGTGATTTATCGCCAACTGATCAGCCGACCGCCGATAGTGATGTGGAGCATGGCTGCACTTGCCTTGGGCGGCGCAGTGATCCTCCACACGTCGATCGACGCTTGGGTGCAGGGGATCTATTACGGAAGCACACGCGAAACGACGTTCGCCCAGCGCTTCATTGCACTATCCTTTATTCCGATGATGCTGCTCGGTGCGTGGAGCGCGCTCTATTTCGCAATCAATTACTTCCTAACTGTCGAACAGCAGGCCGACCGGCTGGAGCGTCTCGAAGCGCAGACAACGGCCGCGCAGCTTGCGATGCTGCGATATCAGCTCAATCCGCATTTCCTGTTCAACACGCTGAATTCGATCAGCACGCTGGTGCTCCTGAAACAGACCGAGCCTGCCAATGCGATGCTCACGCGGCTTTCGAGCTTCCTGCGCCACACGCTGATTGCCGAGCCGGGCAGCCAGGTGACGCTCGGGCAGGAGATCGAGACCCTGCAGCTTTACCTGGGTATCGAGCGCATGCGGTTCGAGGATCGCCTGCGCACCCATTTCGAGATTGATGAGGAGGCGATGCAGGCATGTCTTCCATCCATGCTTCTGCAGCCGCTGGTCGAGAATGCGATCAAATATGCCGTCAGCCCCCAGGAAGAAGGCGCGCGCATCTCGGTGACCGCGCATGTCGCTGGCGGACGGCTGAGGGTTAGCGTCGAGGATAGCGGACCGGGCATCGACGGCCCGCTCCAGCAGGCGCTGTTCGAGCAGTCCGGAGACGTCCTCGGCCAGCCCGTCTCGACCGGTGTGGGTCTGGCCAATATCCGCAACCGTTTGACGCAGGCCTATGGCGACAACCACGTGTTCGAAACCCGCTCCGAACCGGGCGGCGGGTTCAAAGTCTTCATCGAGATCCCATATGAAGAGGCGAGCGCGGAGGAGCCGGAGGCCGACAACGAGGCCACAACCGCTCCGGACAGCGCATCCCCTGAACCCTCCGCCGATAATGTGATAAACTTGAACCCACCCCGTGCCATTGGATCGACACCATGACTATCCGCACCATCCTCGTCGATGACGAGAAACTCGCCATTCAGGGCCTCCAGGTCCGCCTCGAACCGTTCGAAGACATCGAGGTGATCGACACTTGCTCGAACGGCCGCGAAGCGATCCGCAAGATCAAGACCGAGAAGCCCGATCTCGTCTTCCTCGACATCCAGATGCCCGGTTTCGATGGTTTCTCCGTGGTGAAAGGCGTGATGGAGATCGAGCCGCCGCTGTTCGTTTTCGTCACGGCTTACGAAGAGCACGCGATCCGCGCGTTCGAGGCCAACGCAGTCAACTACCTGATGAAGCCGGTCGACGAGGACAAGCTGGCCGACACGATCGAGCGCGTGCGCCAGCGCCTTGCCGAAAAGAAATCCGCCGAGGATGCCGAGCAACTGCTCGACGTGCTGGCCGAGGTCGCGCCAGACCGCGCCGCCGATTTCAACGAGGCAGGCGATGCGAGCTCCGATCGCTTCGAAAAGCTCATCAACGTCAAGGATCGCGGCCAGATTTTCCGGGTCGAGGTAGAATCGATCGAGCATATCGAGGCGGCGGGCGATTACATGTGCATCTACACCGGCGACAATTCGCTGATCCTGCGCGAGACGATGAAGGACCTCGAACGCCGGCTCGACCCGCGCAAGTTCCAGCGCGTCCATCGCAGCACGATCGTCAATCTCGACCAGGTGCGGCAGGTGAAGCCGCACACCAATGGCGAATGTTTCCTCGTGCTCGATAGCGGCGCGGAGGTGAAAGTCTCGCGCTCCTATCGCGACGTCGTCGCGCGTTTCGTGCATTGATATTTGCGAGCGCACCTCCGCGCGCTCGTCCTCGCTAGTTACGCAGCAAAGCTGCGCCCGCTGCGGGCGGGCGGTCGCCCTTGCGGACCCCGCGGGTCCGTCTATGGGTAGGTGATGGCTGTTTTCTCCCTCTCCGGCTTCGACCTCGATCGCTTTGTCCGTGAAACCCTGAACGAGGATCTCGGCGTTGGCCTCGAGGGCGGCGGGAAGGACGTGACTTCGACAAGCGTGATCCCCGCCGATGCCCGCTTTTCCGGCGTGATGGACAGCCGCGATGCGATCGTCGTCGCCGGTTTGCCGCTGGCTGAGGCGTTCTTCCGCGCGCTCGATCCGGACGTGACAATCGAAACGCTCGTCAACGATGGCGACAAGGTCGCAGCCGGCGCCGACCTGATGCGGCTCGAGGGCAATGCCCGCGCGATGCTCACCGCCGAACGCAGCGCATTGAACATCGTCCAGCACCTTTCCGGCATCGCGACCATGACACAGGAATATGTGCTCGCCATGCGCGGCCCCGGCGGCAATCCCTCCTGCACCCTGCTCGACACCCGCAAGACGCTGCCCGGCCTTCGCGTTCTCGAGAAATACGCGACCCGCATGGGCGGCGCGCAGAATCACCGCATGGGGCTGTGGGATGCGGCGATGATCAAGGACAACCACGTCGCGGTTGCAGGCAGCGTGCACGAAGCGGTGCGCCGCGCGGCGGAGGCAGGCGTAAAGCCGATCATCTGCGAGATCGACCGGCTCGACCAGATCGAACCCGCGCTTGAGGCGGGCGCGCACCACCTGCTGCTCGACAACATGTCGCCCGAGCTCTTGCGGCAAGCGGTCGAGATCGTCGCCGGCCGCGTCCCGACCGAGGCGAGCGGCGGCATCAATCTCGACACCATCGCGGCGAAGGCGGCGAGCGGGGTCGATTATTGCTCGGTCGGCAGGCTCACGCAAAGCGCGCCAGCGGCAGATGTCGGGCTGGATTTCACGCCGCTATGACCGCCAAGAAGGGCAAGCGGCCCTGGACGATCCATCTATTCGCGCTCGCCTTCCTGCTCGCCGGACTTGTGCGCTTGGCCAATGGCCTCTCCGGTGCTCAAAACTGGATCAACCTCCTGTATGGTGCCGGTTCCGATGCCGCGATCATTGCTCATTTCACCGAGTTCACGATCGCGCTCTTCCCGCTTGTCTGGGTGTACTGGCTGGCGAGCGGAGGTGCGCGATATGTTGTTCTGGCGTTCGGTCTTGTCAGGCTGGCGGGGTTCGTATTCGGAATTGAGCTGGGGACCAGTTTGGTCTCAATCATCGAGCCGCTTTGCATCCTGGTCGGACTCGCAGCGATGCTTAGCGAGCGGAGCTCTTTGTGGATCGAAGGACAGGAGAGCCTTGAAACTTTCCGGTAGCCCGTTTCTCGCCCTCGCCGCGTTTGCCCTGCCCGCCACCGCGCCATCGACTGCTTTGGCACAGGCCTATCAATGCCGCATGCCGAGCGTTTCGAGTGTCCCGCAGGTCGCGCCCGACGGGCCGCGCCGCGAGATGCCGGTCACGGGCTACACCATGGCGCTCAGCTGGAGCCCCGAATTCTGCAAGCCCCGGCAGGGCAATCGCTCGCATCGCACGCAGTGCTCGAGCGACAATGGCCGCTTCGGGCTCGTGGTCCACGGCTTCTGGCCGCAGGGTCCGCGCGGGCAATGGCCGCAATGGTGCTCCACCCGCGCGAGGCTCACCCCGCGCGAGGTTCGCGCCAATCTGTGCATGATGCCCTCACCCCGCCTCGTCGCGCGGCAATGGGCGAAGCACGGCTCATGCCGTTTCCGCAGGCCGGAAACCTATTTCAAGGTCACGCGCATCCTGTGGGAGAGCTATCGCATTCCCGATTTCGACCGGATCAGCCGCGAGGACGGCCTTACCGCAGGCCGCATCCGGCAGGCCTTCGCCCATGCCAATCGCGGGATCGAGGCGAGCGCGGTCGGCGTGAAGCTCAACGAGCGCGGCTGGCTGAAGGAACTGCGGATATGCTACAATGCGCGCTTCCGCCCCACGCGCTGCGACGCGAGACGCTATGGTGCGCGCGACAGCCAGCGGGCGAAGATCTGGCGCGGATTGTGAGCCGAACTTGATGCAGATCAATGTGCGCCGCCCGGTGAGAAACTAGGCGAGAGAGCATGATCAACATCGAGAAAATCTCCGACCACGCATATTCCATCACCGTCATGGCCGAATTCCGCCAGGCCGATGCCGAGCGGCTCGTCGAATTCGCAAAAGAGCGCAACAAGGAAGGCGGCGGCGGCAATGTCCTGATCGACCTCACCGCCGCAAGCGACATTTCGCTTTCGGCGGTGACGGTGGAACTCGCGCATATCCCGACGCTGCTCAAATGGGTCTATGGCCTCGATAGGATCGCGATCGTCTCGGACGATGACTGGGTCCGCACCGCCGCGCGGGTCGAAAGCGCGATGCTGCCGGGCGTCACCTATGCCGTCTATGACGAGGACGAGGCCGAGGCGGCGCGCAAATGGGTGCTCGAAGAGGCCGACACCCCGCACAAGGGCGCGTTTCGCGAACTCGATATCGGCAAGACCGACATCGCCGCTTTCGAAGTGACCGGCAGGCTCGACCGCGCCGAATCCGAGCGCGGCGTCGCTTTGGCGCGCGCAAAGCTCGTAGACCCGGCCTGCGACAAGCTAATGATCGCGATCAAAAACTGGCACGGCTTCGATGCCGACGCGATGCTTTCGCCCGAAATCATGCGCGGGAAACTCGACCTGATGCGCAAGCTCAAGCGCTATGCCATCGTCGGCGGCCCCGCATGGACCCACCGCATTGCCGAAATCGTCGGCCCCCTGGTCGGGATTGAAATCAAGACCTTCGACGAGGACGAGGAAGACAAGGCGATCGTGTGGCTAGAGGGGTGAGAGGCGTCACCGCCGCTCCCTGAAAAACGCGCGCAATAACTCCGCTGCTTGCGCCTCGCCCATGCCGGAATAGACCTCGGGGCGGTGGAGGCATTGCTCCTGCTCGAAAACGCGCGCGCCATGTTCGACCGCGCCGCCCTTGGGGTCGCTCGCGCCGTAATAGAGCCGCGCAATCCGTGCATGGCTGATTGCGCCCGCGCACATCGCGCAGGGTTCGAGCGTCACGTAGAGATCGCATCCGGTGAGGCGTTCATCGCCCAGCTTCTCCGCCGCCATGCGAAGCGCGCGAATTTCGGCATGGCCGGTCGGGTCGGGCGGCGTGCGGGTGGCGTTGGCGGCTATCGCCAGCACCTCCTCGCCGCGCGCAACGACAGCCCCGACAGGCACCTCGCCCATACCCGCAGCCTCGCGCGCGGCGTCGAGCGCCAACTTCATGGGTTGCGGCAGAGGCCATTGTTTGCTTTGGCGGTCCATATCCGGGGCGCTAGCGAGGCTCGCCAAGCGGCGCAACTTGCTTGACGATTCGCCCACCCCCCGCTATGCGCGCCGCTTTCCGGGATAACCCGAACAATTGGGCCGCCGAATCGCCGGCCGCCCCTCACTGTGAACGAACGAGAGATATCATGTCGCGGATTTGCGAACTGACCGGCAAGGGTCGCCAGGTTGGCAACAATGTCAGCCACGCCAACAACAAGACGAAGCGCGTCTTCCTGCCGAACCTGCAGAATGTCACGCTGCTGAGCGAGAAGCTCGACCGCAGCTTCAAGTTCCGCGTCTCGACGCAGGGCCTGCGTTCGGTCGAACACAATGGCGGCCTCGACAACTGGCTGCTCAAGACCAAGGACGAAAAGCTTTCCCCGCGCGCGCTCAAGGTGAAGCGCGAGCTCAAGAAAGCTGTCGCAGACGCCTAAGCGCGCTCGCACAGTCCTGAACGCTTCAAAGGCGTGCGGAGTATCCTCCGCGCGCCTTTTGCGTTTGTACGAAGGTCACTCCTCGAGCGCGACAGGATCTAGGATCAGCTTTGCCACCAGCGTGCGTTGAAGCATTGAGAGGTTGTCGTCGGCGATCAGCCAAACGGCAACGCGCCCGTCCTCTTCCTCGCGCACCGCAATTCCCTCGTAGTTTTCGCGCGGAATCACGCCAGCAAGGTCAAGCGTGATCGCAGGTGCCCACCGCTGTTCCGTTCCGCCCTCGGGCGCGGGACCGATTGCGATCTTGCTTTCGAACGGCGGAATGCCTCCGGCCACATCGACGTTGCGCAGCAACAGAAGCACTCGCCCGTCGGGCAGCTGCGCCATATCTGTCGCGCCGTGGCCGCCAACGGGCGGTTCGTAAGCGAAGGTTTCGTGACCGTTCGCTTCGACCGGATCCTCGGCGAAGATCAGGCCCGTGCGCCCCCCTTCGGGCAGGATCGCGAAGCGGCCGTCGGCGAGGCGGGTAAAGGCCTCGGCCCCGCTATTGCCCGACCAGCCGAGCGCGCGTCCATCGAGCGATCGCGTCCCTGTCAGTGCGTGGTCGGCGGAGTAGCGGTGTATGGCATGGATCTGCTCGAAGGCGAGCCAGTAGGTACCGGTGCCGGGTTCACGGGTCGCGGCCTCGATATCGTCTACGACCCCGCCCGATCTTTCGCCGAGCGGCTGGCGAGCGACCTCGCGCTCCGGATTGCCTGTGCCGGGTTCTTCGAACACGAAACGCGCGCCGCGATCGGAGAACGCCATCAGGCGATTGTCGGGGAGGGTTACCAGCGCCGAAAAGCCGCCGAACAGCAGGCCTTTGCCCCGAAAGCGCCAAACGCCCGCTACCTGCCATTCCGGCACGACGGTTTCGCTTTCGCCCTCGACTCGAACGAGCGCCAGATCATCGGGCTGCTTCCAGCCGGTATCGCTGCGCAGGAATGTTCCCGGAGCGCACAAGGCGACAAGTGCGAGCGCCGCTATCACGCGGCGTTTGCGCGCCATCTCAGTCCATCGGTCCGGCAAGAAGCAGCGGATCGATCCGCGCGTCGTTCCACTTGAGGCTCCAGTGGAGGTGCGGACCCGTAGCCCGCCCGCTCGCGCCGACATTGCCAAGCACCTGCCCCTGTTTCACCGCATCGCCCTCGCTCACCGCGAGCTTCGACAGGTGGATGAAGGCGCTGTTGAGCCCTGCCCCATGGTCGACGATGATGATCCCGCCTTCGAGGCTGAAGCCGGTCCGCGCGAGCACCACAACGCCATCGGCGGGCGCGACGAAGGGCACGCCGTTGCCGGGCGCGATGTCGATACCCGAATGGTAGCTGCCCGGCTCGCCGCGATAGATGCGCTGGCGACCGAAACGGCCCGAAATGCGGCCCTTCACCGGCCAGATGAAATCCTGCTTCCACCCTTCAGCACCGGTATCCTTTTCGCGCGCGGCCTTGATCGCAAGCCATTCGGGCTCGCGCTTCTTCCACCACGCTTCGCTCGAACCGCCGCTGCGCTTGGCGACGTTGACCCGCTCGATATTCCATTGGCGCGGGGAGATGGACAGCGTCCTGCGCAGTTCCTGCCCGTCTCCGGTCCGCGCGGCGAGTTCCAGCCGGGAAGGGCTATCGCGGTCGAAGGCGGCGAAAAAGGTGCCGTCATCGGAAAGGTGGAGTTGCCGCTCCCCGATAGTCACGCTCTGGGCGCCATGCGGCACCTTCCCGCGGATCCAGCCGCCTTGCGTAAGCTCGCCTTCGAAGGAAAATCCGGTGTTCTTCGCCGCTGCCGTGCCCGAGGACGACGCTGTCGCCGGGGCAGGCTCTGCGCTCGGCGCCGCGCTGTCGGGATCGGCATTGGCGCAGCTCACCAGCCCGGCGAGCGCAACGCCGGTCAGGCTGAAGGGAAACCAGCGCGCGGCCACCGGCTCACACCCCGCCGAGCAGGCGTCTGGTCGCGATTTCCGGCGAGGCGTAGGCCTCCTGGTGCTCGGCGCTCCAGTAGCGCAGTTCCTCGAGCGGAATCGCCTCGCCCGACACCGCGCAATAGACATGCTGGCCGGGGCGCAGGACGCGGAAGGTCGAGGGGCCGTAATAGAGTTTGGCGGCTTTATCGCCGGATGACATCAACATGGGCGGCTCTTTAACATCGCGTCCTCAGTCAAACAAATCGTCCTGCTGCGCGGCCATTCCGGCTTTCTGGCCTGATTTCGGTTTCGCCGCGCGGCGGGGCTTGGGCGGAGGCGGGGGTGAGCCCGCACCTTTCGGAACGACATCAAGCACATCGTCCTTGAATTGGAGCTTAAGCGCGGCCTCACGCTCGGCCTGCGCCTTGGTGGTCAGAGCCTTGCCCGAAGCATCGCGCACGATCGCATAGCCGCGATCGAGCGGTTTTTCGGGATGCAATTGTTCGGCCAGCCGGGCGAGCGCGGCGAGCCGGTCGCGCTTTGCCGCAAGCGGTCGTTCGACCAGTGCGGGGACGAGCCGCGCCTGCGCGAGCCTTCGCGCGGCGTCCGCTTGGGCACGCTGCAGCATCGTTGGAGAAAGCCGCGAAGCCACCCCTACCAGCCGCTCGCGCCCGGCCGCCGCCCGGTCTGTGAGTCCGCGCCGCAGCCGTTCGGCCGCCTCGTCGAGCCTTTGCGCCTGCGGCTGGAGCAGGTTTTCCGGCCTCGGCAACCGCCGCAGCCGGGCCTCGAGCCGCTCGCGCCCGAGTTCGACAGGGCGATAGACCGCGCGGCGCTGGCGGGCGGCGAAATCGGCGAGCGTCGCTTCAAGATCGACCTTGACCGGCACCGCGATCTCGGCAGCGGCAGTGGGCGTTGGCGCGCGGCGGTCGGCAGCGTAGTCGGCCAGCGTCGTATCGGTTTCGTGACCCACGGCGGAAATCACCGGAATGGTACAATCGGCAATGGCCCGAACCACGACCTCCTCGTTGAAACTCCACAGATCCTCAATCGACCCGCCGCCGCGTGCGATGATCACGACATCGGGACGCGGCACCGGGCCTCCTTCGGCAAGCTCGGAAAAGCCGCGGATCGCGCCTGCAACCTGCTCGGCCGCGCCTTGCCCCTGCACCAGAACCGGCCAGACGAGCACGTGGCTCGGAAACCGGTCGGCGAGCCGGTGGAGGATGTCGCGGATAACCGATCCGGTTGGCGAGGTGACCACGCCGATCGTGCGCGGCAGGAATGGCAGCGCGCGCTTGCGCTCGCGCGCGAACAGCCCTTCGGCCTCCAGCCGCGCACGCGTTTTTTCGAGCAGTGCCAGCAGCGCGCCCTCGCCCGCCAGCTCCAGCCGGTCGATCACGATCTGGTATTTCGAACGGCCCGCATAGGTGGTGAGCTTGCCGGTCGCGATCACCTCCAGCCCGTCCTCGGGGACGAAGGCGAGGCGATTGGTGTTTCCGCGCCACATCACCCCGTCGAGCACCGCCTTCTCGTCCTTCAGCGCGCAATAGAGATGCCCCGAGGCAGCGCGCTTCACCCCAGACAATTCGCCGCGCAAACGCACATGGCCGAACCGTTCCTCGATCGTGCGCTTCAGGGCGCTCGAAATCTCGGTGATCGTCAGCGGCTGGGCGTTGTCGCCCGCGGCGACGCGCGCTACCAGCCCGTTATTGTCGGTATCGGAAGGGGCGCGAGCCATGAATATCCTGCTGCTGGGTTCGGGTGGGCGCGAACATGCGCTGGCATGGAAGCTCGCGCAATCCCCGTCCGCCACGAAACTGTATGCCGCCCCCGGAAATCCGGGCATTGCCGAATGCGCCGAGATCGCCAGCGTGGATGCAGCCGACCACGCGGGCGTCGCCGATTTCTGCAAGGCGCACGATATCGGACTGGTGGTGATCGGCCCCGAGGCTCCGCTGGTCGATGGCCTCGCCGATTCGCTGCGGGCCGCCGGAATCCCCGTTTTCGGCCCCTCGAAAGCCGCAGCGCAGCTCGAAGGTTCCAAGGGCTTCACCAAGGATCTGTGCGCCCGCGCCAATATCCCGACCGGCGGCTATGTCCGCACGACCTCTCTCGACGAGGCCAAGGCCGCGCTCGACCGGTTCGATGCGCCCTATGTGCTGAAGGCCGACGGGCTTGCGGCGGGCAAGGGCGTGGTGATCGCTCCCACCCGCGAGGAGGCCGAGGCCGCGCTTGCCGACATGTTCGGCGGGCAATTCGGCGCGGCGGGCGCTGAGGTCGTGATCGAGGAGTTTCTCGAGGGCGAGGAGGCGAGCTTCTTCGCGCTCACCGATGGCGAGACCATCCTCCCCTTCGGCACCGCGCAGGATCACAAGCGCGTGGGAGAGGGCGATGTCGGGCCGAACACCGGCGGCATGGGCGCCTATTCGCCCGCCCCGGTGCTCACGCTGGAGCTGCAGCAGCGCACCATGGATGAAATCATCCGCCCCACGGTCGAGACGATGCGCGCCGAGGGGATACCCTATTCGGGCGTGCTCTATGCAGGCCTGATGCTGACGACGGACGGCCCCAAGCTGATCGAATACAATTGCCGCTTCGGCGATCCCGAATGCCAGGTGCTGATGATGCGGCTCGAAAGCGATCTTGCTCAGATCATGCTCGCCTGCGCGAAGGGCGAGCTGGCGGGCGTCGAGGGCGCATTCTCGGACAAGACCGCGCTCACCGTGGTCATGGCGGCAAAGGGTTATCCCGGCACGCCCGAAAAAGGCGGCGCGATCGATTTGGGCGATGCCGAAGCAGGCGGCGCGAAAGTCTTCCACGCCGGCACCGCGATCAAGGACGGGCAACTCGTCGCCAACGGAGGCCGCGTGCTCAACGTGACCGCGATGGGCGCGAACGTAACCGAAGCGCAGGCCGCTGCCTACGAAGCGGTCGAGAGGATCGGTTTTGCAAGCGGCTTCTGCCGCCGCGACATCGGCTGGCGCGAGGTCGAGCGCGAGAGGGGGTGACCTGCGGACGCGAGTGGCCCGCAGGTCGATTTCTGGAATTACTGATCACAAACTTCGGCATTCGCTGCAGAGTGGCTTTCCGCCTGTGCCGGAACGCCAATTCTCGCGCTCAATATTGTTGCCGGTGTTGCATTCAGAGTTGTTGTGATGGACATTCGACTTGATCGAATGCCACGGGCTCTTCTTAGCCATAATATGGCTCCTTCTAGTGAAGAGGCCTTGACCGATCCGGCAAACGTCAGCAATTTGATGACGCTCTTAGCGGAGCCGTTTCGCACTGGGCGGCCTCAGGTTGTTCCAGCGAACGATCGGGCCGAGCCTCAACATGTTGGGGTTCGGCCTTTTCGTTGACCAAGAGCATGGTGAATCACGTGAGAGTCTTGGTCAAGGCGCATAACGCTGTGGACAAAGTTTTTGAGGGTAATTGTCGTTGATAGTCAAAACTCGCTATGCGGGACTCGTGGGGAAAGCTCGGCTTTCCTGAAGCGCAAGTGTAAAATTTGTGTCGTGGAAAACTGCTTTGTCCACAGCACCTGATTCGTCGTTGCCTCAAATCAAGCCCCGGTTTTTCTGTCAACGTTGACTACTCTCTCGCAATTTCGATTGCGAGAAGGCAACGAGTCGCAAGCCTTGCCCTAGCCACTTGTTGCTTTTTTGGTCGAATCAATGCCTCCTATTGATTCCGATCAATGCAGATTCGTAGCCCGCGCGTAATTCTGCGAGCATGGCGAAAGCTCCTCTTGCCGCCCTCGCGGCGCTCGCTCTTAATGCTATGCTCGGCGCCTGCCAGACGTATGGATCTGAGCGGTCCGGCAGCGCACTCGCCGATCCCGATCCGCCCGCTTTCGTCGAGGCCGCGTGCGGCGGGTGCCATGCGGTCGAGCCGCCGTTTCTTTCGCCCAATCCGCATGCGCCCAGTTTCGAGGCGATCGCCAATCGCGAAGGGCTGACCCGTGATACCCTCGGCGCGTGGCTCGCCGATGCGCACAACTATCCCGAGGACATGGATTTCGATCTCGAGCCCGAACATGTCGAACAGATCGCCGCCTATATGGTGACCCTGCGCCGCGAGGATTACGTGCCCGCCGAATAGGACGCGCATTTTCCTACAGGGACGCGGCTCGATAGGGTGCGAGCGGTTCTTTCACATTGTCGAGACGCCCAGGGAAACGGGCTAAAGTTGGAGAAGTGTCAACTTCGCAGATCGGGCTTATCGCGTTGATATACTGGTATTTTTTGCGCTGAAGCCCGCTTGACACCCTGTCAACTTTGTCAAGTTCCGAGCTTCTCGCCCACCAATGCCTTGAGGTCGGTTTCAGGGCGGGGGCCGTAATGCGAGATCACTTCCGCAGCCGCGATCGCGCCGCGCCTCAGGCAGGATTGCAGCGGCTCGCCCTTGACGTAGCCTGATAGGAAGCCCGCGGCGAACTGGTCGCCCGCCCCGGTCGTATCGACGACCTTCTCGATCGGCTCGGCCGCGACTTCGGCACGCTCGCCGTGGGCAATGGCGATGGCGCCTTTCTCGCTCCGGGTCGCGACGAGCACGGGAACCTTGTCCTTCACCTGCGCGACACCGGCCTCGAAATCGTCCTCGCCGGTAAGCGTTGCCAGCTCGTGCTCGTTGACGAACAGGATATCGATCACGCCATCCTCGATCATGCGGCGGAAATCGTCTCCATGGCGCTCGATGACGAAGCTCTCGCTCGCGGTGAAGGCGATCTTGCGCCCGGCATTGCGGGCCACCTCGATCGCGCGGCGCATGGCGCGGCGGGGCTCTTCGGGATCCCAGAGGTACCCTTCGAGATAGAGGATCGCGCCGCTTGCGATCAGCTCCTCGTCGAGCGCCGATGCGGGCAGGTACTGGCCGGCGCCAAGGAAGGTGTTCATCGTCCGCTCGCCATCGGGAGTGACGAAGATGAGGACCCGGCCGGTCGCCGGTTCGCCGTCGCGAGCGGGCGTATCGAAATCAATGCCGGTTGCCTGCATGTCGTGGCGGAAGACCTTGCCGAGCTGGTCATCAGCAACCTGACCGATAAAGGCACATTGCAGTCCGAGCGTCGAAAGGCCCGCGAGCGTGTTCGCCGCCGAGCCGCCGGAGACTTCCCGTGCAGGGGGCATGGCGGCGTAAAGCTCGTCTGCGCGCGCCTCGTCGATCAGGGTCATTCCGCCGCGATTGAGCTGCAACTCTTCGATCAACTCTTCTTCGCACGAGGCGATTACGTCGACCACGGCATTGCCGATGGCGATCACGTCATAACGGGGTTCGGTCAAGGGAAGTCATCCTGCTGGGAGAGAATCTCGAGAATTGGTGGAAGCGCCTAGCGGGAAGAGCGCGCGAGGCCAAGGGGTGGATGGTCGAGCCCATGCATTTGACTTCGCACCGCAAGCGCCGCAACGTTTCGAGAATGGGTCCCGTCCTCGCATCCATCAGCAAAGCCTTCGAGCAATTGCGCGATCCTGCAATCCTGCGTGTCGCGGCAAAGAGCATCGCGATCACCATGCTGATCTTCGTGATCGCGGGGGTGGGCGTGTTTTTCGGGCTCGAATGGCTGTTCGCCTGGCTCGAATGGGAGGCGGGCGGATTTGCGCGCGCGGCGGCGGCGGTGATCATCGCGGCGCTCGCGTTCTGGTTCCTGTTCCGCGTGGTGGCGCTCGCCGTTCTCCAGTTCTTCGCCGACGAGGTGGTGATCGCGGTCGAAAAGGCGCATTATCCCGATCTTGCCGAGCGAGCGGTGCCACTGCCCTTTCGGCGCGATCTTGCCAATTCGCTAAAGGGGCTGGGGCGGGCGCTCACATTCAATCTGCTCGCACTTCCGGTCGCGGCAGTCCTGTTCTTTACGGCGTTTGGTCCCGCAATCGTTTTCCTGCTCGTCAACGCGGTCCTGCTGGGGCGCGAATTAACCGATATGGCGTGGCTGAGGCATTCTGGCGAACCACCCTTGCCCAGTCCGGTCCAGCGCAGCGAGCGCTTGATGCTTGGCAGTGCAATTGCGGCGATGATGCTGGTCCCTTTTCTCAATTTCATCGCGCCCATCGTCGGCGCGGCGGCGGGCACGCACCTCACGCACGACGCCATGCAGCGCCGGGAAGGCGGCGATGCGTAGGGTTGCGCCTGCGTTTGCGGCGCTTCTGCTCGGGGCCTGCGCGCCCGGAGCGGGGACGACGCCGATCCTGTCGGGCGGAACAAGTGCGGCAGCACGACCCGCGCCTGCACCTTCACAACAACCCGATGCGACGTTCCGAAGACCGCAAATGGACCGTGAGGCGGGTCTGGACGGTGTGCTCGGCCAGCGTGCGACTGCCCTCTTGTCGCGCTTCGGCGCAGCGCGGATAGACCTGAAGGAAGGCGATGCGCGCAAACTTCAGTTCGCCGGCGAGAAATGCGTGCTCGATGTGTTCCTCTATCCACTCGAGGCGGGCGCGGAGCCGGTCGCGACCCATGTCGAAGCGCGCGAGCGACAGGGCGGAGGAGCCACCAGCAAGACCCGCTGCCTCGCCGAGATCGCGCGCCGGTAACGGGGTCTTAAGCACATTCTGGCATAGCCCAAGCCAAGGAATCAGAGGGGTTTGTACGGGCCATGACCACACATTTCACCGAACTCGCACAGCGCGCGGCCGTTGATGGCGTCGTAACGCCGGAAGAACTGCTTTCGCTGCGGCGCCAGGGCTGGGGCGATGGTATCATCACGCGTGAAGAGGCGGAGGCGATTTTTGCGATCAACAACGTCCTGACCGAGCGGGGTGACGAGTGGTGCAACTTCATGGTCGAGGCGATCGGCGAATATGTGCTCAACGGCACCAAGCCGCGCCTGCAATGCTCGCGCGACGAAGCCGAATGGCTGATCGCACAGGTCGATCACGACGGCGTGGTCGAAAGCTTTGCCGAGCTCGAATGCCTCGTGCGCATCGTCGAGCGCGCCGAAAACGTGCCCGAGGTTCTCAAGAACTATGTTCTCGAGCAGGTCGAACGCGAGGTGATGACCGGGACCGGCCCGACCCGCTGCGGAGGTGAGCTGGCCGCAACCCACATCACCTCTGCCGAATGCCGCATCCTGCGCCGCGTGATTTTCGCGAGCGGCGGCTATGGTCCGGCCGCGGTCACCCGTTTCGATGCCGAGCTCCTGTTCCGCATCAAGGACGCAACGCTCGAAGACGAGAATGCCGGGGAATGGGGCGACTTGTTCGTCGACGGTGTTTCGAACTTCCTGCGCGGCTTCGTCCTCGACAACGCGCAATTGAGCCACGAGCGCAAGGCTGAACTGGTCAAGTTCGTCGAAACCGAAAGCAAGGGGCACACCGCATTCCTTGCAGCGATGCTTCAGAGCAAGGCCAAGATCGGTGAGCGCGTGCAGTGGGCGATCGAGCACATGAACGGCACCGACGGCCCGCAAAACGACTATTTCGCGGACGCCGCCGCCGGACACGAAGTCACCGACTTCGAGCAGGACTGGCTCGACGGCCAGCTCGCGCAGGACGGCCAGATCGACGAGCTCGAAAAACGCGTGATCCGGCGGCTTGCCGAACTCGACGACGCCTAACGCTTAGGCGCACTGAAATCGAGCGGTGCCTCGGCTCCGCCTTGTTTGGGAAGCGGTCCCCTTGGTGGTACGGCGGGCACTGAAATCCCGGATTCAGGCGGCTTGCGGCGACGGTGACCTAGCAGTTGGTCCCTAAGTTTGCGCAGATGAGCGATCTCGGCCTTTAGGTGGATACGCTCCACTTGTCCGGCGACGCTTTCGTTTCCGCCAGCCAGCTTTGCCAGCTCCAGTTCGATCCGCTCGATCACTCTTATTGCCGCGTCAGCCTTGTCCCGCTCAAGCTCAGATATGCGCGCCTCGCCTCTTTTGCGATAGAGCCGCTCACGTTCGAGCGCGCGCTGCGTCAGGATGCGCTTGCGCTCGCCAGCGTTGCGCATGATCTCTTTGTAGCGTTTGCGATAGTCGCGTTCGGCCATCTTGGTGCATTATCACAATAATACACCCGGTACCACTATACCATGAAGCTCTCGCCGCAGCCGCACGCGCCCTTGGCGTTGGGGTTGTCGAACACGAAGCCGGCGGTGAAATCGTCCTCCACCCAGTCCATCGTCGAGCCGACGAGGTAGAGCACGCTCGCCCCGTCGATATAGAAGGTGCCGCCGGGCGTTTCGATCTTCTCGTCGAACTTCTGCTCCTCAGTCACGAAGTCGACAGAGTAAGCAAGGCCCGAGCAACCACGCCGCGGGGTTGAAAGCTTCACGCCGATCGCGCCTTCAGGCGCCTTGCTCATCAGCTCGGCAATCCGGTCCTCGGCGGCCTTGGTCAGGATCACCGCGGCGGGGCGTTCACGAATCTTCTGGTCGGCCATCACAACATCCCCAGCTCGAGCCGTGCTTCGTCGCTCATTTTTTCCGGAGACCACGGCGGATCCCAGACGAGATTGACCTCGGCATCGCGGATGCCGGGCACGGACGCAGCGCGCAGTTCGACCTCTCCTGGCATGGTTTCGGCGACGGGGCAGTGCGGCGTGGTGAGGGTCATGGTGATAGTCGCATCGGCCTCGTCATCGACCTCGACGCCGTAGATCAGGCCAAGGTCGTAGATATTGACCGGGATTTCGGGATCGTAAATCTCCTTCAGCGCATCGATAACCGCCTGCTGCAATTCGCTGCCCGGGCCACCGACAGGGCCGGTTTCCGGCTGCTTGTGCAGGAAGCCTTCAAGGTAATCGCGCTCTCTTTTGGGGGCCGGTTCGTCTTCATCGATAGCATCTGATACGCGCGCACGGGGCGGCTTCACCACCTCGTCATTGGGCGCGGGTGCCGCCACGTATTCCTTTTCGTCCCCGAGATTGTTGGACATCTTGTTCATCATGCTTTCCCAAAAATCCGGCGCGTGCGGGCGATCCCTTCGAGCAGCGCGTCGATATCGTCATGCGTCGAGTAAAGGCCGAAGCTCGCGCGTGCGGTTGCCGGGACTTCGAGATAGTCCATCAAGGGCTGCGCGCAATGGTGACCCGCGCGGATCGCGACACTGGCTTCATCGAGGATCGTGCCGAGATCGTGCGGGTGGATATCGTCGATGGCGAAGCTCACGATACCCGCGCCGTCTGCCGGCCCGAAAACGGTCACATCGTTCATTGCCGACAGTTCGCGGCGCAACCGCCCGACCAGCTCGGCCTCGTGCGCGTGGATGCGCTCCACCCCGATCTCATCGACGTAATCGGCGGCGGCGGCAAAGGCGATGGCCTCGGTGATCGCGGGCGTACCCGCCTCGAAACGCTGCGGCGGCGGGGCGTAGGTCGTCTTCTCGAAAGTCACGCGATCGATCATCGAACCGCCGCCCTCCCAAGGGGGCATAGCGTCGAGGATGTCGGCCCTCGCCCATAAGGCGCCGATTCCGGTCGGCCCATAGAGCTTGTGCGCTGAGAACACGTAGAAATCGCAGCCTAACGAGACCACGTCGACCGCCATGTGCGGGGCCGACTGGCAGCCATCGAGCAGCAGTCTCGCACCGACACCGTGCGCGAGTTCCGCTGCGCGCGGCGCATCGAGCACACTGCCCAGAACGTTCGAGACGTGGCACAGCGCAACCAGCTTGTGTCGCTCGGTCAACATGGCTTCTGCTGCATCGAGATCGATCTGGTGGTCGTCCGTCAGCGGGCAGACATCGATTTGAGCGCCGGTCGCCTCGGCCACCATCTGCCACGGCACGATATTCGAATGGTGCTCGAGCTGCGAGAGGAGGATGCGATCGCCGGGCTCGAGGTTTGCCCGGCCCCAGCTGTTCGCCACGAGGTTGATCGCCTCGGTCGCGCCGCGGGTGAAGACGAGCTCTTCTTCCGTGCTGCCGATAAACGTCGCGATTCGCCGCCTCGCGGCCTCATATAAGCGGGTCATATCGGCCGAGCGCGAATACACACCACGATGGACCGTCGCATAGTCCTCGCCAAGCGCACGCGCCATCGCGTCGATTACGGCGCGCGGTTTTTGCGCCGTCGCCGCCGTATCGAGATAGTGCCACGGCGCACCCTCCGGCGTTGCGAGGCCGGGAAAATCGCCGCGCAGATCGGACAGGGAAGATATGGAGGCGGGCGCGTTCATGAGGTTTTGTCCTCGAAATGCTCGCTGATCATCCGGTCGACATAATAGAGCGCTTCCGAATTTCTGATATGGCGGCGTGAAACACCTACGATCGCGCCTTGATCGACAAGCCTGGAGTAGGTTTCGCCGGGTGCCGGTTTGCCGCCTGTGCTTGCGGCGATCTCGTCATCGCAGCGCGCCACGATGACCCGCGCCCAACGCCAGCGTTCCGCAGCCTCGGGTGCGTGGCTCTTGTTGTGCAGCCAATCGCGAGTTTCCGCCACGAGACAATCGTTCGCAGCGTCAAGCTCAGCGCTCCGCACCGGTTCGGTCGCGATGGAGCCGGACGCAATAAGAAGGAGGGCGGCGGTCAGGGGCACACTTCCCTCGTCCACTTGCCTGCATTCTCGCCGCGATGGCACTTGCGTCTTATTCCGGCTTCGACCATTTCCCAGAATCCCGCACTCGCGCGCATGCCGAGGCGGAGCTGAACGCCACGCACCGAATCGTCGCGGATGCCATCGACGGTCACCAGCATGACCAGCATCGTCGGATCGGTCGGGTGGTCGGCCTGCTGGAATTCAGCATCGCGGGTCCGGAAGCCGAAATCCCTCAGATAGAATTCGGCGACGTCGCGCGGCGCGTCATACGTGATGTTGTAGCGCTGCACTGGGGCAAATTCGACTGCCGGAGGGATGTTTGCCGCGTCGCTATCGTCGGCCGACAGTGTCGCCGACCCTCCGGCAAGAAGCATGGCTGCCGGTAGCGATGCAAAAAGGGCATTCTTCATGATCAAATTCTCCCTTCCAGTTTCTTCAATGCGACCGCGATCAGATGTTCGCGCTCTTTCTCGTCTTCGAGCGCAACGAAGGCATCGCCGATGAATGCCTGCACCAGAAGACGCTGCGCCTCTTCGGGCGAAAGCCCACGCGCGGCCATGTAATAGCGCGCGTTCTCGTCGAGCTGGCCCACAGTCGCGCCGTGCGCGCATTTCACATCGTCGGCGAAGATTTCGAGCTGCGGGACGGCATTGGCGCTCGCACCCGCTTCCAACAGCAGCCCCTTGAAGTCCTGCGCGGCATCGGCCTTCTGCGCATCGCGTAGCACCTTGATTTCACCGAGGAAATTGCCAGTGCCAGTGCCCCAATGAACGCTGCGCACGGTCTGGTTGCTCGTGGCCCCAGGCTCCGCATGGACGGTGGTGGTTACGAACTCGCGCACCGCGTCCCCGCCGCCGATCGTGACGCCGCCGAATTCGAAATGCGCGCCGCGACCAAGCGTGACTTCGACTTCGACGCGGGTGTAATCGTCGCCTGCATTGGTCACGAACAGTTCCGCCCGCGCGCCTTCGCCCAGCGTCAGGCGGATCCGGTGCAGTTCCGGCGCATCACGGCCGACCACCATCGAGTGCCGCCGCGTTTCGCCATCTGCTAGCGTGATTTCCTTCCAAACATCGAGCGCATCTGCGCCCAGGCGCTTCAGCGCGTCGATATCGGCATAGCGCCATGCCTCGTCGCGGCGGGTGGGAAGGGTGGCGGTATCGGTCATCGTCAATTCTTCTTCATCTCGCGTTCGAACTTGCGCACGAGCCCCGAGCGGGTTTTGCGGATGCAGCTCTCGACCGCCTCGCGATCGCTCGCACCCTTGCGCACGCACTTCGTCACAGCGCGGCAGAACCTGTCGTCAAGCTTCGGCCTGCCGGTCGACTTGTTCATCGAACAGTGCCAGCGTCCCTCGGGATCCTGCCCGACTACGACCTGCACGCTGCGCAGGTTTCCGAGCACCACGATCTCGGGCACCGGCTCCGGCGCGGCCTGGAGGGATAGAAGGAGCGCTGAAAGGATCACGCGGCAGTCTCCGCCATCACCGCGTCATAGCCCTCTTCCTCGAGCTGTTGTGCTAATTCAGGGCCTCCCGTACGGACAATCCGCCCGGCGGCGAGCACGCTCACCTTGTCGGGCTTCACCACGTCGAGCAGGCGCTGATAGTGGGTAATGAGCAGCACGCCCTTATCGGGAGCGCGCATGATCGCATTGATGCCTTCGCCCACGACGCGCAGGGCATCAATATCGAGGCCGCTATCGGTCTCATCGAGCACCGCGAAGGCAGGATCGAGAATGCCCATCTGCACCATTTCCGCGCGCTTCTTCTCGCCGCCGGAGAAGCCGACATTCACCTGCCGCTTGAGCATCTCCATATCCATTTTCAGGAGTCTTGCCTTGTCCTTGGCGAGCTTCAGGAAATCGCCGCCCGACAGCGGCTCTTCGCCGCGATACTTGCGCTGTGAATTCAGCGCTTCGCGCAGGAACTGGACGTTGGAGACGCCGGGGATCTCGACCGGATACTGGAAGCCGAGAAACAGCCCAGCGGCGGCGCGTTCATGCGGCTCGAGCTCGAACAGATTTTGCCCGCGAAACTCAACCGAGCCTTGCGTGACTTCGTAGCCGGGCTTGCCGCCGAGCACATGCGCGAGGGTGGATTTGCCCGCACCGTTGGGGCCCATGATTGCATGGACCTCTCCGGCGGGCACTTCTAGGCTTAGGCCTTTGAGGATCGGCTTGCCGTCTACTTCGGCGTGAAGGTTTTCGATTTTCAGCATTATCTGGTGCCGGTGTTGTTCTCTTGGTTGGTTTCATCGATGCGCGCCTTCACGACCGAAGCGTCGTGCAGTTCGATCACGAGGCCTTTGGGTCGTTCGCGTTCGTACTTGTCCTGCGCGCGTTCGGCGCCCTGCATCCGCATCACGAACTGCTTGTCGAGATCGGCGCCGCGCGCGACATGAATGCGTCCGATATGCGCGAACACTTCGGCGACATCGGATGGTGTGTACTCTTCGTAATTGCCGCGCTTGCCGAGAACCGTGTTGGCGCCGTCCTGCGCTTCGCGCGACTTCGGCTCGCAGCGCGTCACGTCGGCGCGGTGCTGGTTCTCGAAGTTCGGCTCGCCCGTCACGCGGCGATCGACAACGTTCAGGCAGCGACGGTAATCGTCGATAAACGGCGTGATGATGCGCGGATACTCAATTGTCCACGTCTCGGGCGTGTCGTTCTTGATCGCGACCGGAGTTTCGCCGACCGCCTGGAGCGAGAGCAGCGGTGCAAGGGCAAGAGAAAGCGTGGTCATCGTAATATCAGTCCCGTGATTGATGCCTGGTTGGAGTGGAATTGCGGCGGTGTTCCGCTCGTCGTTGCTGTTTGTCCGCGATGCGCTGGCGCATTCCGGCGGTGATGCGGGCGAGGACGCCGTCCATGTTGTCGAGCACTTCGGAGGCCTTGATCCGCATCACCTTGATGCCGACCGCCTCGAGGCTTTTGTCGCGGCGCGCGGCGAGCTGTTCGTTCTCGCCCTCTTCGAAAATGTCGATCGCCATGCCAAGCGAGTGGCAGTTGAAATCGACGATCGCGCTGCCGACGACGGCGTGGCGGGTGAATTTGTGCCGGCCGAGATTTGCCGTGGCGAAACGCTTGGCGAGCGCCTTGTGCGCCTCGGACGAGTGCCGCCGCATCTCGCGCGCCTGCGCATGAAGTTCGTCGAGGCGCTTTTCCGAGATTTTCCAGCCGCGGCCCTTCTTTTCGATTGCGGGCGCGGTATCGGAAGTGTCCTTGAGGCCGAGGGTCTTGCGGTCAGTCATCCCACGCTCCCCTCGAGCGAGATCGCCAGCAGCTTCTGCGCCTCGACGGCGAATTCCATCGGCAGTTCCTTGAGCACGTCCTTGGCGAAGCCGTTGACGATCAGGGCCACCGCCTCTTCCTCGTCCAGCCCGCGCTGCATCGCATAGAACAGCTGCTCGTCGCTGATCTTGCTGGTCGTCGCCTCGTGCTCGATCTGCGCGCCGGGGTTTTTCACTTCGATATAAGGCACGGTGTGCGCACCGCATTCGTCGCTCAAGAGCAGGCTGTCGCACTGCGTGAAGTTGCGCACGCCCTCGGCTTTCGGGCCGACACGGACGAGGCCGCGATAGGTGTTGTTCGACTTGCCCGCGCTGATCCCCTTGGAGATGATCGTCGAGCGCGAGCCCTTGCCGTTGTGGATCATCTTGGTGCCGGTGTCGGCCTGCTGGTGGTTATTTGTAACCGCAACCGAGTAGAATTCGCCCACGCTGTTCTCGCCGTTGAGAACGCAAGAGGGATACTTCCACGTCACCGCGGAGCCGGTTTCGACCTGCGTCCAGCTGATCTTCGAGCGGTCGCCCTGGCACAGCCCGCGCTTGGTGACGAAATTGTAGATCCCGCCCACACCATCGGCATTGCCCGGATACCAGTTCTGGACGGTCGAATACTTGATCTCGGCGTCTTCCATCGCGACCAGCTCGACCACGGCCGCGTGGAGCTGGTTTTCGTCGCGCATCGGCGCGGTGCACCCTTCGAGATAGCTGACATAGCTACCCTTTTCGGCAACGATCAGCGTGCGTTCGAACTGGCCGGTATTCTCGGCATTGATGCGGAAATAGGTGGAGAGCTCCATCGGGCAGCGCACGCCTTCGGGCACGTAGACAAAGGTGCCGTCGGAAAAGACCGCCGAATTGAGCGTCGCGAAGAAATTGTCGCGCTGCGGCACGACCTTGCCGAGCCACTTCTTCACCAGCTCGGGATATTCCTTGATCGCCTCGGAAATCGAGAGGAAGATCACGCCCGCTTTCTTCAGCTCCTCGCGGAATGTCGTCGCGACCGAGACGCTGTCGAACACGGCATCGACCGCGACCTTGCGCGCGCCCTCGACACCGGCAAGCACCTCCTGCTCCGCCACCGGAATACCGAGCTTGTCATAAACCGCCTTGATCTCCGGATCGAGCTCGTCAAGCGATTTGAGCTTGGGCTTCTTCTTCGGCGCGGCGTAATAGTAGGCGTCCTGGTAATCGATCTTGGGATAGCCGACCTTCGCCCAGTCGGGCTCTTCCATGTCCTGCCACAGGCGAAAAGCCTTGAGGCGCCAATCGAGCATCCATTCGGGCTCGCCCTTCTTCGCCGAGATGAAGCGGACAGTGTCTTCGGTCAGGCCCTTTTCGGCAAATTCGGTTTCGATATCCGCCGACCAGCCATGCTCGTACTCGGCAGCCTTCGCCGCCGCGTCCTTGGCTTCCTGATCCATCTCCTGAGTGTCGAGATCGAGATTTTCGCTCATGCCAGTTCTTTGTTCGCTTCCGCCGGCGCGGCATTCGCGCGCAGCTGGGTAAGGGTGATTTCGGCGAGCGCATCGCGCAGTGCCGAATTGATGACGGGCCAGTGCGGCTTCATCGTGCAGTTCGCCTCGTGCTCGCACTCGCCATGCGCGTCGATGCATTGGGTGAGCGCAATCGGCCCCTCGACCGCCTCCACAATGTCCGCCACGGTTATCGCGGCAGCAGGGCGGGCGAGCTGGAGTCCGCCATGCGCGCCGCGCACCGAGCGCAGCAATCCGGCGGCGGTGAGCTTGCTCACTAGCTTCTGCACCGTGGGCTTGGGGAGGCCCGCTTCCTCGGCGAGTTCGGCCGCGCTTGTACGCTCGCCGCCGCAATGATTTGCGGCAGCCGCCATCGTGATGACGGCATAGTCGGCGAGATTGGAAAGGCGCATGCCCGGCAAATCGGACCATTTCGCTCCGATTTCAAGCGGAATCGCCTTGTTGCGAGTCGTTAGCGTTTAAGTCCGCGTCTTCTGCGATGCGTCCGACCTCCCGCGTAGACGGGAGTCGGCGCGGCGTTCGAAAAGTTCAGTCGCGCCCGATCGTCCTGAAACCCTTGAGCCGATCGAGGTTTTTCATTCGCAACATCGTCTGAAACAGCGGCTCCTTCGGCCCGCCAAGGCGCGTGGGCGTGTAGCCGCAAAAGCGGCGGATTTCGCGGATCATGTGGGGCTGGTCGTAGAAAGCGGCAGCGATCTCGGATTCGCCTTCATCGGTGAGTTCGGGCTGGGCAAGCAGGCTTGCGGCCCGGACCGCGCGATACTTGCGCGACAATGCCTTTGGCGAAAGACCGAAGTAGCGCGTGACGAGCCGCTCGGCCTGCCTCCGAGAATAGGCGAGGCCTTCGTAAAGCTCTTCCACATCGGGGTTCAGCGAGGAGCCAAGCCACTGGAACGTCCGTGCGATAAGCCCTTCGTGCGCGGCAGGGAGCTGTTCGAGACGCGGCGCAATCCAATCGGCCAGCAATTCGCACCCCTCGCGGCCCGTAATTGTACCCGCGCGGTAAAGATCGTTGGTGACTTTGGCGAAATCGTCGACGTCCGCCCCCAGGTGGGTTGCGGCCGGGATAAAGCGGTTGAAGTTCTCGTTCGCCGGTGCACCGGTGAGCGCCGCCCAGCCGAGCGGAGAAAGCGAAGCCCCGATCGCGTGCCAGGGGCCGTTCATGGCAAATGGAGCGGCAGTTTCGAAGCCTGCAAGAAGGTGCGCCTCTCCCTTGATGATATCAGTGCGATTCTTGATGTAGAGTTCGCCATTTCCATGGGGAAACAGCACGAGCTGCCCGAGCGCGCCTGGATGCCTGTCCGAAATCTCGGTTTCGTCCCACGCGAAATGAAAGAGCGCGAGCACGTGCTGCGCAAGTTCGGGAGGCGGATCGTAATATTCGAGGTGAAAAAGGGACGGCATGCAGACTTAATGCGACCCGCCAGCGCACCGCCCCCTGTGCCGGATTGGCGGGAACTGGAGCGCCCACCGCAATCGGCCTGCAAAGGACAGTATGGTAGCAGGGTCAGGCATCATTGTATTCCAGCGACATCGCCGCTTCTTAACTGACAAGCCACGCAAATAAATAGCAAAATTTGCAATTCTCCACGGCCGGTCGCCCGGCGTTCAACGAAGAATTCTTGCCGCCGTTCCATGCGCGTCGGGGTCGAGCGTATCCTGGACGAAAGACTCGTCTTTCAGCGCACGAGGGGTGCGCCCGGTGTAGCGGCGGATGTCCCGGATCAGGTGTGCCTGATCGAAATAGGCGCTGAGGATTTCGTCGCGCATCGCCTGCGGCAGTTCGGGATTGGCGAGCAGCATGGCGGCGCGAATGGCGCGGTAGCGCTTGACAAGACGCGAAGGCGATACGCCGAAATAACGGCGGCAAAGGCGCTGGGCGGTGCGTTCGGAAACTGCGACCCGCCGGTACAATTCTTCCAGATCGGGATTAAGCTCGCTCGACAACCAACCCGTCACCGCGCTTACGAACCCGGCATGCCGTTTTTTGAGGTTGGGCCGACAATCGTGAAGCGCATTGCCAATCGCAGCTGCGATTCTTTGGGCGTCGTTGTCGCCAATGTTGCTGGCAAGCTCCTCGAGTTCGGCAATTGTCTTTTCGCCAAAGACTTTCGATGCCGGGACGGTGCAATTGTTGACCTCGTCTGCCGGCATTCCGGAAAGGCACTGCCACCCGATCGGCGTGAGCGACGCACCGACGAGCCGTGCAGGCCCTTCGATGGTGAAGGGCACAGCCTGCATCAGCGGCGCCATGCATGAGACGGTCTCGGAGAGGTAGGTTGTGCCATCCTCTGTTATGAGTTTTCCGCTACCTTCGGAATAAACGATCACCTGCGCGGAATAGGCAGGCATAGTCTCCTCGATCGTCCCCGGCTCGGTCCGGATCGAAAAGAAGGTGTTGACGAGATCGGTCAGATCGCCGGGCACCGCGATCAGCTCGAACTCGAACGGTATCGAGGTAGATATATGAAGGGGGTTGCTCGCCAAACCCGTCAGCCTCCCTTTTCGCTTTCGACCCATTTTGCGACATTCTCTTCGAGCACGTCTAGCGGCACGGGCCCACTCAGCAAAACTGCATCGTGGAAACCGCGATAGTCGAAATCGTCTCCGAGCTCTTTCTTGGCCATTGCACGCAGCTCCATTATCTTCAGCTTGCCAATCATGTAGGCGGTCGCCTGGCCGGGAGTGGTGATGTAGCGCTCAATCGCCTTGACGATGTCGCCTTCGGGATTTGGCGTGTTGTCTTTCAGATACCGGATCGCGCGTTCGCGACTCCAGCGCTTGGAATGGATGCCGGTGTCGACCACGAGGCGGCACGCGCGCCAAAGCTCCATGCCCAACCTGCCAAAGTCGGAATAGGGATCCGTGTAGAAACCCATGTCCTTGCCAAGCTCCTCGGAATAGAGGCCCCAACCCTCCGTGTAGGCGGTGAACCCGCCGAAGCGGCGGAAGGGCGGCAGGTCGCCGAGCTCGGTCTGTAGCGCCCGCTGCAGGTGATGGCCGGGAAAGCCTTCGTGATAGGCGAGCGCTTCAAGCTCATTCTTCGACATGTCGCGCAGGTTGTAGAGGTTCACATAATAGGTGCCCGGGCGCGATCCATCGGGTGCGGGGCTCTGGTAGAAGGCCTTCCCCGCACTCTTCTCGCGAAAGGCCTCGACCGGCTTGATCATCACCGGCGCCTCGGGAAGCGTGCCGAAATACTCGGGCAGTTTCGCCTCCATCGCGTCAAGCTTTGCCTGCGCATCGGCGAGATAGGCCTCGCGCGTGGTGTAGAAAAAGCGGTCGTCGGTCCGGGTGAATTCGAAGAAGTCCTGCAGGCTCCCTTCAAAACCGACGTCTTTCATTATCTTGCGCATCTCGCCATGGATACGCTCGACCTCGCGCAGACCGATATCATGGATCTCTTCGGCGGTGAGATCTGTGGTGGTGTAGCTCTTGAGACGTGCGGCGTAATACTTGTCGCCATCGGGCAAGCGCCATACGCCGTCATCGGTCGGCGCAATCGCCTGCTGGCGCTTCATCTCGGCGAGCAGGCGTTTGTAGGCGGGGAGCGCCGAGGTGTTCCAGGCTTCTTGCGCCATTTCCATCATCGCGATGGCCATGCTGGCTTCAGCCTGTGTCCCCTCCGGCAAGTCGGGGATGAACGGCGCGAGCTTCTCGTTGAAGTCCTGAAGCACTGCGTTGTCGTCGCCAGCCGCGATCAACGCTTCGAGATCGGCGATGACATAGGGGTAGACCCAATCGGGCGGCATGATGCCGGCATTGGCGCGCTCACGGCTCTCGGCGATCAAAGTATCGAGCTTTGGCCCTATGCCAGCGATCCGCGAAATGTATGCGCCGAGATCATCGGCGGTGTCGACCCGGTGGATGTTGATGAGAAAGGCCGGGATGCTCGTATGCGCACCGCGGCGATGATCGAACAGGAAGCCGTATTCGCGGTAGGGCCACAGCATCTTGCTGCGTGCCGCCATCATTTCGAACAGGCGGTAGGAAAGCGCGTCTTCTTCATTGAGTTCGGCAAGGTCGAAGTCAGCACGCATGGTCGCCACGCTCTCCTGAACGAGGTTGTATTCCGCTTTTGCCGCTTCGTCCGAAGCATCATCCCACTTACCGTAATCCTCGTCCCGGATCCCTCGATAGGCCTTGCTTTCCGGCGAAATTTCGAGCCGCGCGAGATCGTAGGCCGTGAAGAACGCATCGAGGCTGGCCGGGGTCTGCGCAACATCCTCTGCGACTGGCCGCGACACGTTCGCAACAGGCTGCTGGAAAGCGGCCGAGCATCCGGCAAGCGCAAGGGCTGCCGTGGACGCCAGTGCGAACGAAATGCGACTCATCGAAATACCCCCAACTTCAGTTCTCGTGCCTTCAACGGGCCAATGCGGCATTTGTGCCTGAACGCCTATCCGAGCTCGCGCAGGTTCTTGGGATCGATCAACTCCGCGAGGTACGGTGCCCTTTCATCGGTCAGGCGCGCGGGTGTGCGGCCGACGAAACGGGTAATCTCGCGGATCATGTGCGATTGATCGAAAAATGCTTCACCCAGTTCGTATTCGAATTCTGGGGTCAGCTGCGGGAAAGAAAGCAGCGCCGCGGCTCTCAAAGCGCGGTACTTCCGCGCGAGCGCCCGAGGCGGAAGACCGAAGTAACGCTCGGTCAGGCGCTGAACCTGACGCGGCGAATAGGCAGCCGCATCCATCAGGTCATCCAGAACTGGATTGAGCGATGCGCCAAGCCACATATTGACTATCCGGATCAGGTCGCGGTGGCGCGGGTTGATCGGCCTTGCATGGCTGGAGATAAACTCGCCGATCGCCAGCGCGCACTCTTTCCCGCTCATCGAGCCATCGCGATAGGCGGTGTTGAGCCGCTCGCCCAAAGTATCGGCGTCGGCGCCCAGCACTTCGCGAGCGGGACGCAACCGGTCGCGAGCCTTCCCGGCATGAAGGCCCGTGAGCGCCGCCCAGCCGAGGGGAGATAGCGCCGCACCGATCACGTGAAACGGCCCTTCGACCACGATCGGCACTGCGGTCGAAAGCGGCGTCATGATTGCGGTCCCGGGATTGGGATCGCTGTAGCCGCCGCGGAAATGCATGTGCCCCCTGCCGCGCGGGAAGATCGCGAGATGCCCAACCGATGCCGGCTGGATGTCACGGATGAGAGGTTCGTCGCACCGGAAGTGATAAAGCGTTGTGACATAGTCGCTGATCGCGGCAGGCGGCGCGATGTAGTCGACAGATATCAGCGATTCGGACGTGAGCTCGAAATCGGAGAGCGCCGATTCGGCGTCGCCAGTTTGCAGCTCCGATTTTGGGAATGAATCCATATGAACGCCCCGATACCGAGGGCGTCTAGCGATTCTCGTCTGAATTTGACACAAAAAAAGGGCGGTTCCGTTTGAGGGAACCGCCCATTTGAGTTGAGGAACTCTTCGCATTGCTGCTCCGAGCCCTTCGGGTCGCACAGGTGTATTAGGACAAACCCTCAGCCAATAATTGTATGCAAACGACAAGCTTGCGCTTTGGGACCGTTCACTTCGTTTTCGCCGCCTCTCGACACGCGGAGAAAACCTGCGATAGGCGCCTCTCATGCTGTTTCGCCTGATCAAGCCCGCCGTCTTCGCACTCGAATCGGAGACCGGTCATCGGCTCGCGATTGCCGCGCTCAAACGCCTGCCGCTTCGCCAGTCGGCGAGCGCATCAGGACCGCTGGCCATCGAAGTCGCGGGCCTGCGCTTCCCCAATCCGGTCGGCGTGGCGGCGGGTTTCGACAAGGACGCCGAAGTGCCAGACGCGCTGCTTGGCCTCGGTTTCGGCTTCACCGAAGTCGGATCGATCACCCCGCGTCCGCAGGCGGGCAATCCGCGCCCGCGCCTGTTCCGGCTGGTCGAGGACCGCGCCGTGATAAATCGCATGGGGTTCAACAATTCCGGGGGCGAGGCGGCGCTCGAACGGCTCAAGGCAAGGGCAGGTCGACCGGGCATTGTCGGGATCAATATCGGCGCGAACAAGGATTCGGACGACCGCATCGCCGACTATGCAACCATGGCGCGGATGATGGCTCCCTATGCGAGCTATCTCGCGGTCAATGTTTCCAGTCCCAACACGCCAGGCCTGCGCGCATTGCAGGACGAGGGCGCGCTCACCGCGCTGATCGACGGCGTGCTCGAAGCGCGCGATGCCGTGATGTCCGAAGGCGCGCCGCCAGTGTTCCTCAAGGTCGCTCCCGATCTGGAGCCCGCCGATATCGACGCCATCGCCCGAATCGCGCTCGATAAGAAGCTCGGTGCACTGATCGTGTCAAACACCACGATCTCGCGACCGCCGCTCAAATCGCGCCATGCGGACGAGGCGGGCGGCCTTTCGGGTGCGCCGCTGCGCGATCTTGCGCTCCAGCGGGTGCGTGATTTCCGCTCCGCCACGGGCGGCGCAATTCCGCTTCTCGGCGTCGGCGGAATCGCGACAGCCGAGGACGCATGGGCGCGGCTACGAGCGGGCGCCAGCCTGGTGCAGCTCTATTCCGCGATGGTCTATGAAGGGCCGGGCCTCGGCGCACGGATCGCGAGCGGGCTGAGGCGGCTGATGAAGCGCGATGGCTTTGCGAGCATTGCAGAGGCGGTGGGAACCGAATAGCAAGCCGCCCATGCACAGACAGACACTCATCGGCCTCGCCCTCACTGCAACGCTAGCCGGGTGCGCGCCATACGAGGCTCCGCTCGCCTCGGCTCCCGATACCACCGAAACGACACAGGCAGGAGCGGTGAGCGCCGCCGATCCGCGCGCGACGGCGGCGGGCGAAGCGATCCTCGCCAAAGGCGGCTCCGCGACGGATGCGGCAATCGCAGTCATGCTCGCACTAACCGTGGTCGAACCCCAAAGCTCCGGCATCGGCGGCGGCGGTTTCCTCGTCCACGCGGGCGAAGACGGCGTCACTACATTCGACGGACGCGAAACCGCACCAGCCGCTGCTACGCCCCAACGCTTCCTCGACGAGAATGGTGAGCGGTTGCCGCGTGAGATGCGTGTGCTTTCCGGCCTCAGCGTCGGCGTGCCGGGAAACATCGCCCTCGCGGCGAAAGCGCATGCAAAATACGGCAAGCTCGAATGGGCAGAGCTGTTCGAACCCGCGATCGCGCTGGCCCGCGACGGGTTCCTGATGAACCGCCGCCTCCATGCCTCGCTCGCGGACAACCGGGGCCGGGCTGACAAGACCGAGGCCGCGAGCGCCATATTCTTCGGAGCCGATGGGGAGCCACTCCCGGTCGGAAGTACCGTGCGCGTCCCCGCACTTGCCGACACTCTCGAAGCCATCGCGCTCAAAGGACCGCAGGCAATGTACGAGGACAGCGCGGCAGACCTCGCTGCCTATGTCGCGGGCGAGACTCCGCAGGACGGCAAGATGGCCGCGAGCGATGTCGTCGGATACCGCGCGAAGCTGCGCGATCCGGTCTGCGCGCGCTACCGCGTCTACAAGGTTTGCGGCATGGGACCGCCATCGTCGGGCGGCGTCGCGGTCGCGCAGATGCTCGGCCAGCTGGAGCGCTTCGACCTCGCCGAACTCGGACCCGAAAGCCTCACCTTCTGGCACCTGTTCCTCGAATCGCAGCGCCTCGCCTACGCCGACCGCGAGCTCTACATCGGCGACTCAGATTTTGTCGAAGTGCCGGTCGCAGGCCTCGTGGATCCCGCCTACCTCGCAAAGCGCAGCGCGCTGATCGATCCGGCGAAGGCGCTTGAGACAGTGGAAGCGGGCACGCCGCCCGGCGCGCCGATGGCGCGCGCCGATGGCGATGAGCCCCCCGAAAACGGCACGACCCATTTTTCCGTTGTCGATGCAGAAGGCAATGCGGTGAGCTACACCTCGACGGTCGAGGGCGCGTTCGGATCGGGCCTCCATTTCGGTGGCTACTACCTCAACAACGAACTCACCGATTTCAGCGCGACCCCCGTGATCGACGGCAAGCCCGTCGCAAACCGGGTCGAGGGCGGGAAGCGTCCTCGCTCCTCCATGGCTCCGACCATCGTGTTCGACGCGGACGGAGAGATCGTCCTGGTGATCGGTGCCGCAGGCGGGCCGACGATTCCGGTGCAGGTTGCGCGCTCGATTATCGGGGTGCTCGATTTCGGGATGACGGCGGAAGAAGCTCTCGGCCTGCCGCTCCTGATGGCCTTCGGATCGACGGTCGTTACCGAAGAGGGCGGCGTGGTTGATCGCATGAAAGACCAGCTCGAAGCGCTCGGCCACCACACCGTCCGCACCTTTCCTCCGCGCGGGAAAGCGAACGCGCTGCGGCGGACCGATGATGGGTGGGAAGCTGCGGGAGACCCCCGCGTTGCGGACCTCCTCGTCTATGAATAGGCAACCGCTTGCCGCACTGGAAATCTGCGCCTAATTTGATCTCCAGAAAACACACCAAAGGTCGCTCGGGGAACACGCATGAGCGGCCAAGGGAGCCCGCAACGGGCGCAGGAGAGAATTCAGTGCACGCCCCCGAAACTTCCGCCGGCGCTCGCCCGGTGATCGACCCTACCGACCATCAGGCGCTGCAGGACATCGACAGCGCCAACAACCTCGTCGAGCTGTTCCTCAAGCGCGCAGACCAGAAGGGCGACGCGCCCTTTCTCGGCCGCAAGCTCGATGGCCAGTGGGTTACGCAAAGCTGGCGCGAAACCGCCGACCAGATTTGCCTGCTCGCCGAGAGCCTGCGCAATCTCGGCCTGTCGGATGGCGACCGGGTGTGTCTCGTCTCCGAAAACCGTCCCGAATGGCTGGTTGCGGATATCGCGATCATGGCCGCAGGCTGCATCTCGGTGCCGACCTACATCACGAACACCGAGCGGGATCACGCACATATCCTCGACAATTCGGGCGCACGCGCGGTCATCGTCTCAACCGAAAAGCTTCTGCACCCCGTCGTCGGCGCGATCGGACGCACCGGGATCATCGAGCATGTGATCGGTATCGAGGACCTGCATCGCCAGCAATCGGGCAGCTTCGATTACGACAATTGGGACGACCTCATCAAAGGCGATGCCAAGGCCGCGCGCGAAGCGGTCGAGGCGCGGATCGCGAACATCAAACGCGAGGACACCGCCTGCCTCATCTACACCTCGGGCACCGGGGGCGCGCCGCGCGGGGTGATGCAGCACCACGGATCGATCCTGTGCAATGTTGCGGGCGCAGCGGAGATCCTCATCAACGATTTCGGCATCACCGACGAGCGGTTTCTATCTTTTCTGCCGCTCTCCCACGCCTACGAACACACCGGCGGGCAGTATCTGCCAATCTCGGTTGGCGCGGAGATTTTCTATTCGGAAGGGCTCGAAAAGCTCGCCTCGAACATCGAGGAAACGCGCCCGACGATCATGGTCGTTGTCCCGCGTCTGTTCGAAGTGTTGCGCACGCGCATCATGAAGCAGGTCGAAAAGCAGGGCAAAGTCGCCAACTTCATGATGGATAGCGCGCTGCGCATCAGCGAAAATTCGAGAGACGGGAAGAAGCGCCTGCGCGACCGCCCGCTCGACATGCTGGTCGAAAAGACATTGCGCCCCAAGATCCGCCAGAAATTCGGCGGAAGGATCAAGGCAATGGTTTCAGGCGGCGCGCCGCTTAACCCGGAAGTCGGCAATTTCTTCGAAGCAATGGGCCTCACCATGCTGCAGGGTTATGGCCAGACCGAGGCCGGTCCGGTGATCAGCTGCAACCGACCGAAGGTGGGACTCAAGATGGATACGGTCGGGCCGCCAATGCGCGGGGTCGAAGTCAGGATCGCCGATGACGGTGAAATCCTGGTGCGCGGCGAGCTCGTGATGCACGGCTACTGGCACAACGATGCCGAAACCGCGCGCACGATAGTCGATGGCTGGCTTCATACCGGCGATATCGGCCACCTCGACGATGCCGGAAGGATCGTCATCACAGACCGCAAAAAGGACATGATCGTCAACGACAAGGGCGACAATGTCGCGCCGCAGAAGATCGAGGGCATGCTGACGCTGCAACCCGAGATTGCGCAGGCGATGGTGAGCGGCGACAAGCGGCCATACGTGGTCGGCCTGATCGTGCCCGATGCCGAATGGGCGCTGGAGTGGGCGCGCGCCAATGACGAGAAGTTCGACATGAAGGCGCTTCAGGACCTGCCGGCATTCAAGCAAGCTGTAAGGAAGGCGGTCGACCGCACAAACGCCGATCTCTCCGTGATCGAAAAGGTGCGCAAGTTCGAGTTTGCCGATGAAGGCTTCACGATCGAGAACGAGGAGATGACCCCCTCGATGAAGATCCGCCGCCACAAGATCCGCGAGCGCTACAAGGACCGCATCGACGGAATGTACAAAGGCTAGGCCGCTTCGACATCCTCGATGAATTCAGGGTAGAAATTCGGCTTTGCATCGGACCAGGCCGGTGCTGTCGCTGCTGCTTCGCTCAGGCTTTGGAGCAGGGCCTTGCGGTGCAGCGGGCGGACGAGCGGCAGCGCGGCTGCGGCGCAGAAGATTCCGGGAAGGTAGGGGCGCGCCTCCGGGCCGAGCAGCCGTTCGTAAAGGAAACGGAAGGCGGAAAAGCTCGCGATGCGTTCCTGTTCAAGGTCGAACACCGCCATGCGAACCGCCTTTCCGATAAAGCGTTCGACTTCGCCGATCGTACCGTCCTGCGGGACGAGATCGCGCAGCGCCTTCAAATCCTGATAAGCGACATACTGGCGACGGATAGCGGTGTTCTCACCCTCGCTGCGTCCCCACAGCTTGAAAGCGTCGCAGCGGGCAAGCCCGATATCGAGGCTGCGTTTGATGTAGCGCTGCTCGCACGGTGCAAAGCTCGCAAATTCACGCATTTCCCCGATGGCCAGATTGGCGGTGCTGGCGATGGTCACTGGCTTAACTCCCCTGTTGCAAGGAGGAGTGTCGCGCAGGCTGGTTAATTAACGGTAACCATGTCGGGAGTTTGGTCAGATCAAGCCTGCTAGCGGACTGGAAGGATCGGCATACTTCCGCCGCCCCATGCGCCCGGCGAGATATGCCTCGCGTCCGGCCTCTACCGCGAGCTTCATCGCGCGCGCCATGCGGATCGGATCCTTTGCCTCCGCGATGGCTGTGTTCATCAGGATCCCATCGCAGCCCAGTTCCATGCCGACAGCTGCGTCGGACGCCGTGCCGACGCCTGCATCCACCAGCACCGGCACGTTGGCACCTTCGACGATCAGGCGGATCGTCACCTGGTTCTGGATGCCAAGACCCGATCCGATCGGCGCACCCAGCGGCATGATGGCGACGGCACCGGCATCCTCCAGCTGCTTCGCCGCGATGGGATCGTCGACGCAATAAACCATCGGGAGGAAACCTTCCTTGGCGAGCGTTTCGGTTGCTTTGAGAGTTTCGCGCATGTCAGGATAGAGCGTACGTGCCTCACCCAGGACTTCGAGCTTCACCAGATCCCAGCCCCCCGCCTCGCGCGCCAACCTCAGGGTGCGCACCGCGTCCTCGCCGGTAAAGCACCCGGCCGTGTTGGGGAGGTAGGTGATTTTCTTGGGGTCGATATAGTCGGTGAGCATCGGCGCCTTGGGGTCGCTGACATTCACCCGGCGTACGGCGACCGTAACGATCTCGGCACCGCTCGCCTCAACCGCCGCGGCGTTCTGTTCGAAATCCTTGTACTTGCCGGTGCCCACGATGAGGCGCGACGTGAACGTGCGCCCTGCAAGGGTCCACGTATCATTGTGAGCTCCCCCGCCCACGAAGTGGACGATCTCCAGCGTATCGCCGTCGCTGAGGGCGGCTTCTTCCAGCGTCGAGCGCGGGACGATCTCGCCATTGCGTTCGACCGCGACCTTTTCGGGTACGAGTTCAAGCCCGCGAACGAGCTCAGCGATGGTCGCTGCTGCAGTCTGGCGGGACTCGCCGTTGAGGGTAATGTTCTTCAAGTCGCTCATGCGAGGTGAAATAGCCCCCGCTGCGCCAAGCGCAACCGCGAGATTACCGCGCGCGCTTCGCGAAGGGGCGCATGTTGAGCAGGTGCCCGGCGGTCACCAGCGCCACCCCGATCAGCGTCAGCACCGCTTCACCGGTCCCATGAGGCATTGCGAGCGCACCGCCCATGAAGGAAAGGCCCGTCATTGCGGTAACGAACGGCGCGGCCCTGCGGTGCTTGAGCGCACCCCAGCCGATGGCGACCGCCGCAATGATCAAAGCGAGAAGCAATCCGATGCGATGAATTTCGGGCTCGAGAAGGAAGTGACCACCCAGGCCCAGTGCGGACACGATAACGATCGTTGCAACGCAATGGAGCGCGCAAAGTCCCGCAAGAGCAATGCCTGCCCGGTCGAACCGGCGGCGAATCGAAGTGTGGGTGTCGGACATGTCTCGCACTTGCACATATGTAACAATATCACATTCCGCAAGGAGAAAGCGGCGAGATTGCGCCGCGCGCATCGCAATTTGCGCCAAACAGGCTTGCGTGCGGGCCCGCGCGCGCACATTTACGCACGCATTATGGCAAGCGCTGCCCCAAGCCTCGATCCCTCACACCCGCAAGTAAACGCCTTCGCGCGCCCGCTCGCAATTGCGCGCTGGCTCGAGATCACGGCGTGTTTCGTCGTCCTCATCGTGCTCGTCGGTGGGATCACCCGTCTTACCGAAAGCGGCCTGTCGATCACGGAATGGGATGTCGCGACCGGAATTCTCCCTCCGCTGACCGACGAGGTCTGGCAGGAAGAGTTCGCCAAGTACCGCGCGACACCCGAGTACCGGCTTGAGGCAAGCATTGGCGGGATGAGCCTTGCCGATTTCAAGTTCATCTATTTCTGGGAATGGTTCCACCGACTGCTCGCTCGCCTCGTGGGGCTGGTCTACGCGCTGCCACTTGTGTGGTTCTGGGCGAAGGGCGCAATCCCGACCGGCTACAAGCCGCGCTTGGTTGCGCTGCTTGCGCTGGGCGGGCTGCAGGGCCTGTTCGGCTGGCTCATGGTGCAGTCCGGCCTCGTCGGCGACATGACCGATGTGAGCCATTTTCGCCTTTCGCTCCACCTGTTGACAGCCCTGCTTCTGCTCGCCGGCCTGGTCTGGACCGCGCGCGACATGCGGCGGATATGGCGCGAACCAGGCGTTCCTCCCGCGCCAATGACGGGGGCGTCGATGATCGTTGCGGTAGTGCTATTCATCCAGCTCTTGCTCGGCGCATGGGTCGCCGGGCTGAATGCGGGCCATACTGCCTATGACTGGCCCTTGATGAACGGGCGGTTCGTGCCAGAGGTGGACTTGTCGTACGGATTCTTCTGGACGTTGACGCACGATCCTTTCCTGCTCCACTTTCTCCATCGCTGGTGGGCCTGGCTCGCGGTGGCCGCGCTTGTCTGGCTGGCGAGGCGAGTGCGCAAGACCGACAGGCTGGCCTCCATCCTCGTGCACAGTGCGTTCGGGACGATGATCCTGCTGGGCATCGCCACGGTGCTGAGCGGAGTGGAGCTGTGGATCGCCGCCGCGCACCAGCTCGTGGGGGCGCTGCTGGTTGCTTCGACTGCGTGGGCAATGCATTCCGACGGCGCTGCGCAGCAATCGAAACGCTTGACCGAAGGAACTCTAGGGTGAGCAAAGCAAAGGCCGCGCTCGCATGGTGCCCCTTTCCCGACCGGGAGACGGCACGGGAAATCGCCAGCGTCCTGTTCGATGAGAAGCTGATCGCGTGTGCAAACATCATCGGTCGGATGGAATCGCTGTTCGAATGGGATGGCGAACGCGGGGCGGGCGATGAAATCGGCGTCCTCTTCAAAACCCTTTCCGATCAATCGGATCGCCTAATTACACGCTTGGGGGCACTCCACCCTTATGATACACCTGCGATTGTCTGCTGGACCTGCGATGACGCGCATCCGGCAACGCTTTCCTGGCTGCGGGGGCAGCTGGACAATAACGGATCATAGGGTCGCGCCTGCCGGCGCAGGAACGGGGAGCTTTCAGTCATTATGGTCGGCGTAACTCGTCGAGGCATGCTTGCAGGCATGGGAATTCCTGCGCTTGCCCTGTTCAGCGGCTCGCCCTTATGGGCACGGAGCGGCATCCAGATCCCCGAAGGACCAATGCGCCTGACCCGCAGGCTGGAGCGCGGTTTGAAAGACGGGGTCAGCATCGTTGTGAACCGCACCTGGCGCATCGATTTTGCGCGGGAGGAGCGCGGGGCGTCGATTACCGGCCGCCAGCTTTCAGCCACGGTTGACGCACCCAAAAAGCTCGCAGCCCTCGCCCGGATCGAGGAAACGCGTCCCACCGACGACATGTGGCCGATCCACCTGTCGGGCGATGGTCGCATCGTCGCCGCAGGGAAATATACGCGCGAGGAGGACTTTGCTGCTGCCGTCAGGGAAGCCGAAACGATGATCGCGCAGCGCTCTTACCCGGCGGAAGTGAAAGAGCGGCATCGCC
Organism: Erythrobacter sp. THAF29; assembly: GCF_009363635.1. Lineage (GTDB taxonomy): Bacteria > Pseudomonadota > Alphaproteobacteria > Sphingomonadales > Sphingomonadaceae > Erythrobacter. Next base: position 486,557 of record NZ_CP045392.1, on the reverse strand, counting down.
AGTATCTTGCGCAGTTGCACAACGCTGCGGGTTCGTTGCTGGACGATCTGCCTCCCGACCTGTTTTTCCCTCAATCCGAACAGCGCGAAACCCGCCGACCGGTCGACCTGCCCGGCGGACTGCGCGGCGAATTCGTGATGAACTTCACCGCAAGGAGGGCCGCCGGCCACCCGTGGCTGGCCGAAGCGGAGCGTAGCATAGTTACGCGGATCGCTGACGACGAGAGGCATTCCTCGGACCGCTGGACATTAGCGCAGACGTAGCAGCGCAGTCGTAGCGCGGTATTATTTTACCTCCGCCGAAACCCCCGGTTTTGCTTGACTTCGGGCCCCTTCGCAGACAAATGCGCTCCACTTCCGCTTGATTGGCGCCAGCCGATCGGCGATTCGCTGTAACCGGGTTCCGGCCCGATACCGCACCACCCAACCGAATTTGGTTTAAGGACATCCAGCCATGAAGGCTCTGAGCAAGCAGACCCGGTCGGTGAAACCGGCAGAGGTCGAAAAAAACTGGCACCTGATCGATGCCGACGGCCTTGTTGTCGGTCGCCTCGCGTCGATTATCGCCAATATCCTGCGCGGCAAGAACAAGCCGAGCTACACGCCGCATGTCGATTGCGGCGACCACGTGATCGTCATCAACGCCGACAAGGTGAAATTCACCGGCAACAAGACGACCGACAAGATTTACTACAAGCACACCGGTCACCCCGGCGGCATCAAGGAAACGACGCCAGAGAAAGTTCTCGAAGGTCGCTTCCCCGAGCGCGTGCTTGAAAAGGCTGTCGAGCGCATGATCCCGCGCGGTCCGCTGGGCCGTCAGCAGATGAAGGCTCTGCACCTCTACACCGGCACCGAGCACCCGCATGACGGGCAAAACCCGAAAGTGCTCGACGTTGCCTCCATGAACCGCAAGAACAAGGTCACCGCGTAATGGCCCAGGAAGAAACTGGCTCGAAGAACAACGAAACGGTCACCGACCTTTCGGATCTGAAAGACATCGCCGGCGATGCGCCTGCCGCGGACGCTGCCGAAATCGCCCAGAACCCCGCCGCACCGCTGCGCGAGCAGGAGCTCGATGCGCAGGGCCGCGCTTACGCCACTGGCCGCCGCAAGGACGCCAAGGCCCGCGTCTGGGTGAAGCCGGGTACCGGCAAGATCACTGTCAACGGCAAGGACCAGGAAGTCTATTTTGCACGTCCGACGCTGCGACTGATCATCGACCAGCCCTTCGCGATCACCGATCGCCAGGGCCAGTACGATGTCGTCGCAACCGTCAAGGGCGGCGGACTTTCAGGACAGGCCGGTGCGGTCAAGCACGGCATCAGCCAGGCGCTTACCAAGTACGAGCCCGAGCTTCGCTCTACCGTCAAGGCAGCCGGCTTCCTCACCCGCGACAGCCGCGTGGTCGAGCGTAAGAAGTATGGCCGCGCCAAGGCGCGTCGCAGCTTCCAGTTCTCGAAGCGCTGATCCGGGGGGCGTTTTTTCGCCTGCCGAACACACCAGACAAATGGAAAGGGCCGCTCCCGATGGGGAAGCGGCCCTTTTCTTTTTTGCGACCCAATGGATCAGCGCTGAAGCGCCATGATCCCCCAGGAAAGACCACTTCCGGCAAGGAAGAGCGGCCAAGACCAGAATACGCGGTAATCGCCAAGCGCCATCTTGTGGACCGCGAGCGCGCCGCCGCTCGACCCCTGCGAGCCAACGACGACCGCGACCACCACGGTGAGGATCACGCCCAGTCCGAAAGCTTTCAACATGTCCATCGCCTGTGTCCCCGTCAGACTTATACAACCCAAAGAGACGCGAAGCTGCGATGCGCAAGCAGCACGCGAGTGAGAAATATCACCAAGAAGAGATTAACGCGGAAAGGATAAAAAAGGTTAAAGCCCCGACTGGTGGTTTTACTTAAGGTCAGGCTGGCGCGATGCTGGTTGCGACTTCGCGCAGTTCACTCGCGATTTTGCCCCCGCGCTCGCACGTGATGACACGGTAGGACGGCGGCGCTCCATGGCGCAGGCGGGTGGAAAGAGTCCCGGTACCGATGGTGCGCAGGCTCAGTCCGCCAAATTCGCGCACTCCGTCGAATGGCACATGGATATGGCCCGAAATCACCGCATCGGCGCCGGCGGCGGCGATGGCCTCGAAGGCACGCGCGCCGCCTATCGTCGGGTTCTTGCCCTTTCCTTCGGCTCCCAGCAGCGGGTGGTGCGCGGTGACGATCACGCTGCGCGGATCCTCGCGCAGGCGTGCAAGCCGGTCGAGCGTCTCGCCCAGCGCGCTGCGGGTGATGATCCCATCCGACCAGGGCAAACGCGGCTGCGCACGCACGGTCGTCTTCAAGGGCACGAGAACGACGTCGTCCGACACGAGCGCCCCTCCAACCCTGCCGTTGAGCCGGCGATATCGCTTGTACGGATCGCTGAACCGCTCCCACAGGTTGTAATAGGGCATGTCGTGATTGCCCGGATCGAGCACCACTGGCACGCCGAGCGATTCGAACCACTTTGCTGCGGCCTCGTATTCGGAATGCTTGGCCCGCTGGGTAAGGTCTCCGGTACACAGGACCGCGTCGGGCTTTTCCTGCGCAACTGCGCGCTCGACAGCCTCAAGCGCGGCGCGATCTTCAACGCCGAAATGCACGTCGCTCAGGTGAAACAGGCGAGTCGTCATGCGCGGCTCCAAAGCGCGAAACCATTCGCGATGCAATCGTGAATTGCGAAGGTCACGATCGCCCCCGCCCCTTCAGCATCAACCAGGCGGCGCCTGCATTGAGCAGGGTATAGGCAAGATAACCCCATGCGAGCGCCGGCCAGCCATTTGCCGCCAGCAACATCGCAAGCAGCAGCACGAGGAATTCGGCCGCCAGCGACAGCCGCCCGCCGAGCAGGTGAACGAAACCCGGCACCTGGTCGAACGTCCGGTTCCCGCCCTCGATCACGGCGCCGTGCAGCGCGAAATTCACCACGCCGAGCAAGAAGATAAAGAAAACAGCGATCCACATGATTACAATATGGTGTAATCGCCCGTCGGTTCAAAACATCCGTTCATCGGCGCTTTTCTTACGCCCGTCATGAAGCTGCTGCATCAATCGAGCGAATTGGTCCGGTTGGTCGAGCATCGCGTGAAGTGAAAAGGCGCGGGCGGTATTTCTACAAGCAACAGGTCACCCGGTTACCCCGCTTCGAACCCCCCTCTCGAACGCCGGAGCCCTGTTGGAGGAGAAATGGAAATGAAAACTCTTGCTCTGGCTGCAGCGACCGCCGCCCTTGCCGCTACCGCGACCCCCGCGCTCGCCGGCCCTGCAGAATATCCCGTCGAGAAGGTCAGTGTTGCCGGTCTCGACCTCGATTCGCCCGAAGGCCAGAAGATGCTCGACCAGCGCATCAACCGCGCGGCGAAGAAAGTTTGCCGCGTCGCCGACATCCGCACCGGCACCCGACTGCGCTCTTCGGAAGTCAGCAAGTGCTACGCCAAGGCGAAAGCCAGCGCAAAGAGCCAGGTAGCGTCGATCCTTGCGGAGCGCCGTCTGGGCGGCTGACCGGCATCAGGCACCCTGCGCTGCGCGCCCCCGTTGTGCGTAGCGGCGCAGAGACAAGCGGCTCGAACCCTATTCAGTCCCGGGGTTCGGGCCGCTTCATTTTTGGACGAGCATGTATTGGTGAGGTGCGCGGCCTTAACGTCCGGCCATCGCCTTGACCTTTGAAAGATAGGTGCGGCCGATCCTCAATGCCTCACCGCTCTGCAATTCTGCCGACCAGACACCAAGCCCATCGTGGCGCAGCCCGCGAATGTTGTCGCGGCGCAAGATGGTCGAACGGTGGATGCGGATGAATTCGTCGGGATCGAGCCGTGCTTCCAGACCCGCGATCGTTTGGAGCAAGAGGTAGGATCGCGGCGCTTCAGGTGTGCCGACATGAAGGCGCACATAATCGCGCTCGGCATCGATCTGGTGCACTTCGCTCACCGCGATACGCAGCAGTTCGGAACGGTGCGGAACCCACAGCTCCTCTAACCATGCGCTGCCTCTCTCCTTGCGTTCGCCGCGTCGTGCAACCGCGCGCTCGATGGCGCGTTGAAGCCGGTCTGCGGCAACCGGCTTGAGAACATAATCGATGGCTTCGAGATCGAAGGCCTCGACAGCGAAATGATCGTGCGCGGTAACGAAGATCACCGCTGGCGGGGTTTCATTCTCCGAGAATTGCTTCGCGACTCCCAGCCCGTCGAGTTCGGGCATGGTCATATCGAGCAGGACGAGGTCGGGATCGAGTTTGTCGGCCAGACGCAGCGCCGCCGCGCCGTCGCTTGCGGTGCCGACCACGTTGATCGCGGGGATTTCCGCGCAGATGACCTGGATACGCTCGACCGCGAGCGGCTCGTCGTCGACAATCAGGGTGCGCAGCGCGGGTTCGTTTTCGGTGGTTTCAGCCATGACGCGTCAAGGGAATGCGAATCTCTGTCCTGTATCCTCCCGGTACCGGGGCGGATGTAAAGCCGATATCGGGTCCGAAACGCGCTTCCAGCCGATCGCGCACATTGGCAAGGCCGATGCCGAAGCCGTGATTCGATCCTTCGGGGACCCCGGGACCGTCATCGGCAACGGTGATGACTAGCCGATCGAATTCCTCGCGCGCCTTGACGGTGATCGTCACGTTCCGGTTCACCCGGGACACGGCATACTTGACCGAATTCTCGACCAGCGGTTGCAGGATCATACCCGGTACGCGCGCATCGGCAAGATCCTCGGGCAGATCGAAATCGCAGGTCAAACGGTCGGGGAAGCGCACTGCCTCGATATCGAGATAAAGCTTCTGGAGGTCGAATTCGTCTTTGAGCGGCACATCGCTGGTCGGCTCGTCCGCAAGGGAGTGCCGGTAGAACCGGCTGATCGTCTGGATCATCTTTTCTGCGCGGTCGGTTTTGCCGGTTATCACTAGTGCAGAGAGCGAATTGAGCGTGTTGAACAGGAAGTGCGGGTTGACCTGGTATCGCAGCGATCGCAGTTCGGCGGCCTTCGCGGCGGAACGGAATTGCTGCTCACGCCGTTCGGCCTCGCGCGCCTGTGCGATGGCGAGCAGCGCAATATAGATCGCAGCCCATGTGAGCAGGACATAATAGCGCGAGAGCCCCGCATCGATCAGCGGGTACCACATTTCCTTGTCCTTGGCGTCCTGCAGGACGAGTGTGACGGTGGGTGGATTATCCTCGTCGAACAGCTCGGGGTTCTTGATCTGCCATTCCTTGGGAGCGACGATTTCGGCGAGCAGGTTACCGGCCTCGTCGCGGCGAATTGTAAAGCCGCGATCTTCTGCATAGCGCTGCTCCATTTTTTCCTCGAGCGGAGCGAACAGCAACTGGTTGACCTTGGCGATCGCAATTCCGCCCGGGAGCGCGGCCACAGCGGCAACGACGAACAGGACCCAGCGTTTTCGCCCTTCGAACAGCCGCAGGATGAGCCATAGCACCATCGTGATGAGAACTGCGAATGATGTGACTATCGTGCGGCGCCACAGCATTTCGGGCTGCAATTCCCATCCGAGCACAAGGCCGCGCGCGGAAATAAGGACGAAATACACCGTCCACAGGGCCACGATTGAGAGTACGACGCGGCCGAAGGGAACGGTCACGCCCGATTTGCGCGAAGGAATACTGAAAGATGCAGAGCCAGCCATTTACACAGCCGAGATAGCGACTAGGCGGTTAACGCGCCACCAAGGGGGAGACGGGTGGTCGGAGCGAGTCATGCCTTTGTCGATTGCTCGTCAGGTTTTCGGCGCGAAACGGCGGTTTTCCGTCGATAGCACCGCCCGGTCAGTCGCGCGGCCTGATCATGTCGGCTGGCACGATCCACTCGTCGAACTGCTCTTCGGTCAGAAGGCCCAGCTTTATACCCGCTTCTTTTAGCGTAGTCCCGTCCGCATGTGCCTTTTTGGCGATTTTCGCCGCGTTGTCATAACCGATATGGGGATTGAGCGCGGTCACGAGCATCAAACTCTCATTCATCAGCTTTTCGATTCGAGCGGTGTTCGCTTCTATCCCAACCACGCATTTGTCGGTGAAGCTGCGCGCACTGTCGCTCAGCAGGCGGATCGATTGCAGCACGTTGTAGATCATAACCGGTTTGAACACGTTGAGCTCGAGATGCCCGTGCGATCCCGCGACGCTCACGCTCACCGCGTTCCCCATCACCTGCGCACACACCATGGTCAGCGCTTCGCACTGGGTCGGATTGACTTTGCCCGGCATGATCGAGGAACCCGGTTCGTTCGCCGGCAGCGCGATCTCCCCGAGGCCCGAACGCGGGCCCGAGCCCAGCAGGCGAATGTCATTCGCGATCTTCATGCACGAAACGGCAACCGCATTGAGCGCGCCGGAAAGCTCAACCAGGGCGTCATGCGCCGCAAGCGCTTCGAACTTGTTGGGTGCGGTGACAAAGTCGAGCCCCGTCGTGTTGGCGACCTCCTCGGCGAACTTCTCGGCAAACCCGGCCTTCGAATTGATACCGGTACCGACCGCGGTGCCGCCCTGTGCCAGTTCGAGCACGCGTGGAAGTGCATTTTCGATCCGCGCAACGCCGTATTCGATCTGCTTTGCATAACCCGAAAATTCTTGGCCGAGCGTCAGAGGCGTCGCGTCCTGGAGGTGGGTACGGCCAATCTTGACGATATCGGCGAATGCAGTCGCCTTCTCATCGAGCGCGCCGTGAAGGTGCTTGAGCGCTGGGACCAGCTTCTCGATCGTCTCGCTCGCCGCAGCGATGTGCATTGCGGTGGGAAAGGTGTCGTTGGAGCTTTGTCCCATATTGCAGTGATCGTTGGGGTGCACCGGGTCCTTGCCGCCGCGTCGGCCCGTGAGAATTTCGTTCGCGCGGCCGGCAATGACCTCGTTCGCATTCATGTTCGATTGCGTGCCCGATCCGGTCTGCCACACCGACAGCGGGAACTGGTCGGCGAGCGTTCCGTCGATCACCTCGCTTGCAGCCTGGACGATTGCATCTCCCAGTGTCTTGTCGAGCACGCCCAGCGCCATGTTGGCCCGCGCCGCAGCCTGTTTCTGGATGCCGAGCGCCTTCACCAGAGGCGCGGGCATGGTCTCGGTCCCGATGGCGAAGTTTGCCAGGCTGCGCTGTGTCTGCGCGCCCCAATACGCATCGACTGGCACCGCGACCTCACCCAGCGAATCCGTTTCGATCCGCACTTCGCCGGTCGCACCGAAGATTGATCCGTCATTTTGCTGGGTTTTGTGAATGTCGCTCATCGAAGTGTTCCCTATTTCGGTCGATCAGGGGTCCGGCCCTGTGCGAGCGTCCCCTAAGCACCGTGCGCGCCGCAGGTCAAAGGGGAAAAAGGGAACGGCCCATGCACCCGAATCACTTGGATTACTCTGCCGCGATGGCTAGGAAGGGTTGACGCGCTGTATTGCATGACTAATACAGTATTTCGGAGTTGAAATGAGCACCATGACCGCCCAGCCAGAAACCCTCGCGAATTCGGCAGATGCGCGCCGCGCGATGATCGACAGCCAGCTTCGCACCAGCGGAGTGAACGAGGAATTCGTTCTTGCACGCATGCTCGCGGTTCCACGCGAGGACTACCTGCCCGACGAAAAGAAAGCGCTCGCCTACATCGACCGCTCGATCGCTCTGGGCGCAGACGCACATCTCTGCTCGCCGCTCTTTTACGGCAAGCTCCTGATCGAAGCCGATCCGCGCGCGGACGATAGCGTCCTCATCATCGAGGGTGGCACGGGATATCTCGCCGATCTCGTTCGCCCGCTCGTGGGTGAGGTCGACACGATCAGCGTCGCGGATGCCGCCGATCCGGCAAAGGCTCCGGCCAAGACATATTCGCTCGTGCTCGTCGATGGCGCGATAGAGGAACTGCCCCCGCACCTTGCCAATTCTCTTGCAGAAGGCGGCCGGATCGTTGGCGGACTTCTGCTGCGCAAGGTCACCCGGCTTGCCTCTGGCCGGAAGGTCGCAGGCACCGTGTCGCTGTTGCCTGTCGAAGATCTCGGCATCCCGGTTCTTCACGCGTTCGACAAACCCAAAGGCTGGACCTTCTGATGAACTTGAAGACCGGCGTTCGAGGCGGTCTGCTTGGGGCCGCAAGCATGGCTGCGGTCGCGCTCGGCTCGCCGGCGCACGCCGACACGCTGCGCGAAGCGCTGGTCGAGACCTACAACACCAACCCGACACTCGAGGCCGCACGCGCGAACCAGCGTGCAACTGACGAAGATGTGCCGATCCGCAAGGCGGATGGAAAACCCTCGCTCGAAGGCACCGCCGGGCTCACAGAGTTCCTGCGTCAGAACAGCAACAACTTCTTCCAGCCGAAACGCGTCTTGAATGTCGGGCTCGATCTTGGCGTCCCGATCTATTCAGGCGGCGCGGTGAAGAATTCGGTGAAGGCCGCGCAGGAACGCGTATCCGCGGGCCAGGCCGATTTACGCTCGACCGAAAGCGCTATCTTCAGCCAGGCGGTCGCAGCCTATATGGACGTCCTCCGCACCGAAGCGCTTGCCGCATTGGCTGCCAATCAGGTCGATGTGCTTAGAGTCAACTTAGAGGCTACGAGCGACCGGTTCGAGATCGGCGACCTCACCCGCACCGATGTCGCCCAGTCGCAATCGCGCCTCGCGCTTGCGGAGTCCGACCTGCAAAATGCGGCCGCGGCGCTCATTTCGGCGCGAGAGAACTATGTGCAGGTAATCGGCTCGGCGCCCGACGATCTGCAGGCCCCGCCCCCGCTTCCGGGTCTGCCCGAAACCGTTGGCGACGCCGTCGTGAGCGCGCTCGACCGCAATCCCGATCTCGTCGCGGCGAAAGAACGCGCGCAGGCGGCCGGTTATGACAGCGAGGTTGCAGGGTCGGGCCGGCTTCCGCGCCTCTCCGCATTTGCAGGCTATACCTATCAGAACACGTTGGGCAGTATCCCCGATCGTCCGCTCGACCCCGATGATCCAAACAGCCCCTTGATCGAAAGCGACCAGACCGCAACCGGGATCACGGCTGGCATTTCCCTTCGCATTCCGTTCTTCCAGGGCGGACGTCCTGCCGCCCAGCAACGCCAAGCCTTTGCGCGCGAGAATGCTGCGCTTGAACAGGTCATCGCAACCGAGCGCGAAGTGATCGCTCAGACACGGTCAGCCTATGCGAATTGGGAAGCGGCGAACGCGGTTATCAAGAGCTCGCTTGCAGCTGTGGCCGCCGCCGAGCTGAGCCTCGAAGGTGTACGCGCGGAAAACTCGATCGGTAATCGCTCGATCCTCGATGTGCTCAATGCCGAGCAGGAATTGCTCTCGGCGCGCGCGCAGCTCGTGACCGCACGCCGCAACGCATATGTCGCGGGATTCTCGCTTCTCGCCCTGATGGGAAGGGCCGAAGCGCGCGATCTCAACCTCGATACCGGCGGTCCTTTATACGATCCGCAGGTTAACTATGATCGAGTCCGGAACAAAATCTGGGACTGGGACCGCGACCCCGAACCCACGCCGAAATCGACCAGAACCGTTGACATTCCGCCCGCCGACGCGACAATCGGGCCTCAACTGGAGCCTGGCGAGTAAGTCCAGGTTCCCGATTCGGTTGGTTAACGGGGCTAAGGGGTTATTGTGGCGCAGAACAGCGAAGCATCGGTTGAAGAGATTCTTGAATCGATCAAGAAAGTGATCGCGCGCGACAATCGCGAGGGCGCAATCGAAGCGCGCCGCGTGCGCGAGGAAGAAGCCGAGCGAGCCGAGGAAGACGCCGCCGTTCCCGAGATTGAAGAAGTGCTCGACCTCTCCGACATGGAGCTGGAGGAAGAAGTCGAAGACGATACATTCGATGAGTCCAAGACGGTGGATGCGGACGATATTCCGCTGATCAAGGACGAGGTTCGCGGCGCGATGCAGGAAAATCTCGCAGCGCTCGCGATGATTTCCGAACCGGGGGCCAAGCCGCAGATCGTTCGCTCGGGCGAAACCTCGCTCGAAGGGCTTACCCGCGAGCTTCTGCGTCCAATGCTCGCCGAATGGCTCGACCGGAACCTTCCGAGCATGGTCGAAAAGCTGGTGCAGGCGGAAATCGCCCGAATCGCCGGCAAGAAGAGTTAGTCAACCCCTCTCGGACAGTCCGGTTTCGCTAGCGCGCGCGCGGTTCGCGCGCTAATCCTGCGCGCCATGAAATGGATATCCTCAATCGGCGTTGCTGCGGCAGCGACCGCTCTCGCCGCTGCACCGCTTGCAGCCGACGACCACACCGCGCAAGCCGATACGCAGGTCGAGCGCACGATCCCCGGCGTTTCGGCAACGCCCATGTCAGCAAAAGACCTCATCACCATGCCCCGGCTTGGCGGGGCGTCGGTTGCGATGGATCGCTACGCGATTTTTTCGGTAACCGAGACCGATCCGGAAACACTGAAGCGGACCCCGAAGCACTACGTCCTCGATCTGGACGAACGCGGCGCGGAGCCGGTGGCCTTCGATCTCGGCGTGCGCGCCAATTCGCTTGCCTTCGGCCCTGACAATTTCCTCTACTTCCTCAGTTCCGAACACCCAGACGAAAATCAGGAGGCGCGCTCGCGGCTATGGCGCGCTGCAATCGAGGCCAACGGCAATGTTACCGGCCCAATGCTGGTGGCGGACATCCCGGGGACCGACATTGCAGGCTTCAAGGTCTCGCCGACCGGCGATTCGATCGCGCTCTGGTCCGAGATCGCGCGTGACTGCCCGCGTTTCGGCTGTGAACCCACATCTGAGGCAACCGGGACCGGCAGGCTTTATGACGGCGCGCACGGATTTTTCCGCCACTGGGACCGCTGGATCGAACCCGGCGTCTACAACCGCGTCTTCGTGTTCGGCATGGAGGACGGCAAAGTGGTGAGCGATGGTGTGCCGCTCGACGGGACCGATCCCGAAACCGGCATCACCGGAAACACGCCAACCATGCCCTTCGGTGGCGGGGAAGACATTGCATGGGCACCCGATGGAAGCGGCGTCTACTTCGTCGCGCGCAAGGCGAACGGGGCGGAACCCACTTCGACCAATCTCGACATCTACTGGTCGGACCTGTCGGGCGCGGCTCCGACAAATCTGACAGACGCCAACCAGGCATACGATTCCTCACCCGCACCCTCCCCTGACGGCCGATACCTCGCCTATGTCGCGATGGCGCGTCCCGGATACGAATCCGATCGCACCGTCATCCACCTGCGGGATCTCGCCACCGGCGAAGTCCGAGCGCTCACGCAAGACGTCGATCTGTCCTTCGGCGGACTGACATGGAGCGCTGACGGCTCCTATCTGCTCGCCACCGCCGCAGACGTGCTCGATACGCCCGTATTCCGCATCGACCCGGAGACGGGCGAGACGACCAAGCTCGACCTGATGGCGGGGAACGAGGCGCATATCGGCAATCTCGTACCGCTGCCGGGCAACCGGCTGCTATTCACCCGCGATTCGATCGGCGTACCCAACGAACTGTTCCTTTCCGATGGCATGGGGCAGGCACGCCCGCTTACCAATGTCGTTACCAGCCGCATGGGTGAGCTCGCCTCGACCGTCACCACGCGGTTCAGTTTCGAGGGCGCGAATGGAGATACGGTGTGGGGCCAGATTACCCGGCTCGAGGACCAGACCGGACCGATCCCGGCAATCCTCTACATCCACGGCGGTCCGCAGGGCTCTTTCCGAGACGGTTGGTCGAGCCGCTGGAATCCGCGTGTCGTGGCCAGCCAGGGCTATGCGGTAATCTCGGTAGATTTCCACGGAAGCGCCGGATACGGGCAGGAATTCATGGATTCCATCAACCGCGACTGGGGCGGCAAGCCGCTGGAAGACCTGCAAAAGGGGCTGGCAGCGGCGCTCCGGGTCGATAGCCAGATCGACGGGACACGCGCCTGTGCGATGGGGGCGAGCTATGGCGGCTACATGGTCAACTGGATCGCGGGCCGATGGCCCGAACGGTTCAACTGCCTCGTCCAGCACGATGGCCTGTTCGACATGCGCAGCTTCTATTATTCGACCGAGGAATTGTGGTTCCCGCGCTGGGATTTCGGCGGCTCTTACAGCGAGGCGCGAGATGAATACGAACGCTGGAACCCGGTCAATCATGTCGACAGCTGGCAGACCCCGATGCTCGTAATCGCGGGCGAGCAGGATTTCCGCGTGCCCTACACTCAAGGGCTGCAAAGCTTCACCGCCCTGCAGGAGCGCGGCGTGCCTTCGCAGCTGCTGGTTTTCCCCGATGAGAACCATTGGGTGCTCGGCGCGAAGAACTCGCTGCAATGGCATGAGACAGTGTTCGACTGGCTCGACCGCTGGTTGGTTCAGGAACCGGAAGCCGCGGACGAGGAATGAGCAACACCGACCTGCTCGCAGCGCAAACTGCGTTAGCGAAGAAATATGGCGGCGATGCGAAGGGCGGCGTGGTCGAGCGCCACATTTTCCTGTGCGCGCTTTCCGAAAAGCAGAAATGCTGTTCACGCGCGGCGGGCGAGATCTCTTGGCAATTCCTGAAGGACCGCCTCAAAGAACGCGGACTGGCCGGACCGAGACGCACTGCGGATCATCCTCGCGGGGAGGGTGGGGGTGTTCAGCGAACCAAGGCCGATTGCCTGCAGATCTGTGCGTCAGGTCCGATCGCGGTCGTTTGGCCTGATGGCGTCTGGTATCACTCGTGCACGCCCGATGTGCTCGAACGCATTATCGAAGAGCACCTGGTCGGCGGACATCCGGTGGAAGACTACCGCCTTACCCCGCCAGCCTGATCAGCGGCGCCAGTTTTCGTTATCGTCGTCCTTATCGCCGAAAAGCTCGTCTGCACTCGGCAGGCGGTTGTCGACCGATTCGTCGTGCCCCGTCCCGTTGGAGAGGAACACGAGACCCATCAACCCGCCGCCCAGCAGCATTGTGAAAGCGATTCCGAGCGCGACCGCAATGTAGAAGTGAACAGAAATCGCGCCGTTGAACGCGAATAGCAGCCCAATCGCGATTACAACGGTAGCGATGGTCACGCTGAGCAGCATTCGCATGATCTTCCGATACCGGGCCCAGGCATGCGCAGCGGTTTCCGGGTCGTCGAGGGGCGATTTGCGATCCATGGCCCCCAAATGAGAGCGCCGGCTGCCTAATGCAATCACTTTGCGCCCCGCGTGCCTCCGCAAGCGTCCGGATTCGCCTTTTCCCGCCAAAAGTGGCATTTTGATTGTCTGGAGAAGGAGGCCCCTCAATGACCATTGCCAAGATCATTTCCCACCGGACGAGCGCTGACATCATTTCCTGCGATGTGGCTACGCCGGTTTCGGAAGTGGTGAGCATCCTTGCAGGGAAGCGCATCGGCGCATTGCCGGTGATGTGCGGTGGAGAGGTCGCAGGGATCGTGTCGGAAAGGGACATAATCTACCGCCTCGCCGAACATGGCGGCAGTTTGCTCCAGAAGCCGGTCGAGGAGATCATGACCTCGCCCGCGGTCACGATCGAACCTTCAACGACCATCGATTCCGCCATGGCGCTTATGACCAAGCGGCGGTTTCGCCACTTCCCGGTAGTCGAGAACGGAAAACTGGTCGCGTTCATCTCGATCGGAGACCTGGTAAAGGACAAGATCGACGAGATCGAGCAGGAGGCCGAAGCGATCCGGACCTATATCCAGACTGCCTGACGCTTGCCGAAAGCGTGCGCGCTTCTTAAATCCGCCCCATGGCCGATACGCTCACCCTCACCCCCGCTGCAGCAAAACGCGTCGCGTGGATTGCCGAAAAGCAGACCAAGCCTGCGATCCTGAGGCTCTCTGTCGAGGGCGGCGGCTGTTCGGGGTTCCAGTACAAGTTCGACCTCGCCGATGCGCCGGGGGGTGACGACATCGTGAGCGAAACCGATGGCGTGAAGCTGGTGGTTGACCCGGTGAGCCTCGATCTTGTCGGCGGCAGCGTTATCGATTTTGTAGAATCGCTGGGCGGAGCGGCCTTTCGGGTCGAAAATCCCAATGCGGCGGCCGGATGCGGCTGCGGATCGAGCTTCGGCATTTAGGTTAGACCCGGCGCGCGATCTCGGGCACTAAGCGCCCATGAAGATCGCAACCTACAACATCAACGGGATCAAAGCGCGACTGCCGCGACTTAAGGAATGGCTCGAGGAAACGCGGCCCGCCGTCGCCTGCCTGCAGGAAATCAAGTCGATCGACGAAAATTTCCCCGCAGGCGAACTTGAAGACCTGGGCTACCATGTCCTCACCCACGGACAGAAGGCGTTCAATGGCGTTGCGATACTGACAGACGGCAACGCGGGGTACGAGCCGCCCGAACTGGTCCAGCAGGGGCTTGGTATCAACGGTCCCAAGGATGGCGAGGGTGAACAGGCGCGTTATCTCGAGGCGGACGTGACCGATGGCAACGGGCGCACGTCGCGGATCGTGTGCATCTATCTTCCCAACGGCAATCCGCATCCGGGGCCGAAATTCGATTACAAGCTCGCCTGGATGAAGAAACTGCGCTCGCGAATGGGCGAGATCTGGGCCGAAGAGGTCCCCGCCGCCGTGCTGGGCGATTACAACGTCATCCCGCAGGATAACGATGTCTGGTCGGTAAAGGCGATGTCCTCGGATGCGCTCATGCAGCCCGAAAGCCGCGCGGCCTATTCAAGGCTGCTCGCCGATGGCTGGACCGACGCCGTGCGCACGCTCAACCCTCGCGGGGGTGTTTGGACCTATTGGGACTATCAGGCGGGCGCATGGCAGCGCGACCACGGTTTCCGTATCGACCACATCCTGCTCAGTCCTGAGCTTGCCGATCGGCTGCACTCTGTCGGCGTCGACAAAGAGCATCGTGGCCGCGAAAAAGCGAGCGACCATGCGCCGACATGGGCGGTCTTGAGGGGTTGAATTGCGAACGAAAAACCCCCGCCGGTTTTGGGGCGGAGGTCTCTGAGATCAGTATCGGATTCGATCACCGATAGAAGATATGTGTGTCGATCTCGGCAAGGCGCGTTTTGCGACGACTCCATTTCGGGCGAACGTACTTCGCGTGGAAATAGACCGCGTCGGCGGCCTCCGATTCCCACATGCCCTCATGCGCGATCCGAGCGATCGTCTTGGCACGATCCCACGCAGCTGAGCCGGTGCGGATGCGGGGCATGCGACCGTTTTTCACGAAGGAGAACTGCGCGCGCTGGTATACGACGCCGCAATAGGAGGCGGGCCAACGGCGATCGTCGGCGCGGTTGATGACGACCTGCGCAACGGCCAGCTGGCCGGCGAGCGGTTCGCCGCGCGATTCGAAATAGATTGCGCCTGCAAGGCAGCGCATCTGTTCGCTCAACTGCTCGGGCGCATCGAGTTCGCGCACCTGTTCACGCAATGAGCCGGCATTGATTTCGGATGTCTCGTCCGCCGCGGCCTCTTCGGGTACCGGCTGGACAACCTCTTCCGACACGAAAACGGTCGGTTCGGGGACGATTTCGACCAGCTCTTCGGCGGTCGTTTCGGTTTCGGTCGCAGCCGGGAGGGTGGCTGCTTCCTGGGCAAAAGCTCCGGCGCCATCGGCGCTTGAGAAGCTCAGACCGGCAGTCGCGACAATGGCGAGCGCACTAAGGGAATAAGTCTTGCGACTCATCGAAATGACTTTTCTGTGCGGTGAGCGAGCTCAGACGCAGGCGAGAACCTGTTGCGATTATGCGCTTGTCTATGGTGGTTCAAAAAGGCCTGCCGGCCGCCCCCCGTCTGCGTGCTGACCCGTCGACCGAATTGTCGTGCCGGTCAGCCTGCGCACCTGGAAGCTGGCGCGGCAAATAGTCACATTTGAAACTAAGTCAAGTTAACGGGGCAGAAGTGCGATGAAGCGTTCCGCCTCGTCGATATCCACCTCGATGACCCAGATATCGGGATCCTGATTGTACCTTCGAGCGAGGTACTCATTAAATTCATACGGTTTTTCAGAGTCTTGCTCTTTGGTAAGAACGAAAGCACGTGACCCGTCGAGCTGCGGCATCCGTTCATAAAGCTTCGCGTTTTCACCGCGATACATGGTTACCACGAGAAGGGTTCCGGCATCGCGCTCACCTTTGTGAAGCACGGTCGCCATCCCGCCGTTCGATTCGGCAAGACGAATAAGGCTGGCAACTTCCAGATGGGCGGGCAGGCGGGTGGGTTCGCTCATCCGCCTTGGGAATATCCATCGAGGCTGGAGAGCGCGATCCGCGAGCGCATGAAGGTGCCGGTGCCGCGACCGATCTCGTCGCCCTCGGCATCGATCAGCCGCGATTCGGCGACGAATACCCGGCGCTTGCCGCTCACCCAGCGCCCTTCGGCGATGACTTCGCCTGCGCGCACGGGCTTGGTAAAATGGAGGTTGAAGCTGGTCGTCAGCAGGAAACGGTCGGTCGCGAGCGTATTGGCGGCATAGAACGCCGCATCGTCGAGCATCTTGAAATAGATCGTGCCATGCGCCGCACCCGCAGCGTGATAAGCGGATTCATCGACGGTGAACGTCAACCGCGAACGGCCTTCACCCGTGATTTCGAGACTGGAAGCGAATTTCCGGTTGATCGGCGCGGAGTTATACAGTCGTTCAAGCGCGCGATAATGCAGGTCCGCACCTGCCGGCTCGCCCGAAGACGGAACAATATCCTCAGGCGGCATCGCGCAGGAATTGGTTGGTCAGAAGCGCGAACATCGCCTCGGCATCCGGCGCAGCGACGAGTGCCTGGACCATCTCCTCGTCCCTGGCGAAGCGAGAGATCGCCGCGAGTGCATGAAGGTGGGTCGCCCCGGCATTTTCAGGCGAAACGAGACCGAACACGATGGAAACCGGCACCGCGTCAGCGGATCCGAAATCGACCGGCTGGTCCAGCTTCAGCATGACGAGGGTAGGGCGCCGCACGCCGGCATCGCGGCAATGCGGGATCGCGACGCCGCGACCAAAGCCAGTGCTGCCGAGCGCTTCGCGCTGCTCGAGCCCGTCGAGAACTTCGCTTTTATCGAGTCCGTAAACTTTTGAAAAGCATTCGGAAATCTTGGTGAGAACTTGCGATTTGGTTTCGACCCGGTCGATTGCGACGGCCTCGGGAACCATATGTATGTTGACGTCCATTTCGAATTCAAAATCCCGATATTCCCGCCCCTTTTCGGGGCTGTCTCAACCCGCGCAACAGCAATCTGCGCCGCGAACGGGGTGCGGCGCCAATCCTGTGGTGCATGGGTGAACCACTATAAGACCTATCGCTCTCCCAAACGACCGGTGTGCGGTTCTATTTCGGCTCAACCCAACCGATCGAGCCATCGGCGCGGCGATAAACCATATTATGCCGCTGAGTGCCAGCGTTTTTGAAAAAGAGTGCCGGAGTGTCACGCAAATCGAGCATCATCACCGCGTCCGCTACCGAGTAAACGGGTATGTCGACACTGGTTTCTGCGATTACGGGAGGTGCTTCGGACGTGACCTCTTCTTCGGGTTCTTCGGCGGCGAATATGACATAGGCAGCCTCTTCCTCGGCACGCGCATGATTCGCTCTTTCGTGCCGGTCGGTGAGGCGGCGCTTGTAGCGGCGCAGCTGCTTTTCGATCTTTGTCGCCGCGTCGTCGAGAGCAAGATGCGCGTCATGCGCGTTTCCACGTGCCTTGAGGATAGTGCCATGGTTCACATGCGTCACGATATCGCAGGTAAACGCCCCGGCCGGCGCCTTGCCGAAGGTCACGTGCGAGGAAATGGCACGGTCGAAATACTTGTCGACGATCCCGCCAAGCCTGTCTGAAGCGTGTTCCTGGAGCGCCGCGCCCGTTTCCACCTGGTGACCCGATATCCGGATATCCATCGTCGATCGACCTCCTTCGTCAATTGTCGTGAGCCGAGCCGGAGCTCAGCGTGCCCAGATCGCGTTGTCGATCCCGGCAATGAATTCCTTGTGCCGCGCGAGCTCTTCCTCGCTGGCTGCATGCGGCCGCGGCTCGCGCAGCGGGCCTGTCACCTTCGCAGCGATTTGCGCGCTGCTGACCGAAACCGATCCCGGCGAGACTTCGGCTTCCACCGCTTCTGCAGCGAGTTCGAGCCCGATCTGGCGGCCACCGGTCAGTTCTACATACACTTGTGCGAGCAATTCGGCGTCAAGCAGCGCGCCGTGCTTCACGCGGTGGCTCCGGTCGATCCCGTAGCGCGTGCACAACGCGTCGAGCGAGAGCTTTGCGCCGGGGTGCTTCTTGCGGGCGAGGGCGACGGTATCCACCATCCGGTCCATTGCAATCGGCTGGCGCCCGATCATTTCGAGCTCCGAATTGAGAAAGCCGAAATCGAATCCCGCATTGTGCGCCACGAGGGGCGCATCACCGAGGAATTCCAGCAATTCATCGACCGTTTCGGAAAATTTGGGCTTGGTCTCTAGGAACGAGATCGAAAGTCCATGCACCGCTTCTGCTGCAGCCGGCATGTCGCGCTCGGGATTGTAATAAGCATGATAGGTATTGCCGGTCTCGACCCGGCCTATCATCTCGACACAGCCGATTTCCACCATGCGGTCCCCGGTCTTGGGGTCTAGGCCTGTGGTTTCGGTGTCGAAAACGATCTCGCGCATCGTCATCGTTATTCACCCATGCGCGCTCCAGCGCAAGGGGTGCGATGCATCGGGCCCTATCGCTGTCCGCGCTTCCTCCGCAACGCCGCGATGAGAGCCCGGACCTGTGCCTCGGTTTCCTCGAGCGTGGTTCCTGTGTCGATCACATGATCGGCGCGTTTGCGCTTGTCCGCATCCGGGACCTGGAGCGAGAGTATGTGCTCGAATTTCTGCTCGGTCATGTCGGGCCGGGCGAGAACCCTTTCGCGCTGGATTTCGGGCGGGGCGGATACGACGACAACAGTGTCAACTGCATCGTGACCACCGCGCTCAAACAGCAGCGGGATGTCGAAGACCAGCATGGTGGTTTCTGCGTTGTCCTTAAGGAATTGCGCACGCTTGGCCGCGACCGCCGGATGCACGATGGCCTCGAGCCGCGCGAGTGCTTCTGTGTCACCGAATACCAGTTTTCCCAGTGCATCGCGATCGACACCATCAGGACCGGTGGAACCGGGAAAGGCCTCTTCGATCGCCGGAATGAGCTCACCTTGGGGTCCCTGCATCGCGCGCACTTCGGCATCGGCATCGAAGACCGGAATTCCCGCGCGCTCGAACATGTCTGCGACGGTGGACTTTCCCATGCCGATTGAGCCGGTCAGTCCAATGATGGTGGGGCGGGTCATTTGGTCAGAAGATCTCGCAATTCGTCGTCATATTCACGCGGGGGCTCCGCACCGAAGAATCTCTCGAACGCGATGGCGGCCTGTCCGATCAGCATGGCAAGCCCGTCGATCGTCGGATGGCCGGCTTTGCGCGCGCCTTCGAGAAAAGGGGTTATGATCGGGTTGGTGACGATGTCGTAGGCGATGGCTCCCGGCGGCGCGTGGCTCCAGTCAAAAGCGAGGGCAGGACTGCCCTCCATCCCGAGCGGGGATGCATTGACGACGAGATCGAAACAGCCCTCGCGCGCGTCGAAGTCGAAATCGGTCGGCTCCGCGAAATGGGTTATCGGAATCGAATGATGCTCGCCTTCGGGTGCGAGTTCTTCGAGCAGGGCGCGCACCTTGGCCGGGTTTCGCCCCGCGACCACCAAGGTGAAACCGTTATCGGCGAGTGCCGCGATGATCGCCCGCGCCGCTCCTCCCGTGCCGATGATCCGAGCCATGCGAAACAGGTGCTCTGTCTTCAGCGCCGGAACGAGCGGTTCGAGGAAGCCGCCCGCGTCGGTGTTGAATCCTTTGAGAGCGCCGTCCTCCAGCCGAACCACCGTGTTTACCGCGCCGAGTTTTGCTGCGACCGGATCGAGCACGTCGAGATGCGGGAGTATTGCCTGCTTGTGCGGCATTGTTACGTTGCAGCCGATCCAGCTGCCATCATGGCGGTGCTTCTCGAGATAGCTTCCAAGACCCGTCGCCTCGACCAACTTCGATTTGTATCGCCCCCCAATACCGAGCTTTTCGAGCCAGAAGGAGTGGATCAGCGGGGATTTGGACTGCGCGATCGGATCGCCGATAACGTGGGCATAAGGCGCACTCATGCGGGAAGCACTCCGTGTTCGCGCAACGCGCCGAGCAGCGGGAGGAGCGGCATGCCCAAGACGGTAAACTGGTCCCCTTCGATGCTTTCAAAGAGTTGCACGCCCATCGCCTCCATCCGAAACACACCAACCGTGTGGCCGACCTCGGGCCATTCATGCGCGAGGTAGTGCTCGATAAATTCGTCCGACAAATCGCGCACCTTCAGCTGCGCCACATCGGCGTGCGCCCATTCGCAGGTGTCGCCACGGACAAGTGCGGCGGCGCTGTGCAGCTCCATCACCTTGCCCGAGAAGAACCGGAGGTGTTCGGCGGCATTGTCGCGCGAATTCGGTTTGTCGAAGCGCTGGTCTTCGACGACGACGAGCGAGTCGCTACCGAGCACCAGCGCATCAGCACGATCGGGGGCGAGGGCAGCCGCCTTGGCAACACTCAGCGCCTCGGCGATCTCGGGCGCGCTCGCATCGTCAAGATTCGCCTCGATCGCTCGCTCATCGATATCGGCCGGAAGCGCCTCATAGGGAACGCCTGCAGCATCGAGCATCGCCCGGCGCGAGGCGGATTTGGACGCCAGAATAAGGGGAGGACCGATCATATCGGTTTCGACATGAGTTCTGCCTGACCGTTTTGCCGCTTGCGCTCCTGCACAAGCCGGATGATCGCCGCCGCGCTTTCCTCGATCGAACGGCGTGTGACATCGATTACGGGCCAGCCATTGTCGGCGAACATCCGGCGCGCGAATTGCGTTTCGGACTTCACTTTTTCGCTGTCCACGTAGGAGGTCTCGGTCCCCTCGTTCAGGGACAGGAGCCGGTTGCGGCGGATTTGCACCAGCCGTTCGGGTGCCGTGGTAAGCCCGACAACAAGGGGGTGGCGGAGACGGAACAGGCTTTCGGGCGGAGGACTTTCGACGACGAGCGGAATATTGGCGACCTTGTAGCCACGATTGGCGAGGTAAATGCTCGTCGGCGTCTTCGAGCTGCGTGACACTCCTGCAAGCACGATATCGGCCTCTTCCCAATCCTCGTGGCCGACGCCATCATCGTGCGCAATCGTGTACTGGATCGCATCGACGCGCTTGAAGTAGTCCTCGTCCATCAGGTGCTGGCGACCTGGCCGCCCATGCGCCTCCTGACCCAATTGCGATTCCAGGGCTTCGGTCACCTGGTCGAGCACCGGGACAGCGGGCAGGCCGAGATGCCGGCAATGCTCCTCCAGGCGCGCACGGGTCTCCGGATTGACGAGGGTGAAAAGAACAAGGCCCGGATTCTCGGCGAGTTCAGGCACGATCCGGTCGAGATGCTGGCGCGATCGCACCATCGGCCAGAAATGCCGACTGACCGTCGGATCGTCGAACTGCGCGAGCGCGGCCTTGGCGATCATTTCCAGCGTTTCCCCGGTGGAATCCGAGACAAGGTGCAGGTTCAGGCGGTTCATCGAGAGGCTTTGCAGGTGCTCTTTTCGGCCTTGTGGATACAAGCGGGCATAAACCACGGGACAGGACCGTTCACAAGCATGGGAGCGAATTTCATGCGCGCTAACGGGCTTTTCGTCTTGGCGTTTCTCAACACGGGACTGCGCATATCGACAGGCTGGGGACAGCGTGGAAAGATTGCGCTTGACCGTGCAACCTTGCAGAGTCGCAAACCGTCAAGGGGGTATCCAGCGCGGGAGAAATCGGGCAGTTGTCGGTAATTCCCGGTTTCCACAGGGCCAACAGACTCCATCATCTCTTTTATAAATATAATTATTATTGATTAGAGGAACTCGTATGCCCGGTCCGCTACTCGAAACGCTCAAAGGTACCAAGCAGGGCATCGCGCCGGTCTGGCTCATGCGTCAGGCAGGGCGTTATCTCCCCGAATATCGCGAGCTGAGGGCGGAGAAGGGCGGCTTTCTCGAGCTCGTGTATGACAGCGAGGCTGCAGCGGAAATCACCGTACAGCCGATCCGGCGGTTCGGGTTCGACGGCGCGATCCTGTTCTCCGATATCCTGATCGTTCCACATGCGATGGGGCAGGGGCTCGAATTCCTTGCTGGCGAGGGACCCAAGCTGAGCCCGACGCTGCTCGAGGCGGAGCTTTCGGACTTTACAGAGGCCAAGGAGCGCTTTGACGCGGTCTACGAGACCGTGAGGCTTACTAGGGCGCAGATCGCGCCTGAGGTGACCATGCTGGGCTTTGCAGGCTCTCCATGGACCGTGGCGACCTATATGATTGCCGGACAGGGCTCCAAGAACCAGGAACCGGCGCGCCTGCTCGCTTATCGCGATCCTCAGCGCATGCAGGCGATCTGCGATGCGATCAGCGACATGTCGATCGAATATTTGCGCGGCCAGATCGATGCGGGAGCGGAAGCGGTGCAATTGTTCGACAGCTGGGCAGGCAGTCTCGCGCCGGACGAATTCGAACGCTGGGTCATCGCGCCCAATGCCAAGATCACTTCCGCGATCAAGCAAAGCCATCCCGAAACCCCGGTTATCGGCTTTCCCAAGGGAGCCGGGGCGAAACTCCCCGCCTATGCGCGCGAGACCGGGGTGGACGCGATCGGGCTCGATGAGACGCTCGATCCGGCCTGGGCGCATGCGTCGCTGCCCGAAGATATGCCAGTACAGGGTAACTTCGATCCGCTGTTGCTGGAGGCCGGAGGACCGATGCTGACGAAACGGGTTCGGCATATCGTCAATGCTTTCAAGGAGCGGCCCCACATTTTCAATCTTGGGCACGGGATCGGACAATTCACTCCGATCGAGCATGTCGAACAGTTGCTTGCAGAGCTGCGAGGAGGCTAGGGCAGGGCGATGCAGGAATTTCTCGCCTCTATCTATGTGTGGCTCAAGATCGGCCACGTGGTGTTTATGGTGTTCTGGCTGGCGGGCCTCTTCATGTTGCCGCGGCAATGCATATATATGCTCGACCACGCGCCCGGCTCTGCAGGCGAGGCCAAATGGGCCGAGCGGATGGGGAAGCTTCGCAAGATCATCCTCACCCCCAGCCTGATCATCGTCTGGGTGCTGGGGCTGCTGATCGCCTTCACGATCGGAGCTTTCAGCCAGGGTTGGTTTCATGCCAAGCTGACACTTGTTCTGGTGCTGACCGGGTATCACGGTTGGCTTGTCGCGCAGACGAGGAAGATGGCGCGCGGGGACCGTCCGCTCACCGAAAAGCGCCTGCGCATGATCGGCGAAGTACCCGGACTGCTGCTCGTTTTGATCGTGCTCCTGGTCTATCTGAAACCGTTCTGATTTCCGATTGACCGACTCTTCGCGCGGTCCTATCTCACAATCCATCAACCGGCATGGGCCGCGCAACTTTCGCACGGTCTCGTCTGCTTTCTCCAAGCCCAGCCTCGAATGTGAACAGAGGCGCCTCGTCCAAAGAGGTACTGACGATCCGGCCAATCAACTGAATTCTCACGGAATTTACCAATGCATCTCAAAGACTTGAAACAAAAGACCCCGGCCGACCTCGTCAAGATGGCGGAAGAGCTGGGCGTCGAAGGCGCATCGACCATGCGGCGGCAGGATTTGTTGTTCAGCATCTTGCGGGAACTCGCCGAAGACGAGGAATACGACGAAAAGATCATGGGCATCGGCACCATCGAGGTGCTTCAGGATGGCTTCGGCTTTCTGCGCTCGCCCGAGGCTAACTACCTCGCCGGGCCCGACGACATCTACGTCTCGCCCAACCAGATCCGCAAATGGGGCCTGCGCACTGGCGATACGGTGGAAGGCGAGATCCGCGCGCCCAAGGAAGGCGAGCGCTATTTCGCTCTGACCAGCCTTGCGAGCGTGAACTTCGAAGATCCCGCTCAGGTGCGGTTGCGGACGAATTTCGACAATCTCACCCCGCTTTATCCCGATCAGAAGCTCAATCTCGACACGCTCGATCCAACGGTGAAGGACAAGTCGGCGCGGGTGATCGACATCATCGCGCCGCAGGGTAAGGGCCAGCGCGCGCTGATCGTTGCCCCGCCGCGGACCGGTAAGACGGTGCTGCTGCAGAACATCGCCAAGGCGATCACCGATAACCACCCTGAGGTGTTCCTTCTCGTCCTGCTAGTCGACGAGCGCCCCGAGGAAGTCACCGACATGCAGCGCAGCGTGAAGGGCGAGGTGATCTCCTCGACATTCGATGAACCGGCCAATCGCCACGTGCAGGTCGCGGAAATGGTGATCGAAAAGGCAAAGCGCCTGGTCGAACACAAGAACGACGTCGTTATCCTGCTCGATTCGATCACGCGTCTTGGCCGGGCCTACAACACCGTCGTTCCGAGTTCGGGCAAGGTGCTGACCGGTGGTGTCGATGCGAACGCGCTCCAGCGACCGAAGCGGTTCTTCGGTGCGGCGCGCAACATCGAAGAGGGCGGTTCGCTCTCGATCATTGCCACCGCTTTGATCGACACCGGCAGCCGCATGGACGAGGTGATCTTCGAAGAGTTCAAGGGCACCGGCAATTCCGAAATCGTGCTCGATCGTAAGGTCGCCGACAAGCGCATCTTCCCGGCGCTCGACGTCGGCAAGTCCGGCACTCGCAAGGAAGAGCTGCTGGTCGAGAAGGATACGCTTTCGAAGATGTGGGTCCTGCGCCGGATCCTCATGCAGATGGGTACCGTCGACGCAATGGAATTCCTGCTCGACAAGATGAAGGATTCGAAGACCAACGAGGACTTCTTCGATACGATGAATCAGTAGTTTGCGGATCATATGAGCCCGT
This sequence comes from Erythrobacter sp. THAF29, assembly GCF_009363635.1. Lineage (GTDB taxonomy): Bacteria > Pseudomonadota > Alphaproteobacteria > Sphingomonadales > Sphingomonadaceae > Erythrobacter. The sequence goes on along the minus strand of NZ_CP045392.1, from coordinate 461,789 downwards.
CTTTCTCGGCAGGGACGGGCTCGGGATCCATGGGTCAATTGCAATCTGGCATGGCGGCGCTATTGGTTCCGAACGATGCTCAGTCAGTATCTTTACATAAGTACGGCGCCCAGCCTTTCGCGCGACGAGGTCGAATCGATCCTCGCAAGCAGCGCGCGCAATAACCCGGCGAAGGACATTACGGGCCTGCTGCTCTATAACGGGCGCAACTTCCTCCAGTTGATCGAAGGCGATGAGGCGGAACTGGTCGAACTGATGGTGCGTATCACCCACGATCCGCGCCACACCGGCATTTCAATCCTCGAACAGCGCAAGATTGATCAGCGCTCGTGCCCAGACTGGTCTATGAAGCGTGTCTTGATCGCCGAAAGTATTGAAAAGCGGCGGGAATTGCTTGAGGCAGAACTGCCAAAGCGTCTCGATCCTGACATCCGCAAGATCGTGGTGAACTTTGCGCTGCTGAATTAGATTCGGCGGTGGAGAGCCGTCCCCAGCTAGCGCAAATGCTGATCGAAGAATGCGGCGGTGCGCTCGTCGGCCAATTTCGCGGCTTCTTCGTCGCGTCTCTTTCCGAACTCGGTGGCAAATCCGTGATCGACGCCGGGATAATCGTACAGTGTCACCCGCGGATGATCGTCCAGCGCCTCGTGCATCCTTTTCTGCGTATCCTTGTCTACAAAGCCGTCTTCCACCGCGATGTGGAGCACTAACGGGTTTGCGATGGCATGCTTTTCGCCAAGGAGCTGGTCGATGCCCACGGCATAATACCCGACCGAGGCGTCGATATCGGTGCGGGCGGCGGTCATGTAAGCCAGTCGTCCGCCAAGGCAATATCCCACCGCGCCGACCTTCTCGACGCCCAATTCGCGGCGAATATGATGGATTGTCGCTTCGATGTCGCGAATTCCAGCGTCCTGGTTGAATTCTCCCATAAGGTCGAGAGCGCGCTGGAATTCTTCCTCGATATCGGGATCAAGTTCGACGCCGGGCTCGATCCGCCAGAACAGGTCGGGAGCGACCGCGAGATAGCCTGCGGCGGCGAGATTATCGCATTTCCGGCGGATACCGGCATTCACCCCGAAAATCTCCTGGATGACGATGATCGCTGCCGTCGGGTCGTCGTCGGGCCGCGCGACATGGGCATTGAAGCGGTCGCTGCCTGTCAGCGTTTCGATCGGTACGGTCTCGGTCATCGTGGGGGTCCTCTCTGATTCGCGCTGGGGTGTCGAAATCCCTGCTTTAAAACTCTATCGATTGCGCATTGGCTTTGCCAAACCCAAATGGCAAAAGCGATGAAGCGTTCCGGCCATCAGGGCCGCACAAGGGGGAGGGCCCGATGAAGGTCAATATCGAGATCGATTGCACGCCGGAAGAAGCTCGCAGCTTTCTGGGGCTTCCCGATGTGAGCGAGGCAAACAAGCTCTACGTCGATACCATTGCCAAGGCGATGAAGGGTGTAAGCAATCCAGCCCAAATGGCGGAATTCGCCCAGGCACTTGCTCCGATGGGGCAGATGGGACTGAAAATGTTCCAGAATTTCGTAGAAGGCGGATTAAAGGGTTCGTCGGCCAAGTCGTCGAAATCCGACAAGGACTGACCGATATACCCATGATGGATACGATTTACGCGGTTTCGAGCGGCGCGCCGCCGGCCGCGATCGGTGTGATCCGGGTGAGTGGTTCTAGGGCCGGGGAGGCGCTGGAGTCGCTCACAAATCGAAAGATCGAGCCTCGCCGTGCTAGCCTGGCGATGCTTCGCGACCGAGCGGGCAACGCGCTGGATGAGGCGTTGGTTCTTTGGTTCCCTGGCCCCCACACCGCCACAGGGGAGGATCTGGTGGAATTCCATTGCCACGGTGGGCGCGCGGTCCTGGCGGCTGTGTCGCGCGCATTGGGTGAATTGGACGGGTTAAGGCCGGCTGAGCCTGGCGAGTTTACCCGCCGTGCTTTTGCCAATGGCCGCATCGATCTCGCCGAGGCAGAGGGCCTTGCCGACCTGCTTGCTGCGGAGACCGAGCTTCAGCGCGCGTCGGCCATGGCGATGGCGGGCGGGGCTGTTTCTCGCGAAACGTCGCGATGGCGCGATGAGGTGTTGCGCTTGTCGGCTCAGGTAGAAGCTGCGCTGGATTTTTCCGACGAGGACGATGTCGGAGAACTTCCGCCGAGTTTCGGTGAGGATGTCGCTGCACTTTTGGGCGAATTGCGCGACTGGCTTCGCCGACCGCGTTCGGAAATATTGGGGGAGGGCTTCCGGGTTGCTATCGCGGGTCCGCCCAACACCGGGAAATCCACGCTTTTCAACGCTCTTACAGAGAGCGAGGCAGCCATTACTTCTCCGATTGCGGGCACGACGCGCGATGTGATCGTGCGTTCGGTAGCCATCGAGGGAATTCCTTTTTCCTTTGTCGATACGGCTGGATTGCGTGAAGTCGACGAAATGAAGGGTGGCGATCCTATCGAGGCGATAGGGATCGAGCGCGCTCGGGGTGAATTGGCAAAGGCAGACGTTATCCTGTGGCTCGGAGCCGAAGGTGAAGGACCGACGAACGCTTGGGAGGTTGCTGCAAAGTCAGATCTCGACGATTTCGTCGGGAAAGCTGCCAGCTACGTCGTATCGGCGGCGACTGGTATCGGCGTCGAAGAATTAAAAGACGCGCTGGTTGCGGCGGCGCGCACTAGTTTGCCGAAGCCCGGTGAAGCCGCGCTCAATTCGCGGCAGCATCAGCGGCTACAGGAGGCTGCTGAGGCGTTTGAAAGAACGCTTTCGGCTTCGGATCCCTTGATCGTTGCAGAAGAGCTTCGCCGTGCGAGGGTTGCATTCGACCGGTTGACCGGGCGCGCGACGACCGAAGACATGCTGGATGCGCTTTTCGACCGCTTTTGCATCGGAAAATAGTCCCAGCGACCCCCGGTTGATGTTTCACGTGAAACATTGCGGGATTCGGGCTTTGACGTAGGGAACCGCAACCCTTATCTGCGCAGCCCATGCATAAATTCGAGGTCCTGATTGTCGGTGGAGGTCACGCCGGTGTCGAAGCGGCATGCGCCGCTGCGGGCATGGGGGCGCGAACGGGCCTCGTGACCTTCGATCTCGATGCGATCGGCGCTATGAGCTGCAACCCTGCAATTGGTGGGTTGGGCAAGGGTCATCTCGTGCGGGAAGTTGATGCACTGGATGGGGTGATCGGCCGCGCAGCCGATGCAGGAGCCATCCACTACCGCATGCTCAACCGCTCGAAGGGCAGCGCAGTGTGGGGTCCACGCGTTCAGGCGGATCGGGTTTTGTTCAAGGCTGCCGTACAGAAAGTGGTGCGAAGTCAGGCCAATTTGACCTTGATCGAGGGTGAAGCGGCCGCACTCGTACTCGAAGGTGGTGTGGTTCGCGGGCTTGAACTCGCGGATGGCACAATCCTTCGTGCACCGCGTGTGGTCCTGTGCACCGGCACTTTCCTAGGCGGAGTCCTCTTCCGTGGAGAAGAGCGCTTCGAGGGCGGAAGGATCGGTGAAAATGCCGCAAAGAGGCTGGCCGAGCAGTTGCGCGAGGCGGATTTACCGATGGCCCGTCTCAAGACAGGGACGCCCCCGCGCCTCGACGGGCGAACGATCGACTGGGCAAGTCTCGAGGAGCAACGCTCCGATGCGGACGAGTGGACCATGTCTCCGCTTACCCGGGAGAGGGCGAATCCGCAGGTATTCTGCGCGATCACTCGAACGACGCAGAAGGCACACGATGCGATCCGCGCCAATCTCCACCGGTCTCCGCTGTTCTCCGGCGCGATAGATGCGGCAGGTCCGCGCTATTGTCCGTCGATCGAGGACAAGATTCACCGGTTCGGCGACCGCGAAGGGCACCAGGTATTTCTGGAGCCCGAGGGACTCGTGACGCACCTAGTTTATCCCAATGGAATCAGCACATCTCTACCTGTCGATGTTCAGGAGCAGATGCTGCATGCCATGCCCGGTCTCGAGCGAGTTGAAATGGTCGAGCCGGGCTACGCCGTGGAGTACGACCATGTGGATCCGCGCGCGCTCACTTCGGATTTGCAGCTGCGGGCGATCCCGGGCCTCTACTGCGCAGGACAGATCAACGGAACAACCGGTTATGAAGAGGCCGCTGCGCAGGGCCTTGTCGCCGGGCTTGAAGCGGCAGCTGCGGAATTGGGCAAACATACACCCAAGCTTGACCGCGCCAACTCATACATTGCGGTGATGGTCGACGATCTCACGTTGCAAGGCGTGAGCGAGCCTTATCGCATGCTTACAGCACGCGCTGAATACCGCCTGCGCCTGCGCGCCAACAATGCAACCACGCGTCTGACCCCACTGGGAATTTCCGCCGGTTGTGTCGGGGAAGAGCGCCGCGAGTGGTTCGAGCGAAGGGAAGAGCGCCGGGCGAACTTGGGTGCGGCGCTTGAAACGAAGGTGAATGCGCGCGTACTCGCCGAGGCAGGACTTCCGGTGCGCAGGGACGGAGGGGACAAACCGCTCTCCGACTGGTTGAGGCATGACGGCATCGATCTAGCATCGCTCGAACCGTGGCTGGAGGTGGATACGCAAAGCGATCTGTTACTTGCAGAAGAGCTTGCAGAAGATTCCGCCTATGCTCCCTATCTTGCGCGCCAGGACGCGGAATTGCGCGACCTGCGAGCCAGCGAGGAACTGCCATTGGCGGCCGATTTTCCATATGGAGAGGTCCCTGGGCTTTCCAACGAGATGGTGGAAAGGCTCAGCAAGGCCGCCCCGGTCACGCTTGCGGCGGCTGGTCGCGTTCCGGGAATAACTCCGGCGGCACTTTCCGCACTATTGGTTCATGCGCGCCGCCATCAACAATCGGGCCGGGCTGCTGCGTGATTGAAAACGAAGAGCAGGCACGCGAATATGTCGCTGGGTTAGCCGACGAGGTGGCCATTGCGCGGCTCGAATGCTTCGCTGGGTTGCTGATCGCTGAAAACAAAAGACAGAATTTGATTAGCAAAGCGTCGGAGCCGCAGATCTGGCGGCGTCACATCGCCGATAGCGCACAATTGCTGGAGCATGTTCCACGTGAAACACTCGATCACACGCGAGGCGAGCCATGGCTTGACCTGGGAACAGGAGCGGGACTGCCGGGTCTGGTGATAGCGGCTCTGTTACCCGATTTCCCTGTGAGGCTCGTCGAATCCCGAGCACGGCGTGTCGAATTCCTGCGCGATTGCATATCGCAACTCGATTTGCCTTTTTGCGAGGTTCTCCATGACCGCCTCGAGCGGATCGAACCGTTTTCAGCAAGTGTCATTTCGGCACGTGCCTTCGCTCCGCTGGAGAAACTCCTCCGTTTATCCGCACCCTTCTCCACAAAGCGGACTCGCTACCTCTTGCCCAAGGGTCGCTCGGCGGCGCACGAATTGGAACACCAAAAGCCGTCGATTCGGAAATTGTTTCACGTGGAACAATCATTGACCGATCGCGATGCGGGCATCATCGTAAGTGCCTGACCAACGCGAGATGCACTGTAGCCGGTGCGGAAAGGGCCTGCAGAGGTGACAAAGCCATGCTGACGATAGCCATCGCAAACCAAAAAGGTGGGGTGGGCAAGACCACGACCGCAATCAACATGGCGACCGCAATGGCCGCGACAGGCTGGCGAACCCTTTTGATTGACCTCGATCCCCAAGGCAATGCCTCGACCGGAATGGGTGTCGATGCGGGCGCGCGGGATCGTTCCAGTTATGAGTTGCTTGTGGATGAAGTGCCACTGGCCGAAATCGCCGTCGAAACGAGCATCCCAGGGCTTGATATCGTTCCGGCGACACAAGACCTGAGTGGTGCGGAAATAGAGCTAGTTTCCGTCGAGGAACGCACTGCGCGCCTGCGTGATGCGCTCGATAATCATGCAGATCACGACGTCTGCTTTATCGACTGTCCACCGTCGCTGGGTTTGCTGACACTTAATGCGCTGTGTGCGGCCGATACGCTGCTGGTGCCGCTTCAATGCGAGTTTTTCGCGCTTGAGGGGCTTAGTCAGCTTTTGCAGACGGTCGAGCGGGTCCAGCAGCTGTTCAATCCCTCGCTCGGGATCATTGGCGTCGCGCTCACCATGTACGATCGCCGAAACCGCCTGACCGACCAAGTCTCTGACGATGTTAGAGATTGTCTTGGAAACCTCGTGTTCGAAACCGTTATTCCGCGCAACGTACGGCTTTCCGAAGCGCCGAGCCACGGTCTGCCGGCACTGGTCTACGACCATTCCTGCACCGGCAGCCGCGCCTATATCGCGCTCGCCCGTGAATTGATTGGCCGATTTCCGCCCGAAAGGCAGGCAGCATGACAAAACCCTCCGATCCTATCCGTTTCTCCGTGCCGCAGCGCGGTCCGGCAGATCCGAAAAAGAAGCTGGGAAGGGGGCTGGGCGCGCTGCTGGGCGAAACCAAGCGCGAAGAGCCGCTCGTGCAGGATGCGACAACGCCACAGGCGGAGAGCGCGGCGAATGCGGCAGTGTCCGATTCCCCGCTCAAGAGTATCGCCACCGCCTCGATTTCCCCTTTGCCGGGCAATCCACGTAAACACTTCGATGAAGCTGCCCTCGAGGAGCTTGCAGGATCGATCGCAAAACGCGGTGTGATCCAGCCGATCATCGTGCGCCCGAAGGGCAACGGGAAATACGAACTGGTGGCCGGCGAACGCCGCTGGCGTGCGGCGCAAAAGGCGCGTTTGCACGAAATTCCCGCGCTGGTGCGCGAGCTCGACGACCGCGAAGTGATGGCGCTTGCGCTGATCGAGAACCTGCAGCGCGAGGACCTCAACCCGGTCGAAGAAGCGCGGGCTTATCAGAAGCTTGCCGACGAAGAAGGCCTGACACAGGCAGAAATCGCCCGGATGGTCGAAAAGTCGCGCAGCCATGTCGCAAACATCCAGCGCCTGCTTGGCCTGCCGGAAGCCGTGCTCGATCTGGTCGAGGCGAGAAAGCTCTCGATGGGCCACGCACGTGCGCTGATCGGGCAGGACGATGCCGCCTCGCTTGCAACCAAAGCGGTTAGCGAGAACCTCTCGGTGCGCGAAATCGAAAAGCTTGTTCGCCAGATGGCGAGGAAGGTCAATTCGGATGGGAATGCGGGCAAGCCCAAAAGCAATCCGGCCAACGACGCGGATATCGCCGCGGTGCAAAGCCACCTGGAGGAATTTCTCGGCCTCCCGGTGCGGATCAAGGCCGATGCAGACCCGCGAACCGGCATGATCTCGATCCGCTACAAGTCGCTCGACCAGCTCGACCTTGTCTGCCAGCGCCTTACGGGTGGCGATTTCTAGGGAGCCGAAGATTGCAGGCGCGAAAAAGCCCGGAAGTCGCGCGGCGCAACTTCCGGGCTTCTTACCAATATTCGGTCAGTTTTTGATCGATTTAAGGGCGCGCGGCTGCTTGATAAGTTTCGGTGAAGGTGCCGGGGCACGTTCTTCGATCGTGCGCGCACGTCCAGGCACCGTGTAGGTTTCCTCGCGCACGTTCTCTCGCACAACAACGCGCTGCTGTTGTTCGTAGCGGATCGGAACATAGACGATCTGCTGCGGCGGGGCGTAGCTGTATCCGTAAGCGGGTGCATAGCCGTAATAGCCCTGCGGTGCGTAGCCACCATATGTCGGGTAGGCCGGTGCCGGAACGGTCCGTCGCGCAATTCGTGGTGCTTGCTGGCCATATTGCGAAAGGTAGCCGTCAAGCGCAGCTTCGCAATCGTAGGCCTCGCCCTTCTTGCCGCTTCCGATCAGGTTACCGAGAAGCACGCCGCCGAGGCCGCCAGTGCCGGCACCTACTACAGTGCCAAGCAGGCGATCGCCATCGCCAGCGACGCGGTTGCCAATGATGCCGCCGGTAATCGCTCCGAGCAAACCGCCGATAATCCCGCCTTTTTCCCGTTCGCTGCGTCCACTCGTACGCGCTTCGCATTCTGCGATCCATTCCTCGCGCTCTACCACGGTCGCCACCGGCGCATAGGAAGGGGTGGAAGGGGTATGGTAATTCGTGCCGTCATCACTTTCATGGGCGCGTTGAGGACGATCGATGCGCCGGGTTCGTACTATCGTCTCCACGCCATCAGGACCGACCAACGTTTCGGTAGTCTCCGTCTCGACTGGGACAGGAGCGCTTTGCATGTCTGCCGGAAGTGCCTTCACCTCATCCACGCTCATGGGGGCTGTACTGGCATCCTGCGCATGGGCAACACCGGTGAGTGCAAGGCTAGCGCAAGCCAGGCCCGTGGCGGCAGTTATGCGAAAAGCGATCTTACTGGCGTGCATGTTTTCCCCCGAGAGCGAGACGTCCGGGCACGAGTCGCACCCAGATGATAGTTGCAGTTAGCAAATTGTTTATCACCGGAACGATGGCCCTCCCAAGCCGGTAGCGCGGCCTGTCTCGTTTCGGGGCGATCAGATGCGGTCGCCAAGTAACGCTGCGAGCCTTTCCATACCTCGGGCGTCCTCATCTGCGAACCGGGCCGGTTCCGGGCTATCGAGGTCGATAACGGCGATAACCGATCCCCCGCGCATCACCGGCACCACTAGTTCCGAACGACTCGCGGCATCGCAGGCGATATGGCCGGGAAATGCGTGCACGTCCTCGACCAATTGCGTGATTCCCGAGGCGGCTGCCGATCCGCATACGCCCCGGCCGATCGGAATGCGAATGCAGGCAGGACGCCCTACGAATGGACCGAGGACGAGTTCGTCCGAGCCACCCGAGTTTTTACCTATACGGTAAAAACCCGCCCAATTGAGGTCCGGAACGAACTCCCAGATGAGCGCGGCTACATTCGCCATGTTCGCAATCGCATCCGGTTCGCCGGAAGTCAGTGCATCGGCGGCTTCGTAAAGCTGGCGATATCGTTCGGCCGGTTCGAGCGCTGGATCTGGCTTGAAATCGTACATTGCTTTCCTCTTTGCGAGCCCACTTGGGGTCGTTCGCCTGTTGCCGCAAGCGTGAAGCGGCACTAATCGACCTCACATGGCTATTCTTCGCAAGCTCGCAATCGCTCTCATCGTTTTCGTCGTGGTGCTCGGCATCGGTCTGTACTTCCTGACACGGGGCAATACGGCTGAATTGAGCGTCGAGGAGGTCGCCGGGACAGACCCGACACTCGAAGAGCCCGAACCGGAGAACTTCCCGACGATTGAAATTGCCGAGCCGGTCGGCTGGAATGAGGGCGAGCTTCCCGAAGCGGCAGAAGGTCTGACCGTCAATCGCTTTGCAGAAGGTCTCGAGCATCCACGCGTGCTTTATGCGCTCCCCAATGGCGATATCCTGGTCACGCTCACCCGCTCACCCAAGACCGAGGGTAAGAGCGACGGGGGCGGTATCATGGATACCATCCGCGGCTGGATTGCGGATTATCTGTTCGAGCGGGCAGGTTCCGCCGGTCAATCACCCAACCAGATTGTGCTCTTGCGCGACGTCGATGGCGACGGGACTGCCGAGGTGCGGCAGGTTATCCGCGAAGAGGGGCTCGATTCCCCTTCCGGGATGAGCTGGAACGATGGCACGCTCTACGTTGCCAATCACGACGAAGTTATCGCGTTCGATTACGAACTCGGCAGCGATAGGGTGGAAGGTGAGCCGCGCAAACTCATGGACCTGCCGGGCGGTGGCGGTCACTGGATGCGCAACATGGAGATCCACCCCGACGGAAACCGGCTCTACATCGCGGTCGGTTCGGTCAGCAATATCGGCGAAAGCGGAATGGCAGTCGAAGAAGGCCGCGCGATGATCTGGGAATACGATCTTGAGGCCGGACGCCAACGCCAATTCGCTGCGGGACTTCGCAACCCGAACGGTCTCGATTTCAGCCCGTGGTCGGGCGAGCTTTGGACCACGGTGAACGAGCGCGACATGCTCGGCTCGGACCTCGTCCCCGATTACCTCACCAACGTGCCCGTCGGCGCGCAGTACGGCTGGCCGTGGATTTACTACAAGAACAATATCGATCGACGGGTTGAGGCACCGATGCCGGCCTATCTCACCGAATATACGCGCAATCCCGTTTATGCCCTTGGTCCGCACGTCGCCGCGCTCGGTCTCGTCTTCACACAGGAAGGTCACCGGATGGGCGACGAGTATTCCAGCGGTGCCTTCATCGCGCGCCATGGCTCATGGAACCGCAAGCCGCCCGCTGGGTACGATGTGGTCTATGTCGAGTTTGACGAGCGCGGCAATCCGGTTGGAAAGCCGGTTCCTCTGCTTTCGGGCTTCCTCAACGAAGATGGCACGACCAAAGGCCGTCCGACCTGGGTCGAATGGGCGAGCGATGGTGCGCTGCTGGTTTCCGACGACACCGCCGGGATCATCTGGCGCGTGGTGTCTCCCGATGCCGAGCCGGGAGCGGCCATCACGCGCGTGACGGGTAGGGCTCTTCCGCCGCAGCGCGAGCTGCGCGACCCGCAGGCCGTGTTCGAGGAAGATTACCTGCGCACGCAGGCAGGGCAGCGACTCGACTAAAGGCTCTTGCCCGCTGCTCCTGCGAGCTCGACGACATATTGCCACGCTACGCGGCCCGAGCGCTGGCCTCGGCCAAGCGCCCAGGCGAGCGCTTCGTCCGGATCAAAGGCAAGGCCGTGCGGATCGGCATAGGCATGCACGATCTCGAGATATTCGTCCCTGCTGCAAGGGTGAAATCCGACCGCGAGCCCGAACCGATCGGCCAGCGCAAGCGCGTCATCGACTGCATCGCGAATGTTGAGCGCGCTCTCGCCGCTGTCCGGGTCCTGCTCCTTCGCCTTGCGCGCGAGGATGGCGCGGCGATTGGAGGTGACGGCGAGGCGGCAATTGGCGGCGCGGGCCTCGACACCGCCTTCGAGCCAGCCGCGGAGTTGGCGCGGGCGAACCGTGTCGTCCTCGGCGAACCCCAAATCATCGATGAAGATCACGAATTGCCGATCGACTTCACTGAGCGTGGCGAAGAGGCGTGGCAGACTTTCCAGTGCAGCCGGAGCAACTTGCACGAGCGCTAGCGCCTCCTGCGCGTTCTTTTGCACCTCGCGGACAACAGCGCGGAGCAGCGCCGACTTGCCCATACCCCGCGCGCCCCACAGCAACATGTCGTGCGCCGCGTGACCAGATGCGAGCCGGGCGATATTCGTGTGGATGAGCTCTTTCTGGCGATCGATCGCGCGCAACTGGCCGAGTGCCGGTGCCTCGATAGCGGGCACTTCACGAGCGTATTTACCGTTCCAGACATAGGCAGGGTGGCCGAACCAATCGACGGCGGCCCCGGGATCGGGCGAAAGCCGTTCGAGCGCCTCGGCGATCCGCTCCAATGGGTCCCGAGGCTCGCTCACTTGCGTCCCATCCTCAGACAGCGAGCTTTTCGGCGGGCAGAGTGTAGAGCAAATCCGCTCCCGCAGTCGCTCCTGCCTTGAGGCCAAGCGCCTCGGGTACGATCCGGTCGAGGAAGAAGCGAACCGTCACAGGTTTGCTTTCGGCAAGCGCTGGTGCGGCACCGTTCGCAACGGCTTGACCCTGTTTCATCAGCTGCCATCCGGCGACCGCAACTGCGGCCATTGTGCAGAACGGGACGCTGCCTGCTAGCCGATCGTCGAGGCTCGCCTCGTCGCGCATCCAGCGGGCGATATGCGCGCAGGTCGTCGCCAGTTCGGCAAGATTGCGTTCTTCCGATGCGTCGCGAGCGATCTCTTCGAACAGGCCGATCATAGCCTCTCCGCCATCGAGCCCGAGCTTGCGCGTTACGAGGTCTGCGGCCTGAATGCCGTTCGTGCCCTCGTATATCGGCGCAATTTTGGAGTCGCGCCAGTGCTGGGCTGCGCCGGTTTCCTCTATGAAGCCCATCCCGCCATGGACCTGGATCCCGATTCCGGCCACTTCGACCCCGATATCGGTGCCCCATGCCTTGAGCATCGGCACGAGGATTTCCGCGCGGTTCTTGGCACTCGCATCGCCCACCGTGCCGCGATCGACCTGGCCGGCACAGTAATAGAGCAAGGCGCGCACGGCCTCGGTGAGCGCCTTCATGCGCAGGATCATGCGGCGCACGTCGGGGTGTTCGATGATGGCGACCGGAGTCTTGTCAGGCGAGCCGGCGCGCGCCGACTGAACGCGGTCCAGTGCATAGGCAATCGCCTGCTGAGTGGCGCGTTCCGCGATCTGGTTGCCCTGGTTGCCGACATTGATGCGCGCATTGTTCATCATCGTGAACATTGCCATCAAACCGCGATTGGGCTCGCCAACGAGCTCGCCGATGCACTCGCCATTGTCGCCATAGCTCATCACGCAGGTGGGCGAGGCGTTGATTCCCAGCTTGTGTTCGAGGCTGACGCAGCGAAGATCGTTACGATTGCCGAGCGAGCCGTCCTCGTTGACGTGATATTTGGGCACGACGAAGAGCGAGATGCCGCGCGATCCTTCCGGTGCATCGGGCAAACGCGCGAGGACGAGGTGGATGATATTTTCCGCCAGCTCGTGTTCGCCCCAAGTGATATAGATCTTCTGTCCGGTAATCCTGTACTTGCCAGCGTGCTCGCCTTCCGCGATCGGAACGGCGGTCGAACGAAGTGCGCCGACATCGCTGCCCGCTTGCGGCTCGGTAAGGTTCATCGTTCCCGACCATTTCCCGCTGACGAGATCGGGCAGGTATTTTGCCTGCTGATCTTTTGATCCGTGGTGTTCGAGCGCCTCGATCGCGCCGACGCTGAGCATCGGCAGCAGGTTGAACGCCATGTTCGCCGCACCAAGGTTTTCGAGCACGTTGCATGCGAGGGTGAAGGGCAGGCCTTGCCCACCAAACTCCTCGGGCGAAGCAATCGCGTTCCAGCCCTGTTCGACATAGGCATCGTAGGCTTCCTTGAAGCCTTCGGGCAGGCGCACGATGCCGTTTTCGAGCTTCGCACCTTCGAGATCGCCGATCCGGTTCAGCGGCGCGAACTCGCCCGCAGCGAATTGCCCGACGCCCTCCACGATCGCTTCGACGAGGTCGGCCTCGGCATGCGCGAATTTCACGGTCTTTGCGAGATCTTCGATCCCGGCATTGACGCGGATGGCGAGCAGCTGGTCCTGGGTCGGCGGCGTATAGGGTGTCACGGGCGGGTCTCGTCCTGTTGCAAGGGGTCGCGAAAAGTCGCGGAAATGCGCCTTTTGCTTGGCAGTTTCCGCGGGAGAATATAGCGACCATGCGATGAGCGACAAGGACGTTACGGAAGTGCTGCAAGCGGACGCCGAAGGCATCGCGCGAGCCGCGCGAATCCTCGCTGCAGGCGGTCTTGTCGCGGTGCCGACCGAAACCGTTTACGGTCTTGCCGCAAGGGCTGATAGTGCCGAGGCGGTCGCGAAAATCTACGCAGCGAAAGGCCGCCCCGATTTCAACCCGCTTATCGTACATGTGCGGGATCTCGCGCAGGCAGAGAAGATCGGCGAATTCGACGCGCGCGCCCGCGATCTTGTCGAACGATTCTGGCCCGGGCCGCTGACGCTGGTGCTGCCCTTGCGCGAAGATGCAAAGGTCGCAGGTGCAGTAACGGCGGGGCTTCCAACGATCGCGCTAAGGCAGCCTGCGCACAAGGTGATGCGCGCGGTGCTGGAGGAGACGGGCTCCCCGCTCGCTGCACCCTCCGCCAATCGCAGTGAGGAGATCAGCCCGACCCGGCCCGAGCACGTGATCGCTTCGCTGGGCAAGGCATGCCCGGTTGTACTCGATGGAGGAGCTAGCCAGAAAGGCTTGGAGTCCACCATCGTCGCGCTGCGCCCCGATGCAGCCTGGTCGCTTCTCCGCCCCGGACCTGTCAGTCACGAAACGCTTGAGCGAATACTCGGCGCCGAGACAGGGGCCGATAATGCCTCGATCGAAGCCCCCGGGCAGCTTGCACGGCATTATTCGCCCGGAAAGCCTTTGAGGTTGAGTGCAGCAGAAGTTGCGCCAGACGAGTTTTTTATCGGCTTCGGCGGCCAACAGGGTGACTGCAATCTGTCAGCCGGCGGCGATCTCAACGAAGCGGCTGCGCAGCTCTACGAATGTCTCCACCAGGCGGCTGCATCGGACAAGCCCCGTATCGCAGTCGCTCCTATTCCTTACGGCGAGGTCGGTCGGGCGATCAACGACCGGCTGCGGCGGGCCGCGACGCGCCAGAATTAATTCGCGTCTTCCGGCTCCGCTGGAACGGTCGGGAGCACTTCCTGAATTTCGGCATAGGTTAGGCGCGCGTCGTTGCATTTGGGGCGATCGCCCTCGCGGCAACGCCGCAGTTCTTTGGCATAGCGCCGCTCGAGCTTGCCAAGCCTCTCCTCGCGCTTGCGGATTTCGCGCCCCCGCTTCTCGTCTGCCTCGGACTGGCTGGTCGTTGCCAGGTCGACCGCCTTGCTGCCCACACGAACGGGGGCAGTCACGACGTCTGCCACCGTCCCCACAACGCAACCGGAAAGCGAAAGGCCCGCCAGTGCGGGCGCGAATACGGAAAGAGCGCGCATGGCCCGTACCTTGCGCGCTCCTTCACTTATTGCAAGCCGGGGTTCGCCCGAGCGAGCGGAATCAGCTTTCGTCCGTGAGGGCCGGTTCGCGCTCGTCCTTCGCATCGTCTGCATCATCGGCGGGCGAACATGTGAGCTTGCCCGATCCGAACGAGTTGACGGTGCACTTGGCGCTTCCAGTCACCTGTACGTCGCCTGCGCCGGCGAGGTTCGCTTCGACCTCTCCGTCGGAGCGCAGCATCACGTTGCCCGATCCACCGATCGAGACCTCGGCCTTGTCGGTTGTGAGCCCCGAAAGGTCCACGTTGCCCGAACCGCCGATGTTCACTTCGACGCGAGAGGCCGAACCAGCGCCCGTGACGTTGCCGGAACCGCCAATGCTTATCTCGAGCTTTTCCGCCTCGAATTGCGCGACCGAAACCGAACCCGATCCACCGATGGCGATTTCCGGATTGCTCGCCATGGTCGCGGATTCGACCGAGCCGGACCCTGCGATCACAATGCTCGTCAGTGCGGGCATGGTGACGCGCACGGTTGCCTTGCCATCCTCGATCTTGAGATTGGGATCGCGAGTCACGCCGAGGGTTTCTTCATCGAGCACGAAGCGCAGCGCATTTTCGGGATCATCCTCGACCGTGATGTCGAGCGTGTCGCCCTCGCTGACGATCACCGTCGCATTGGCGGCCACTACCAGTTCGGTCGGCGCGGCGCCGGACATATCGAGCTCGTCGAGCGGGACACCCTCCTTGCCGTTGATCGTCAGGTCCATGTCGCCGCAGCCCGACAGCGCGGCACCCATCGCGAGTGCGGCGAAAGGGGCCAGCCCTTTCAGCAATTTGTGAAACATCGAATTCCTCCACCTGTTACGGCTCAGTCCCGTAAGTGTGTTGGTGATATAATACACCAAGAGGGCGCGCGCAAGGCGGTGCAGAATCAAAAAGGGCCGCCCCGGCGGGGGCAGCCCTTCGTGACGATCCGGGTGGGACGACTTACTTCTCGTCGTCGTCGTTATCGTAATATTGCGGAGCGTGTTCGCGCAGCACCTCGAGGATTTTCTCGAGAGCGGTCGCTTCGTCCGTCTCTTCCATAGCCGCAAGTTCGCGGGCGAGGCGCGACGAGGCCGCTTCGAAGATCTGGCGTTCCGAGTAGCTCTGCTCAGGCTGGTCCTCGGGGCGGAACAGGTCGCGCGTCACTTCGGCGATGAGGACGATCTCACCCGAATTGATCTTCGCTTCGTATTCCTGGGCGCGGCGCGACCACATGGTGCGCTTCACCTTGGGCTTGCCCTTCAGCGTTTCCATCGCTTCTTTGAGGGTCTTGTCCGAGGACAGCTTGCGCATGCCGATCGATTCGACCTTGTTGACGGGAACGCGCAGCGTCATGCGCTCTTTTTCAAAACGCAGCACGTAGAGTTCGAGCTGCATGCCAGCGATCTCTTCGTTCTGCAGTTCGATCACACGGCCAACGCCGTGCTTGGGGTAAACAACGTAGTCTCCGACAGTAAAGGCGGGCGCATTGCTTGCCATGCGTATTCCTTTCTCATTGCCTCCCAGCGGCGACCCAAGCGGACAACTATTCCTGCGACGTGACCACTCAGGGAGAGGGGGAAACGCCGGGATGAAGTCGTCCGAAGCTGTGTGTGCTGGTAGATGGCCTTCCTGGTTTTACTTGCCAGCGTCGGGACCAGCCGACGCGGTTGGACAATTATATAACATAATCGCAACAATATTGCGAGTCTGATCGATCCGTGCGCATTATGCCTCCACTTGCCGCGGTTCTGGGGACAATTGGCGATGCTCGATTTGATTATGATTCCGCTACTTATTCAGCTTTCGCCTGCCCCCGATGAGTTTTTCGAGCAGACCTATTCCGAAGAAACGAGTGCGGCGATCGCGGAGCGTGAGGAAGGCGATGCCGACGGACTGACTCGCACGCTGGAACGGCTGGGCGAGGCGGGCGACGCCAGCGCCTACGAAGCGCTGGGCGAGCTTCACTTCAATGGCTTGCTGGGAATCGAGGCGGATCCGGTGCGGGGTTGCGATTACTTCGCAAAGGTCGGCGTTGCGCGTGCGGATGCACTGCACAACCTCGCCACCTGTTATTACAGCGGCACCGGGCGCGAACAGGACCTTACGAAAGCCCGCGAGCTGTATGTGAAGGCGGCAGAGCGCGGCTGGCGCATGTCGTTCTGCGCCTATGGCAACATGCTTGTGCGTGGAGAAGGCGGACCCGTGGACGCGAAGGAGGGCATTCGCCTGTGCCGAATGACTGCTGCCAGCGGCGACGCCGACGCGCAGACTGATTACGGCACCTACTTGCTGACGGGCGAGGGGATCGATCGCGACCCGGTCGCGGCCCGTTTCATACTCGAACAGGCCGGCGCGCAGGGCCAGCGCAACGCTGCCTTCCTTCTCGGCCAGATCCACACCAGGGGCGACGGTACGCCGGTGGATCACAGACTCGCAGGGGAATGGTTCGAAAAGGCCTATGAGTGGGGCCGACCCGACGCGGCATTCGATACCGCGCGCAGCTATGTGCGCCGCGGATACAGCGAACGCGAAGGCGAGGGAATCTTCGTAGACCCCGATCTCCTCAGAACAGCACGGTCATGGTTGCTGAAGGCGCTCAAGGCAGAGCAGCCGGGTTCGGAGCGGTACGAAAGGGTCGAGAAACTCATCCCGTCGATCGAAAGGCTGATCGTATCGGCTGAGCCGACCGGGACGGATTAATCGCCTTCGCCCGGCTTTGGACTGAAATACTTCTCGAACTTGCCTTTTTCGCCTTTGTGATCGTCGGCGTCGGGCAGGGGGTCCTTCTGGCTCGTGATATTGGGCCATTCGGCGGAGAACTTGGTATTGAGCTCCAGCCATTTTTCGAGCCCGTCTTCGGTATCGGGCAGGATTGCCTCGGCCGGGCATTCGGGTTCGCAAACGCCGCAATCGATGCACTCGCTGGGATTGATGACGAGCATGTTCTCGCCTTCGTAGAAGCAGTCGACCGGACACACTTCGACGCAGTCGGTGTATTTGCATTTGATGCAGTCATCGGTGACGACGTAGGTCATGTACGGCAGGCTTTCGGATTACAAGCGTTGAGAGCGGCTGGTGCTATGGCGATTTGCGCGCGCCGGTCAAGGCCCACATTTGAGAGAGGGTTGTCTGGTCATGCGGGTTCCTAGAAACGCGTCAGCTCACGGTAGAATGTCTTCGCGCGCGCGGGCGAGGTGCGGTGTTGAGGCAGTCCGAGCACTTCTACGATCTTGACCTCGCCCCCATGGACGAGGGTGAGTACGTCACCGACGCCGACGGTTTCGCTCACCCTCTCGACATGGCGGCGATTGATGCGAAGGGCATTGCCTTCGACGATCCCACGCGCAAGCGAGCGGGTGCGGGCGAAACGCAGGTAAACGAGCAGACGGTCGATCCGGATACTATCCGGAGCGCCGATCCGCTCATCGTCGCTCATCCGCCGAGCAGGTCTGCCAGCCCGTCAAAAGCTCCACCGGCCCGTGCCGGGCCCGTGTCTCCCTGGGGCCTGCGCTGGCGCGGTCCGCCCTTGTTCTTCGGTTTGCCTTTGCCTCTCAGTGCCTTGCCCCGATGGGCATCGGGTTTCCGGCCGTGGCCCTGCGGACTTCCCGGACGGCGCGGACGCCAGGTCCAGCTATCGGGTGCCGGCGGACCTTTCGCGCCCTCTTCAAGCGCACGACCACGCTGGACCTTGAACCCGGCGGATCCGAGCAGCCGGCGGGCATTGTCTTCCTCAAGCCCGATCGACACGGGCAGAGCGAGGTCGAGGCGGAAGCGCGGGTGCCTTTCCTGCGAAGTCTTGTCGGTGGCTTTCGCGCGTGCTTCGAAGGCGGCGCGGAGGATCTTTTCAGCAAGGTCAACGCGGATCAGTTGCGAGCCGGCGGGACGGTAACCCGCCGGGATTGCCTTGGCCTCGCCGATGACGGGTAACATCGCTTCGTTGAGCGGCCTCCGGTCTAGTCCCAGAGCGTGAAGCAGCTGCCTCGGTGCAGGCTTCAGAAGCTCGCGCGCGAAGATGTCGAGCGCACCGAATGTCACGCCCAGTTTGCGCAGGAACGGGCGCATATCCTTCGGCAAATGCTGGAGGCCTGCCTTTTCGCGGGTGACCACGCCGCGCGCATCGATAAGCGTGATGAGCAGCGCGCGCGCCTCGGACCCCGCCTCGGGATCGCGCGCGGCCTCGGCCAGCTTGCGCAAGGGTGCGAGCGGCTCAAGCTTCGCTGCCAGCCATCCGGTCAGGCCCGCTTCGAGCTTGCCGCGTGCCGGTTCGCCTAGCAGCGAAATGTCGCGTGACAGGACGAGGCGGGGGTTTGCGAAGTCGTCGGGCATCTCGATCTCGGCGAGCGTGCGACCCTGCCAGCGGATCGCGCCCTTCTCGATTGCCAGCTCGTCCATCCCCTCGGCAAGCAGCCATTCAGCGCGTTTGGCGAGAATGCCGGGAAGCGCCTTCTCGCCTGCCGCGAGCAGCATCTTGCGATCGGCGGCGGTCGCGTTCGGATCGACCACGAAGCGAAACCCGTCGAGATGGCCGATCGGCTCGTCCTCGACTGTCAGCCTGTCATCGGGCTCGAGTGTCACGGGAAGTGCGCTGGCATCCTGTCCAAGCGATTTCATCAGAATAGTCGTCCTTCGATTGACGAAGCGCTCGGTCAGCCGCGCGTGAAGCGCATCGGAGAGCTTCGCTTCGACCGCGCGCGCGCGCGCGGCCATCTCGTCGCGCGCCAGCACCCAGTCGGGTCGCTGGCAGATATAGGCCCAGGATCGGATCGCGGCTATCCTTCCCTGTAGCGTATCGATGTCGCCGCCGGTTCGGTCGAGTTCGGCGATCCGCGCGGCGACGAAATCGGCGCCGAGATAGCCTTTGCCCAGATCCTGCCACAACCGCGCGACGAAGCGCGCATGTGGATCGACGCCGATCTGGCGGAAATCGGGGAGCGAGCACGCCTCCCAGAAGCGCCGAACCAGCCCCGGGCCGCGCACGGTTGATGCGATCGGGTCTTCCGCAAGCCGCTTGAGCACCGCCAGATCGATTGCCTCCGGCGCGCGCCGGCGCATGTCGTCCCGGGGCGCGCGTTCGAGGTCTTCGATCAGCACATTCAGGTTGTCAAAGCGCGGTTCGGCGTCACGCCAGTACAGGTGCGTGAGCGGCGAGAACTTGTGCTCCTCGATCGCATAGATCTCTTCGTCGGTAAATTCGAGCGGTGCTCCGGTGCGGCTTCCACCGCCGGTGAGCGTGCCGAACGAACCGTCGCGTTGGTGCCTCCCGGCGCGCCCGGCGATCTGTGCCATCTCCGAAGGCGTAAGCCGCCGTTTGCGCCGCCCGTCGAACTTGGTGAGCGCAGCGAATGCGACGTGGTCGAGATCGAGATTGAGGCCCATTCCAATCGCATCGGTGGCGACGATGTAATCAACCTCACCGTTCTGGAACAATTCGACCTGTTTGTTACGCGTTTCTGGTGAAAGAGCGCCCATTACGACCGCCGCCCCGCCCCGAAAACGCCTCAATGCCTCTGCCATGGCATAGACCTGCTCGACCGAAAAGGCGACGACGGCGCTGCGCGGTGGAAGTCGCGAAAGCTTTGCTGTGCCTGAGTGGGTAAGCGTGGAAAAACGCGGTCGCTCGACCAATTCAGCGCCCGGTATCAATGCCTTGACCACCGGTTCGAGAGTTGCCGAGCCGAGGATCATCGTCTCCTCCCGCCCTCGTGCGTTCAACAGCCTGTCAGTGAAGATGTGCCCGCGCTCCGGGTCTGCCCCGATTTGCGCTTCGTCGACCGCGACGAATGCGTGTCCACCGCCCAGGCGGTCCATCGCCTCTGCGGTGCAGCAGAAATAGCGTGCGTTCTTCGGTTCGATCCGCTGTTCGCCGGTGATCAACGCCACCGCATCGTCGCCCTTGATTGCGCGCACCCTGTCGTAAACCTCGCGCGCGAGCAGCCGCAACGGAAAGCCCATCATCCCGCTCGAATGCGCGCACATCCGTTCGATTGCGAGATGCGTCTTGCCGGTATTGGTAGGCCCAAGCACCGCCTTGACGGTTGAATTGGCGCGAGAAGAGGTCACGAGCGTGCTTGTGTCAGGCTTGGGCGGGCGGAGCAATGGCGCGCGCGGCCCCATCTGTCGGATACGAAAAACCATTTATCGCGCAAGGGACTCGTCTGGTCGTTGATTAATCCAGTATTTACTTTGTTCCGCCATGGATTTCCGCCATTGATAGCATGCCGATGGCCCTGAGAGGCCTAAGCGGGGAACCTCGGGTTTGGATCACGCACGCGACATTCTGGACGGACGAACGGTCGAGGACGACGTCTCGCCGTCAGATAGCGTGTCCGAAGCTCCGAAGGATGCGGTGCCCAAGCCTCGCGTGATCACCCGCACCCGCAGCTTTGGCGAGCGCTACGATGAATGGAAGCTCGCTGCCGGAGACTGGCTATCCGGTCTCGACCTCGCTCCCGATCTCGCCGAGAATATCGGCAGCCGCCGCTGGTTCCGCGGGCTCGGCACGATGATCGGGCTTGGCGCGCTGGCGTTTGCGTTCTGGCCCGAAATGTCCCCGCTCGAAGCGCGCTCGGCGATGCCGCAGGGCGAGGAGATTCGCGACGAATTCCGCAGCCAGATGATCATGCCGCTTGCGCTGGGCGCGGATAGCGGGAGGCGCATGGGGCCCACCGAGCGGGTGATTCCGCTGGCAAGCGCACCCGAGCGCCCGCAGATCGAATTGCTCGCCACGCTCGCTCCGGGTGACAGTTTTGCCAGCATGCTTCGCCGTGCAGGTGTGTCGGCGGGCGATATCGGCCAGGTGAGCGCGCTGATCGGCTCGGCCATGCCGCTTTCCGAGATCGAACCGGGCACGCAGATGGACATCGTTCTGGGGCGGCGGGCCGCACCGGGCGCTCCACGCCCGCTCACCGCGCTCAAATTCCGTGCCCGTTTCGACCTTGAACTCGAAGTCGGTCGGCAGGGAGTGAACGAGGAAACGGGGCAGGGAGGCTCGCTCGCGCTCCAGCGCAACGTTATCCGTGTCGATGACACACCACTGCGTGTGCGCGGAAAGGTCGGGGGGAGTCTCTATCGCTCAATGCGTGCGGCCGGCGTACCCGCGAGCGCGGTGCAGGATTACATCAAGACGCTCGACAACCAGATCGACATGGATCGCGAGGTTCGTTCGAGCGACGAATGGGATATCATCGTTGCATACAGGCGCGCCGCGACCGGAGAACGGCAGGCAGGCCAGTTAATGTATGCCGGGATCGATCGCGGCGGCGTGCCCAGAACCCAGTTGATGCGCTGGGGCAAGGACGGGACTTTTTACGAGGCATCGGGCGTCGGCGAGCAGCGCAACGGCCTCGTCGCGCCGGTTCCGGGATCGATATCCTCGCGCTTCGGGATGCGCCGCCACCCGATTCTCGGTTATCGCCGGATGCATGCGGGGCTCGATTTCCGGGCGCGGCGGGGTACACCGATCGTTGCGGTGACAGATGGCAGGGTGACCGGCGCCGGGCGGATGGGCGGCTGCGGGATCGCGGTTCGCGTCAATCATGGGAACGGCCTTTCGACCCGCTACTGCCATATGAGCCGCAAGGCGGTTAACCGCGGTCAAGAGGTCCGTCGCGGCCAGGTCATCGGCTATGTCGGCTCGACCGGCCTGTCGACGGGGCCGCATCTCCACTACGAGATGTACCGCAATGGCCGCGCCATCAATCCGGCTTCTGTAAAGTTCGTAACCCGCGCCCAGCTTTCGGGTACGGAGCTTATCGACTTCAAGATCCAGCTCAACAAGCTCAAACAGGTCGAACCCGGTGCCGCGCTCGAAGATCTCGAGACGCTGCCGAGTGAAACCGAGGAGCCGCTGCGCGAAATCGAGAAGATCGAGCTTTCGCGGCGGGGACAGCAGGTCCGCACCGGCCCCTGACACTTGCGATTGCAGCGCCGCGCCAAATGCGGCACATCCCGGCGAATGACGGGACATTATCCAAACACGCGGATGCGCCGCACACGGGCAATCGGCTGGAGCAGGGCGCTCCACCGCGAAAACCAGCTCGCGCCTACCGATCTGATCTGGCCGCTTTTCGTGACCGATGGGGAGGGCGTCGAGGAACCGGTCGCAACACTTCCAGGCGTCTCACGCTGGTCGGTCGATGGGATTGCGAAACGTGCGAAGGAAGCCGTCGACCTAGGCATTCCGGTGGTCGCGCTGTTCCCCAACACGCCCGCCGAAAAGCGCAGCGATGACGGGGCAGAGGCGCTCAATCCCGACAACCTGATGTGCCGTGCGATCAAGGCAATCAAGGATGCGTGCGGCGAAGATATCGGTGTGCTGACCGATGTCGCGCTCGATCCCTATACCAGCCACGGGCAGGACGGGCTGCTCGACCCCAATGGCTATGTCACCAATGACGAAACCGTCGCGGTGCTGGTCGACCAGGCGCTGAACCAGGCCGAGGCGGGCGCGGACATCATCGCTCCTTCGGACATGATGGACGGCCGCATCCACGCGATCCGCATGGCGCTCGAAATGGGCGGACACCACAATATCCAGATCATGAGCTATGCCGCCAAATATGCGAGCGCGTTCTATGGTCCGTTCCGCGATGCGGTGGGCTCAGGCGGTCTGCTCAAAGGCGACAAGACAACCTACCAGATGGACCCCGCCAATTCCGACGAGGCCCTGCGCGAGGTCGAGCTCGACATTGCCGAGGGCGCGGACAGCGTGATGGTGAAGCCGGGTCTTGCCTATCTCGACATCATCTACCGGGTGAAACAGCGTTTCGGCGTGCCGGTGTTTGCCTACCAGGTGAGCGGCGAATACGCGATGATCGAGGCGGCCGAAGCTGCCGGGATCGGGGATCGGGACGCGCTGCTGATGGAAAAACTCATCGCTTTCAAGCGTGCCGGATGCACCGGTGTGCTGACCTACCATGCGCCGGTCGCGGCGCGCATCCTCAATGGCTGAGGCCGCGTCCGATTTTCGTCACGAAACAGACCGGCTGATCCTGCGCGACTGGCGCGAAAAGGATTGGGCACCGTTCTGGGAGGGCACCAACACGCCTGCCGTCATGCGCTGGCTCGGCGGTGTGGCGGATGAAGCGACCAGGTTGAGCGCGCAGGCACGGCTGATGCATTACCGGCGCGATTTCGGCCACACTTTCTGGGTGATCGAACGAAAGGAAGACGGCGCGATCCTCGGCTTTTGCGGCTTGAAGCGTTGCACCGACGAAAACGGGCCGTTCGGTATGATGGAGGCGGGCTGGCGGCTGCGCGAGGACGCGTGGGGCAAGGGCTATGCAAAGGAAGCAGCCATCGCGACCCTCGATGTCGGGTTCGATCACTTCGGCGCGGATGAGATCATCGCCCTCACGGTCGAAAAGAACACGGGCAGCTGGGGATTGATGCGCCGTCTCGGCATGGAGCGCCGGCCCGATCTCGACTTCCCTGAAACCATGTGGTCGCAGGATTACGGCGATGTCATCGTGCATTCGATCACCCGGGAGAACTGGGAAAGCCGCGATGGGTGATCTCGTGCTGGAAACCGATCGGTTGGTGCTGCGCAAGATCGACGAGGGCGATGCGCTGTTGCAAGACCGCCTGCTCAATACGCCGGCCGTCATGGCGCATCTCGGCGGAGTAAAGGAACTGCACGAGATCGAAGCCAAGCATGCCAAAGCCATGGCGAGCTTTGCGCGCGAAGGGTTTGGTTTCATGATGGTGATCGAGAAGGAAACCGGCGAGCTCGTCGGCCATTGCGGGATGAAACGGGTCGACAATCCGCTGGCCCCGAATGTCGGCGATCACGAGATTGGCTGGCTGGTGCGCGAGGACCGCTGGCGGCGGGGCTACGCGCACGAGGCTATGCGCGCGGTGATCGACTGGGCTTTCCGATCCATCGGGGCGCCGCATGCCGTGGCGCTCACTTGCGAAAGCAATGTCGGCAGCTGGAAGCTGATGGAAAAGCTCGGCATGAAACGGCGACCCGACCTCGACTTTCACGATCCCGCCATGCCCGACAGGGACAATCCGACGATCCAGTATTCGCTTACGAAACAGCAATGGGAGCATATGCAATGCACCGACCCGGCGTGAATATCATCCCGATCCACGGCAAGACGCCGAGGATCCACGAGACCGCCTTCGTCGCGCCCGGCTGCACGATCATCGGCGATGTCGAGATCGGGGCGGAAAGCTCGATCTGGTACAATTGCGTGCTGCGCGCCGACGTTTCCTCGATCCGGATCGGAGAGCGGACCAATGTGCAGGACGGCAGCGTGCTCCATTGCGACCCGCCGCGTCCGGGCGATCCCGAAGGCTCGCCGCTCGTCATCGGGGACGATGTCCTGATCGGCCACATGGCAATGGTTCACGGCTGCACGATCAAGGATCGCGGCTTTGTCGGCCTGGGCGCGATCGCGATGAACAAGGCGGTGATCGGTCATGACGCGATGCTGGCGGCCGGTGCGATGCTGACCGAAGGCAAGGTGATGGAGGACCGCATGCTGTGGGCGGGCCGCCCGGCAAAGCCGATGAAGGAGCTTTCCGACGCGGCGATCGCGGGCATGCGCATGGGCGTTGCGCATTATGCCGAGAACGCCAAGCACCATGCGATTGCCCTGTTCGAGTGCGGGCTGGAATAGTAGGACTTGCTTGACAAAGTTGACACGGTGTCAAGCGATATTCCTGTCGGTTAACTTCGTATAATCAGAGTCTTGCGCCGAAAAAGCGAAGTTGACAATTCTCCAACACGAAACGCGTTTGGAATGCGATTTTCAAAGAGCCGCGCCGATAATGACGCGCGTCGCTGATGTAGGAAAGTGCATGCTCCAAGAGGCAAGAATTTGATTTCGGTGGGGAAAACGCGTCGCGCGACTCGCAAATAAAGGGGAATCACGGAATCATGTCATCGACAATGAAAGAGGGCCGAGTCGTTACCTCGGCCCCCCGTTTCATTCCGCAAGGATTTTAGCAATCGTCGGCGGACATGAGCTTTTGAAAGCGGGGATTACGTTATCCTCTCTGCTCGATAGGTCAAGGCGATTGCGTTGAACAGAAAGGCAATCTTCAATGTCTATCGTACTGGTCACATATGACCTTAAACAGCCGGGGCGAGATTATGCTCCAGTGCACAGATATCTCCGAGCATACACCCACTGCAAGGGGCTAGAGTCCGTTTGGCTTTTGGATACGCAACGCAGCACAAGCGATATCCGCGACGATCTCAAGCAACTTGTCGACTCTAATGACGTGGTCTTTGTCGCGAAAATCCAACGCGATTGGGCCGCATCCAACTATTCCTGTGGCAGTTGGCTCAACGAGAAAGGTCGCAATTTCTAATTCTCATGTGACGGGTGCTGTTCAGTTAATCCCTGATCAGCGCCCGCAGGCTCTCGATCCGGTCGGCCTCGTGCACCGGCTTGTCCCAGCGGATGCGGTGGATGCGCGGGAAGCGCATGGCGAGGCCGGACTTGTGCCGCTTCGAAGTGTGCACGCTGTCGAAGGCGACCTCGAAGACCAGCGTTCGCTCGACTTCGCGCACCGGGCCGAAGCGGTCCGTCGTCGTCTGCCGCACCAGCCGGTCGAGTTTCTTGAGCTCGGCATCGGTGAAGCCCGAATAGGCCTTGCCCACCGGAAGCAGTTCGGCGCCTTCGTCCGGGTCGCCATCCCAGCAGCCGAAGGTGTAATCCGAATAGAAGCTCGAACGCTTGCCGCTTCCGCGCTGTGCATAAATCAGCACCGCGTCGATCAGCAGCGGATCGCGCTTCCATTTATACCACAGGCCGACCTTGCGACCCGCGACATAGGGGCTGTCGCGGCGCTTGAGCATCAGCCCTTCGATCGCGTCCTCGCGCGCGTTTTCGCGGATTTCGGCGAGATGATCGAAATCGCGCGCCTCGACGATGGCCGAGAGATCGAAATGGCTCGCGGGAAGCCGTTTCATCAGCGCCTCGAGCATATCGCGCCGGTGTGTCCAGGGCCGCTCGCGCAGGTCTTCGCCCTCGATCAGCAGCGCGTCATAGAGCCGCACGAAGGCGGGAAACTCCTTGAGCATCTTCTTGCTCACCGTCTTGCGCCCGAGCCGCTGCTGGAGCGCGTTGAAGCTGGCCGCGCCGCCTTCTTCACCGCCCTGCGCTGAACCGCGGACCAGCAATTCGCCGTCGAGAACCGCGTCCACCGGCAAAATGTCGAGCAGTTCGGGAAAGGTCGCGGAGATATCGTCTCCGGACCGGGAATAGAGGCGCGTTTCCCCGCCCACGCGCACGATCTGCACCCGGATGCCGTCCCATTTCCACTCGGCCGCGTATTCGGCGAGGTCGACCCTGGTATCTTCAAGCGGGTGAGCGAGCATGAAGGGGCGGAAGCGCGGCATGTTCGATACATCGGGCGGAGGCGCTCCCTTGGCTGCCCAGTCGAACAGCTCGCCATAGGGCGGCTTCAGCGCGTGCCAGTATTCCTCGACCTCTTCGACCGGCACATCGAAGGCTTGCGCGAAGGCGGTCTTGGCGAGGCGGGCCGAAATTCCGATCCGCATCCCGCCGGTTGCCATCTTGATGAGCGCGAAGCGGCCATTGGCATCGAGCCGGTCGAGCAGCCTGGGCAATTCCTTCGGAGCGGTGGAGCGGGTGAGCGACGCGAGCTGCTCGACTGCCTGAGCAACGCTGGGGACATCGCCAGCGCGGGTTGCCGGTTCGGGCCAGAGCAGGCTCGCCGTTTCCGCCGTATCGCCCACGAAATCGCGGCTGAGCGTCCAGAGCACCGGATCGACCCGCTCCTTCATCAGATTGCGGATTGTCGAGCTCTTCACCGCCGGGAAGTCCAGCTCTCCGGTAAGCGCGGCGAGCGCCCAGCCGCGATCGGGATCGGGCGTTCCCTTTAGATATTCGGCAATCAGGACAAGCTTGCGATTGCGGCTGGTCGTATAGACGAGCGTGTCGAGAAGCTTGGCAAATTCCTCCATTACTCGTCCTCGTCCTCGCGGCCCACCAGTGCGAGCGCGCGGGCGCGGCGCTGGCCGAGCTCGCACCAGCGCAAGAGCGCCTCCTCGCGGCCATGGGTGACCCAGACCTCCTGCGGGTCGACCTCGTCGATCGTGCGGGTCAGCTCGTTCCAGTCGGCGTGGTCCGAGATGACGAGCGGGAGCTGGACGTTCCTTTGCCGCGCCCTCTGGCGCACCCGCATCCAGCCGCTCGCCATGGCGGTGACGGGATCGGGCAGGCGGCGGCTCCAGCGGTCGTTGAGCGCGCTTGGCGGGGCAACGACGATCTGGCCGCGCATGTCGTCCTTTTCGTGCTGAGAGACGAGCCGCAGTTCACCGAGGTCGACGCCGTGCTCCTCGTAAAGGCGGCACATCTTCTCCATCGCGCCATGGAGATAGATCGGATCGGTGTGGCCGGCGGCGCGAAGCTCGGCGATCACCCGCTGCGCCTTGCCGAGCGCATAGGCGCCGACGAGCACGCTGCCATCGGGATTGTCCGCGCGCGCCTTCAGCAGCTTCGCCATCTCGTCCTCGATCGGCGGATGGGTGAAGACGGGCAGGCCGAAGGTCGCCTCGGTAATGAAGATGTCGCAGGGCGTCACTTCGAATGGCGCGCAGGTGGGGTCTGGGCGGCGTTTGTAATCGCCGGTGATGACGACGCGTTCGCCTGCATGTTCGAGCAGGATCTGCGCAGAGCCAAGAACGTGGCCTGCGGGCACGAAAGTCGCATCGACCCCGCCTGCAAGCCGGATCGTCTCGCCATATTCAACCGGGGTAGCCCTGGTCGGAATCTCGCCACTCTCGTCTTCGGCCCCGGTGCGGTAGCGCAGCTTCATGATTGCGAGTGTTTCGGGCGTGGCGATGGTCTCTCCATGGCCGCCGCGCGCGTGGTCCGCGTGTCCGTGGGTGACGAGCGCCCTGTCGACCGCTCGGCCGGGATCGACCCACACGTCCGCAGGGACGATATGCACGCCCCACGGTTCGGGGCGAATCCAGGAAAAGGGCGCGCTCATATGCCTACCAACGAAAGGGGCGCGAACAGGTTTCCCCGTCCGCGCCCCTCATCGATATCTTGAAGCCTTAGCTGTCCTTGTCGCTGCCCGAGGCTTCTGGCTTGGCATCGCCTTCATCCTTGGCGGGTGGAGCCTTTTTCGCGGTGGGCTTTTTCTTCGCCGGTGGCTTGCGCTTGGGTTTGGTCTTGGGCGGGGCCGGTGTGAGTTCGAAGGCCGGCTTGCCGTCCTTAATGCTCACATGCACCTCGCCGCCATCGGCGAGCTTGCCGAACAGCAGTTCCTCGGCGAGCGGCTGCTTGATCTTGTCCTGGATCAGGCGGCCCATCGGGCGTGCGCCGTAGAGCTTGTCGTAGCCCTTGTCGGCGAGCCATTCGCGCGCATCGCTGTCGAACTGGATGTGGACGTTCTGTTCGGCGAGCTGGAGTTCCAATTCGAGGATGAACTTGTCGACCACGCGCGCCACCGTGCTCTTGCCGAGATAGGCGAAGGGCACGATCGCATCGAGGCGGTTGCGGAATTCCGGGGTGAACATCTTCTTCACCGCTTCGGACCCTGCATCTTCCTTCGACACGTCGCCAAAGCCGATGCCCTGGCGCGCCATGTCGGCAGCGCCCGCATTGGTCGTCATGATGAGCACGACGTTGCGGAAGTCGACCGTCTTGCCGTGGTGGTCGGTCAGGCGACCGTTATCCATCACCTGCAACAGGATGTTGAAGAGGTCCGGGTGCGCCTTTTCGATCTCGTCCAAGAGCAGCACGCAATGCGGGTTCTGATCGACCGCATCGGTGAGCAGGCCGCCCTGATCGTAGCCGACATAGCCCGGAGGCGCGCCGATCAGGCGCGATACGCTGTGGCGCTCCATATATTCGGACATGTCGAAACGCTTGAGCTCGATCCCCATGATCGAGGCGAGCTGGCGCGCGACCTCGGTCTTGCCGACGCCGGTCGGGCCGGAGAACAGGAACGATCCGATCGGCTTGTCCGGATCGCGCAGCCCTGCACGCGACAGCTTCATCGCGGTCGAAAGCCGTTCGATCGCCTCGTCCTGGCCGAACACGACATGCTTGAGATCGCGCGAGAGGTTTTCGAGCGCCTTCTTGTCGTCCTTCGACACCGATTTTGGCGGGATGCGCGCCATGGTCGCGATCACGGCCTCGATCTCGCGTGCCGTAATCTTCTTCTTGCGGCGGCTGGGCGGCACCAGCATCTGCATCGCGCCGACCTCGTCGATCACGTCGATCGCCTTGTCGGGCAGCTTGCGGTCATTGATGTAACGGGCAGACAGCTCCACCGCGGTTTTCAGCGCGTCGGGGGTGTACTTGACGTTGTGGTGTTCCTCGAAGGCACTGCGCAGGCCCTTCAGGATCTTCACCGTGTCCTCGATCGTCGGTTCGTTGACATCGATCTTCTGGAACCGGCGCAGCAGCGCGCGGTCCTTTTCGAAATGGTTGCGGAATTCCTTGTAAGTGGTCGAGCCGATGCAGCGGATCGCGCCGCTGGACAATGCGGGCTTCAACAGGTTCGAGGCATCCATCGCCCCGCCGCTGGTCGCGCCGGCGCCGATCACAGTGTGGATCTCGTCGATGAACAGGATCGCGTGCGGCATTCCTTCGAGCTCGGAGACGACCTGCTTCAGCCGCTCCTCGAAATCGCCGCGATAGCGCGTTCCTGCCAGCAGTGCGCCCATGTCGAGCGAGTAGATCACGGCTTCGGCAAGCACGTCGGGCACGTCACCTTCGACGATCTTGCGCGCGAGACCTTCCGCAATCGCGGTTTTCCCGACGCCGGGATCGCCGACATAGAGCGGATTGTTCTTCGAGCGGCGGCACAGGATCTGGACGGTGCGATCGACCTCGGGGCCGCGACCGATCAGCGGGTCGACCTTGCCGGCCTCGGCCTTGGCATTGAGGTTGACCGTGAACTGGTCGAGCGCGGTTTCCTTCTTGCTCGATTCCTTGGTCTGCTCGGCGCTGTCGCCTGCGGCTTCTTCCGAGCCGGACGGCTGCTTCGATTCGATCTGGCGACCGCCCTTGCCGATGCCGTGGCTGATATAGCTCACCGCATCTAGGCGGCTCATATCCTGCTGCTGCAGGAAATAAACCGCGTAGCTGTCGCGCTCGGAGAACAGAGCCACCAGCACGTTCGCGCCCGTCACGGTGTCCTTGCCCGAGGACTGGACATGCAGGATCGCGCGCTGGATAACCCGCTGGAACCCGGCTGTGGGCTGCGGGTCCGCATCGTCCTCGGTCTTGAGCGACTGGTATTCCTGGTCGAGATATTGCTTCACCACCTCGCCGAGCTCGGCAAGATCGACACCGCATGCAGCCATTACTTGCGCTGCATCCTCGTCATCAATGAGCGCGAGCAGCAGGTGCTCCAGCGTCGCATATTCATGGCGGCGTTCGGACGCGTTGCCGAGTGCGTTGTGGAGTGTGCGTTCAAGGTTCTGGGCAAAACTGGGCATTTGTATGGGGTCTCTAACAGAAGAGGTGGGAGTGTTTCACTAAACGATAGGGTGAAGTTGGGTTCACCATATATGGGAAGCTACGTGGGGATTGCGAATCCGGATGTTGGCGATCTGCGCCGCTCATGTCGACTTGCCCCCGAACAGCGCGTCCGCGGCAGCGCGATGCGCAGCGGCCTTGTCGCGGTGGGCTTTAACGCGCTCGATCTCGGCTTCGAGCAGCGCGACGCGTTCGGCAAGTTCGTCCTGCGAGTAGGGTGAAAGGTCTTCGGCTGCGAGTTTGCTCGCGGCATCGCCCTTGGGGCGCGGAAGATCGCCTTCGTCCATCGGTCGAAGCGAACATCGCAAGCAGTCAGGCTTGCTGTCAATCCGCATGAACGGTATCCCGCGCGAATTGCTGGGCATAGGGGTGAATAGGGCACAGATATGGTTGATGGCGCAGGGCCGGACCTTCCCGAAAATATGACTGCGATCGGCTTCGAAGCGCCGGGCGGACCGGACGTTTTGATTGCTGAGCAGGTTGCGGTGCCGCAGGTCGGTGCGGAGGACGTGCTGATCCGTGTGGCCTATGCCGGGGTGAACCGGCCCGACTGCATTCAGCGCGCCGGCCACTACCCCCCGCCACCGGGAGCCTCGCCGATCCTCGGGCTCGAGGTTGCGGGAGAGGTTGTGCGGGTCGGCAGCAAAGTGCCGTCCGAAATGCTCGGCCAGACGGTTGCCGCTTTGACCCCGGGCGGGGGCTATGCCGAATATTGTGCAGCGCCATGGAACCATTGCCTCCCGGTGCCCGAGGGGATGGATGTGAAGTCCGCCGCCGCGCTTCCCGAGACACTCTTCACGGTCTGGCACAACGTGTTCGAGCGCGGGATGCTGGCGGATGGCGAGCGGCTGCTGGTCCATGGCGGCACGAGCGGGATCGGGACGATGGCGATCATGCTCGCCAAGGCGTTCGATGCGGAAGTGATCGTAACGTGCGGAGACGAGGCCAAGTGCGAGGCGGCGCGAAAGATCGGCGCGGATCTCGCCATCAATTACAGGGAAAAGGATTTCGTCGAAGTCATCAAGGAGCAAACCGGTGGAGAAGGCGTGCACGTTGTGCTCGACATGGTTTCGGGCGATTACGTGCCGCGCAACCTCCAATGCCTCGCCGAAGACGGGCGGCACGTGACCATCGCGGTGCTTGGCGGTGCCAAGGCCGATATTTTCATGCCGATGGTGATGATGCGGCGGTTGACACTTACGGGTTCGACTTTGCGCCCGCGCTCCGATGCTTTCAAGGCGGCGCTGGCCGATGAGATCGCTGCGACCGCCTGGCCGCTTTTCACCTCCGGTGAGCTTGCGCCCGTGATGGACAAGACCTTTCCGCTCGCCGAAGCCGCCGCGGCACACGCCCGGATGGAGGCGGGCGAGCATATCGGCAAAATCGTGCTAGAAGTGTCTGCATGAGCTACCCGTTGCTGCGGATCTCGGGCGACTACGCCTACGTCGAAGTGCGCAAGGGCCGCGGCGCGGTCCGTTGGCGCGACATGGAAGTGATTTTTCGCGGCAGCGCGACCAAGGGCCAGGAATGGAAGGGCGGCGAGGGCGACAAACTGGCCGCGCGCCACAGCTTGTGGCCGAGCGACCCCGATTCAACTCTCTCGCAACCTTACGTGGTCTCTTCATGGGAGGGGCTGGGAACGGGCAAGCCCAAGGTTCTCGTGTTCCCGACCGCGCTGTCGCATTTCGCGGCTTTCGCCGACGGGTCGCCTGAATCAGTCGTGCCGACAGGGGACGAAGAACCGGCACTGCTTCTTCATGAGGACCCGCGTTCGGGCAATTGCTATAAGATCAAGCTGACTGCAGCGTTGATCGGGCTCGATCTCGAAACCCGGCAATACGATATTATGAAGGGCGAAACCCGTTCGCCCGAATTCGTTGCGAAAGTGAACGCCAACGGACGCATTCCGGTGCTTCAGATCGGTGAGGGCGCCGAGGCGCGCTTCCTGCCCGAAAGCAATGCGGCTTGCTGGTACCTCGCCAGCGGGTCGCACCTGATCCCGCAAACCCGGTTCGAAGAAGCGGACATGCTGCGCTGGATGTTCTTCGAGCAATACAATCACGAACCCAACGTTGCGACATTGCGGTTCTGGCTGCGTTTCGTGGGCGAGGGTAACCTATCCGCCGAGCAACGATCGCAGATC
Source organism: Erythrobacter sp. THAF29 (assembly GCF_009363635.1). GTDB lineage: Bacteria > Pseudomonadota > Alphaproteobacteria > Sphingomonadales > Sphingomonadaceae > Erythrobacter. Next base: position 428,709 of record NZ_CP045392.1, on the reverse strand, counting down.
ATGGCGAAGCGGGTTGCGGGCTGTGCCGCACTCGATGTCATGGAGAAGCACCTCGCCGAGCGCGCATTCTTTTGCGGCGATGAAGTGACGCTCGCCGACATAGCGCTCTTCCCATATACGCATGTTGCGGAAGAAGGAGGCTTCGGCCTCGGAGACTTCCCCAATATCGAGACATGGATCACCCGGATGCAATCGCTGCCCGGCTTCATCCCGATGGACTGACAGATTTCTGTCGCAAAGTCCCATAGCCGTCATCGCGCTGTGAATCGCCTGTAACATTCCCGTGGCATTCGTCGGTCCAGCAAAGGACTGCGCAGGGGATTGCGAAGTGGATCAGACGGTTCTCGCCGGAATTAACAACGTTGCCGATTTCGTTGCGCGCGAGCCGGTCTCTCCGGAGCCGACACACCACGAGCGTGCAGAGTACCGCACGATCTGGATCAGCGACGTGCATCTCGGCACAAAGGGCTGCAATGCCGACATGCTGATCGATTTCCTCGATCGCACCGACAGCGATACAATGTACCTCGTTGGCGATATTATCGACGGCTGGCGGCTGAAGAAGAAGTTCTACTGGCCCTCGACCCATAACGACATCGTCTGGCGCGTGATGAAACGGGCGAAGCGCGGCACGCGGATCGTCTATATTCCCGGCAATCACGATGAGATGTTCCGCCAGTTCACCGGCCTCAATTTCGGCGGTGTCGAGATTCGTCGCGCGGCCTTTCATGATACGGCCGACGGGCGACGGCTGATGGTGCTTCACGGCGACGAATTCGACGCGGTCATGCTGTCGCAGCGCTGGCTCGCCTTCGTCGGCGACTGGGCATACCACGCAGCCATGCAGCTGAGTACGCTCGTGAACTCGGTACGGAAGGCGCTCGGCCTGCCCTACTGGTCATTGTCGAAAGCGGCCAAGCACAAGGTCAAGAACGCGGTCGAATTCATTGGGAAGTACGAAGAGGTGGTCGCGCGGGCCGCCGACGAACGCGGGGTCGACGGGGTGGTTTGCGGCCACATTCACACCGCTGAATCCCGGACCTTCGAACATAACGGACGCCAGATCGAATACTGGAACGATGGTGACTGGGTTGAAGGCTGCAACGCATTGGTCGAACACCATGATGGACGGATGGAAATTCTGAACTGGGCCGATGTCATCGCCGAACGCAAAAAACGCGAGCAAGCGACCTCTTCGTCCGAACCCACGCTGGAAGCTGCGTGAGGCGCAAGCGCACGGATTCGCGGGATCAGGTCGGCAAGAACGAAGTGCCGCATTCCATCGCCATCGTCACCGACGCGTGGTTTCCGCAGGTCAATGGTGTGGTGCGCACGCTCGAAACGACTTGCAAGGTGCTGCGCGGCTGGGGTCATGAGGTCACAGTAATCTCGGCTGACCGCTACCGTTCGATTCCCGCCCCTACCTATCCCGAAATCAGATTGGCCCTGACATGGCCCGGGACGGTCGGGCGCGCGCTCAGGCGGATCGCGCCCGACGCTGTCCATATCGCGACCGAAGGCCCGTTGGGCGTTGCCGCGCGAAATCACTGCGTGCGTCGCAAAGTGCCCTTTACAACCGCCTATCACACCCAGTTCCCCGACTACATCGCGCGTCGCACCGGCCTCTCGCCGAAATTATTCTGGCCCTTTATCCGCTGGTTCCACCGCCCCGCCGAACGTATCCTCGTCGCGACCGAGACGATCCGCGCCGAGCTGCGCGAACATGGCCTTGCCCAGGTCGCGCACTGGAGCCGCGGGGTCGATCTCGCTTGCTTCACGCCTGATGCCCCGCCGCCCCCGGAGTATGAGGGACTGAAAAGCCCGATCATGCTTTTTGTGGGGCGGGTTGCTGTCGAGAAGAATATCGAGGCGTTCCTCGCCTGCGATTATCCGGGCAGCAAGGTGGTGGTTGGAGACGGACCGGCGCGCGAATCTCTTGAGAAACAGTTTCCCGACGCGCTGTTCCTCGGCAAGCGAACGGGGCGCGAGCTTGCAGGCTGCTATGCCGGGGCGGATGTGTTCGTCTTTCCGAGCAAGACCGACACGTTCGGCCTCGTGATGATCGAGGCGCTCGCCTGTGGAACCCCGGTCGCGGCCTTTCCCGTTCCCGGACCGATAGACGTGCTCGACCACACATCTGGCGCGATGTGCGACCAGATCGAGCGCGCGATCGACGCCGCGCTCCTGTGCGACAGCAAGCAGTGTGCGAAATATGGCGCGGGGTACAGCTGGGAGGCGGCGACCCGGCAGTTCCTCTCCGCATTGGTGGCTCTGGATGATGACCGCACAGTTTCGCTCCGGCCTAAATCGGCGATCTGATCCACAGCGGAACGGGCTTCTCGCCTCGGGTCATCGCTTTCGCTTGCCGTGCGCCGCCTCATCGCCTATCTAGCCTAACGCAACGGCCGCTCCGAAAGGGGCGGCCCTTCTATTTTTTACGGAGATTTCCATGGCCAAGGCCACCACCCAGCCCACTCCGCTGATGCCGCATGCGACCGCGACCTGGCTGGTCGACCACACCGGCCTCTCGTTCGAGCAGATCGCCGAGTTTTGCGGACTTCACATTCTCGAAGTGCAGGCGATGGCGGACGATCTGGCGGGCAGCAAGTATACGGGTCGCGATCCGGTCCACGCTGGCGAACTCACGCTCGAGGAAATCGAGAAAGGTCAGAAGGACCCCGAATATTCGCTCAAGATGCATAAGGCTCCGGTCGAAGTGACCCGGACCAAGGGTCCGCGCTACACCCCGGTGTCTAAGCGTCAGGACAAGCCCGATGGCATTGCCTGGATCCTGCGCAACCATCCTGAGGTTTCGGATGCGCAGATTTCCAAGCTTATCGGCACCACGCGCAACACGATCGGCGCGATCCGCGAGCGTACGCACTGGAACATCCAGAACATCCAGCCCAAGGATCCGGTTACGCTCGGCCTGTGCTCGCAGCGTGAGCTCGACGCAGTGGTGGCAAAGGCCGCCAAGCGCGCCGGCATTACCGAGGAAACGACTCCCGTAGAGGAAGGCATCGACCAGCGCTCCGACAAGGAGAAGCTGATCGAGGAGCTTCAGGCTGAGCGCGAAGCCAATGAGAAGGCCGCGGCCGAAGCCGCTCAGGAAGCAGAGGCCGAAGCCTGGCTCGCCGCCAAGCGCGAGGCTGAGAAACAGGGCGTTGCGGTCGAACCCAACGAGGCATTCGCCGCATCGACGCCTGCTCCGAGCGAGATCGAGGATGGTGCGGTTCCGGCTGCCGAAGATGCACCGGAAGCCCCTCCCGAAGCCGCGCCTGAGGCGGACGAAGAGGAAGAGGAAAAGGGCGACAGCTAAAGGCCGATCGCCGCCAACGGGCGCACCGCGCGTCCGGCGCCTTCTATCCAGTCGGGAAATCTTGCCGAGCCCGCACTTTGCAGGGGCGGTTTTGCTTGTGCGCAGCGCGGTGATGCGCCATGCTTACTGACATGGATGTCAATAAAGCCCCATACCACCATCCCACGCCCTGGGACGCGCGTTTCGAGTTGATGAGTCTGCCCCAAATGCTCGAACGCACGACCGCGTTCGATCCATCGGCTCCATTCCTTCATTTCCTTGGCCGCACCTATTCCTATGGTGAGATCCTTGCCGAAGCGAAGCGCTTTGCCGCCGGGCTCGCCAGCATGGGGATCGGCAAGGGCGACCGTGTCGGACTGTTCCTGCCCAATGTCCCGATCTACGCATCGGCCTATTATGGGGCGATGATGGCGGGGGCGATCGTGGTGAACTTCTCGCCACTTTATACCGTCGAGGAGCTCGCCTGGCAGGTCGGCGACAGCGGCACCAGGACGCTTGTGACCATCGACGTGCCCGAGCTTTATGAGACAGCATGGAAAGTGCTGGAAAGCTCCGACCTCGAAACGCTCGTCGTCGGTCGACTTTCCGACATGCTCCCGTGGGTTACTGGCACTGCGCTAAAGCTTTTCAAGCGCAGCCAGATTGCCGCTGTCGAATATGGGTCCGATGTCCGCGCGTGGAGCGATGTGACGCCCGATTTCGCGCCGCCGGCGATCGAAATCGACCCGAAGGAAGACCTCGCCTTGTTGCAGTATACCGGTGGTACGACCGGTCGGCCCAAGGGGGCGATGCTCGGCCACAGCCAGCTGGTGATCAACGCGCAGCAAGTCGCGGCGCTGAACCCGTTCGGCGATCCGCGCCACGAAGTCTTTATGGGTGCGCTGCCGTTCTTCCATGTCTTCGCCAATACCGCGCTGCTCAACCACGCGGTCTCGAGCGGCGCCTCGATCGCAATGGTCCCGCGCTTCGAAACCAAGCAGGTTCTGAAGACGATCGAGAAAAACGGCGCGACCGGCTTTCCCGGCGTGCCGACCATGTTCCAGGCGATGCTCGACCATCCCGATCTCACAAAAACCGACTTCTCCTCGCTCAAGGTGTGCATATCGGGCGGCGCACCCATGCCGGTGCAAGTCCATGAAAAATTCGAAGAGGTCACTGGCGTCCGCGTGGTCGAGGGCTACGGTCTCACCGAAAGCTCCGGAGTCGTATCCGCCAACCCATATGCCGGAATGCGCAAGAAAGGCACCATTGGTCAGGTGGTACCCCGCACCGAGATCCTGCTGCTCGACAAGGAAGACCCGAGCAAGCTTGCGCCCGAAGGCGAACCGGGCGAGCTGGCAGTCCACGGCCCGCAGGTCATGCGCGGTTACTGGAACCGTCCGGAGACTCAGGCCGAAGTCTTCGTTGAGCATGATGGCAAGGTATGGCTGCGCACAGGCGATGTCGCGACAGTGGACGAAGACGGATTCATCGCCATCGTCGATCGGATCAAGGACATGATCGCTGTTGGCGGGTTCAAGGTTTTCCCGAGCGTCGTCGAAGACGTGATCATGGAGCACGAAGCGGTCAAGGAAGCTCTCGTGATCGGGATGCCGGACGATTATCTGGGTGAAGTCCCGCGTGCCTATGTGACGCTCGTCGATCCCGAGGCCGATATCGGCGGCGATGCCTTGAAAGGCTGGCTCAACGACCGCGTGGGCAAGCATGAGCGTGTCGACAAGGTGGTGATCCGCGAGGAACTGCCGAAAACGATTATCGGCAAGCTCGATCGCAAGGCTCTCCGCGCCGAGGTTCTCTGAACAGACCGTCAAATGAAAACGCCGCGAACCCCAACGGGCCGCGGCGCTTTCGCTTATCTAAATGACGGGAAGCTCAGTTCGCGATCTTGAGCTCCGACTGGCCTTGCTTGGGCGCTTCGACCGGCTTGCTGCCCGAAGTTGCCTGGGTGGCGGCGGGCTTGCTCACGGAGTCGCGGCGCGAATTCGGGGCAAAGCGGCCATCGACGTGCGCGCCCTGTTCGATCGTAAGCGCATCGTAATGCACGTCGCCTTCGATCTTGGCGCTCTTGAGAATGACGAGCTCTTTCGCGTTGATCGAGCCAGTCACGCGGCCTGCAAGGCGCGCGGTATCGGCGTGGATACCGCCGGTTACGTGGCTCGCTTCGCCCTGGACCAGGGATGCGCACTTGATGTCGCCTTCGATCGATCCGTCGACGTGAAGATCTGCGGAGGCGGTAATGTTGCCTTTGATCTGGATGTCGGATCCGATGACGGAAAAGGTCGAATTGTTGCTGCTGGCCATGGACTTACTCTGCGCTTGAGGGGGAGTTGGAACGGACGGAACCGGTTCCGCGGACTTCTTTGAGAACATCGGGTGCGGTCTCCAGGAAGGGGCGCGGGTTCACCGCGCGGTTATTGATACGGACCTCGAAGTGCAGGTGCGGTCCGGTCGAACGACCAGTAGACCCGAGCCCTCCGAGAGTCTCGCCGCCATCGACCTGTTGTCCCGTTTTCACGTCGATCCGCGACATGTGGGCATAGCGGGTGGTGAGACCGTTTCCGTGGCTTATCTCCACGAACTTACCATATCCCGCCTTCCAACCGGCATAAATAACTTCACCTTTCGCAGCCGCCATGATCGGGGAGCCGCGAGCGCCCTTGAAATCGATGCCCTTGTGCATCGCGGCGCGCCCGTTGAACGGATCGCGGCGATAGCCGAAGCTCGAAGTGATGCGCTGGTTCGCTGCGGGCACGACCTGCGGAACGCCATCGAGAATGCGCTCCAGCGCCGACATGCGTGCAAGGCTGAGGCCGAGCCGCTCGAAACGCGGATCGACTTCGCCGTGGGCGGACGAAGCGAGCATTTCAAGCGGACCACCCATCGCCTCGCGTTCGGCCTTGCGAATCGCTTGCTTTGGATCGAGGCCGAGCTTTCGCAGCGCTGCTTCGGCCTTCTTGGCGCGATCATCGGCAAAGCGGGTCACGCGCTCGACATAGGCGAGCTGGCGCGCTTCGATCTTTGCTAGCGCGGAAGCCTGCGGGAAATAGGCGCTGACTTTTTCGACCATCTCGGCCGCCTCGGTCGACGAGTCGGACACGTTGCTGTCGCTCTTGATGTCGCTCGGCAGGGACTCTGTGACCTGCTCGATGATGTCCTGGCGCAGCATCAGGTCTTCGGCGACGGCATCGAGGTTGTCCCCGTAAGCCTTCAACCGTTCCTGCGCAGTGGCGACGCGCGCCTTTTCGTCCTGGAACGAGGCGAGGCTCGCCTCGGCCTGGTACTTGTTGAAGGCCATGACACCCATCGATGTCGCCCAGACGAGCGCAAACGCGGCAACAGCGCCCGCCCCTGCCATCTGGAATTTTGACGATATCTTGATGAAGCGGACTTGCCCTTGAGAGCGCATGAAGAACTCTCTTTCGGGGAACCACTCACGTAGTCGTTCACCCCACGGACGTGCGGATTTTTTGTTTGTCAAAGCGACCCCGGATGTTTTTTATCTCGATCCCTGACGAGGGGGCTACCAATCCCAGACCGCTTGGTCGAATCCACTTGTTAACGCTTCGGACGAGTTGCTGTTGAATCGCGACGAAACGTTCACATTTCTGCAATTATCGCGTTCGACGCCGGGAACCGAGAACGCTCTGGGCAGTTACGCGAAATTTTTCATCGGTGTTGCATTCGATTCGTTGCGCATTGGGGCATTCGATTGCGTTGCGATGGACGATCTGAATTGACGCGCGGCAATTCGCGGGTGATTGACGCTCAATTATGAATACGGATGCCGCTCCCTTGACGTCAGACCCTCAGGACTTGGTTGCAGGCCTTGCCGCACGCGGGCGAAAGGCGCAGCGCCAGCTTGCCACCATGTCGAGCGAGGAGCGGGCGGCGGCGCTTCTTTTTGCGGCAAAGCGTATTCGCGCCGCGTCCGGCGAAATACTCGCTGGCAATGCGAAAGATCTGGAGGCAGGGCGCGCCAACGGCCTGTCGCAGGCGATGCTCGACCGGCTGACGCTCGACGAGGATCGGCTCGAAGGCGTAGCCTCCGCGGTGGGAAATGTCGCCGCGCTCGCGGACCCTGTCGGTCAGGTTGTCGATGAGGCCGAGCCGCCCAATGGTCTCAAGCTTTCGCGCATCCGCGTGCCGATCGGGCTGATCGGAATCATCTACGAAAGCCGCCCCAACGTCACAGCCGACACCGCTGCGTTGTGCGTGCGATCGGGCAACGCTGTGCTTCTGCGTGGCGGCAGCGAGGCGGTGCACTCCAACCGCGCGATCCACGCGGCAATCGCTGCGGGCCTTGCCGAGGGCGGCGTGCCCGAGAATGCGGTGCAGTTGATGCCGACGCAGGACCGCGCGGCGGTCGGCGCGATGCTGGCGGCGCATGGCCTGATCGACATGATCATCCCGCGCGGTGGGCGCAGCCTTGTCGAGCGCGTCCAGAACGATGCGCGGGTTCCCGTGCTCGCACACCTAGATGGCATCTGTCACACCTATGTGCACTCTGCCGCCGACCCCGAAATGGCGCGCGCAATCGCGGTCAACGCGAAGATGCGGCGCACCGGGATTTGCGGAGCGATGGAAACCTTGCTGATCGACGCCGCTTTTCCCGAGGCCGCGATGCTGATCGACGCGTTGATCGAGGCCGGTGCCGAGATCCGCGGCGACGAGCGCATCCAGGCGCTCGATGAAAGGGTCGTCCCAGCCAGCGCGAACGACTGGGACACCGAATATCTCGATGCGGTGGTTTCTGTTGCGATGGTCGATGGACTCGAACAGGCGATGGCGCATATCGATCGCCATTCTTCCAACCACACCGATGCGATCGTCACGGCCGACGAATCCGTGGCAGAAAGGTTTCTCGCCGGGGTCGATAGCGCGATCGTGATGCACAACGCCTCGACCCAGTTCGCCGATGGCGGCGAATTCGGTCTCGGCGCGGAGATCGGGATTGCAACCGGCAGGCTCCATGCGCGCGGTCCCGTCGCGCTGGAGGGGCTTACGACTTACAAATGGCTCGTGCGCGGCTCGGGCCAGGCGCGGCCTTGAACGGGAAAGGCGTGCCGATCCGCACCGGGCTTCTTGGCGGCAGCTTCAATCCCGCGCATGGCGGGCACCGGCGAATATCACTCTTTACCATGGATGCGCTCGGGCTCGACGAGGTGTGGTGGCTGGTTTCGCCCGGAAATCCGCTCAAGCCGAAAAAGGGCATGGCCCCGCTCGCCGCGCGGCTCAAATCGGCCGAAAAGCAGGCGCGCTGCGCGAGAATCGTCCCGACCGCAATCGAGCGGCACCTCGGCACCCGTTACACGATCGACACCTTGCGGGCGCTCAAGCGCCGCTATCCCAAGCGCGAATTCGTGTGGATGATGGGCTCGGACAATCTCGCCGAATTCCACAGGTGGAGGCAGTGGCGGGAGATTGCGCGTACCGTGCCGATTGCAGTCATCGCCCGCCCGGGTTATAACGCGGCTGCCTTGGCGAGCCCCGCCATGGCCTGGCTCAGGCGCTATACAGTGCCTGTTTCCAGTTTTCGCAAATCGGGGCGATGGAGCGCACCGGCACTGGTGTTCTTGAAGTTTGATCCTGATCCGCGCTCGGCCACGGCCATCCGCCGTGCCAATGCAGGTTGGGCCGACGACTACACAAACGCACAGGTGCGCGATCGGCTGACTTTTCGGTCCGTCAGAACGGCGGAGGGTTCATGAGGCGCTTGCCACGCGTTTCACTGTCCCGCTCCCTGTCATGGCTTGCCAATGGGCATCCCGATCACCATTTCCGCTTCACAATCTGGAGACTTATGCTTGCCTATGACACAGGCACAATCCGCTACGGCAGCCGGGAATCCCGGCTCCGGAGCATCGAAAACCGCTCGAATGATGGCTTCCGCTAAGATGACCGTGGCCGACCTGCACGAAATCGTGCTCAAGCAGCTCGATGACGACCAGGCGCAGGATGTCGTCTCGATTCCGCTCGAGGGAAAGAGTTCGATCGCCGATCACATGGTGATCGCAAGCGGCCGATCGACCCGGCAGGTGGCTGCCATCGCGCAGAAGCTTGCCGAGAAGGTGAAGCAGGCCGGCTTTGGACCCGTCCGGGTCGAAGGTCTGCCGCAGGCAGACTGGGTGCTTATCGATGCCGGCGATGTCGTCGTTCACCTGTTCCGCCCGGAAGTGCGCAGCTTCTACAACCTTGAACGCATGTGGTCGTTCGAAGGTGCGGAAAAAGCCGCTTCAGGCAACGCCTGAGGTTTTTTGTTTTGCGCAGCGCATCCGCGCTGCGATATCCTCGCTCACGCGGCCTGACGGCCGCATCGCTGCGGGCGGCCGGTCGGCCTTGCGGTCCGCTCGCGGACCGTTTGCCCTCAGGCCTCGAGTAACTCCCATCCTTCTTCACGTCATGGCTCGCGGAAAGATCGCTCGTTCGCCCGAGGCGGACCTTGTTGCGCGTTATGAAAAGCGGCTGACATGGCCCGTGAAACTCACCGAGTTGCCCGAGATCGGGGGAAAGATCCCCGATCCGCAGACCCCCTACAAAGCCGTCTTGCTCGACGAGCGCGGCAAAGCGCTTTCCTCGGAGAAATTTGCGGAGATACTCGGGCGCTGGCGCGATGACGGGATGCGCGAAACACGTTTCGTCCTGGGCGCTGCCGATGGGCATTCGGAGGAGGAGCGCCGCGAGGCCGACCTGCTGCTTGCCTTCGGCCCCGCGACATGGCCGCATCTGCTCGCTCGCGCCATGCTGATGGAGCAGCTCTATCGCGCGACGAGCATTCTTGCAGGCCACCCGTATCATCGGGCAGGGTAACGGCGTGACAAGACACGTTCTCACGATCACGCTTTCGGCCATTGCGATTGGCGCCGCGCTCACCGTTGCCGTACCAATCGGCAGCGCACAGCGCGCCGTCGCGCTGATGGAACCGGACGAAGCGCAGGCCGAACTCGCCCGCGCCACCCGCGAAAGCCAACGCGCCGAAGCCCGCGCCGAACGTCTGGCCCGCGAGGCCGAGGCCGCGACAGAAGCCGCCGAGAAGACCGCCCGCGAAGCCGCAGCGCTGGCTGCGAAGGTGCAAGGCGCAGAAGCAGATATTGCCGCCGCGCGCGCCCGCTATTCGCTTGCCCGCTCCGACCGCGCCGCGCTCGCTGCAAGGCTCGCCGAGCGCCAGCAGCCGCTGGTGCGGTTGACGGGCGCGCTGCAAACGACGTCGAGGCGTCCGCTTGCGCTTTCGGCGCTCCAGCCCGGTTCGCTGAAGGACCTCGTCTATGTTCGCGCGGTGCTTGATAGCGCGGTGCCGCAAATTCGCGAGCGCACCGCAGCGCTGCGAAGTGAACTTGATGAAGGCAGAAGGCTTGAGCGCCGGGCTGCGCGAGCGCTCGAAAACCTGCGGCTCAACGAACAGTCGCTCCAGGCGAGGCGCCAGGAATTGGCGCAGCTGGAGGCAACCCAGCGGCTGGAATCGCGCAAGGCACGCAGTACCGCGTCGCGCGAGGCCGAGCGGGCGCTGGCCTTGGCCGAAGAGGCGCGCGACCTCGATGGTCTGATCGGCCGGATCGACGCGGCGGCGAGCCTTCGCCGCGAACTTGCAGCGCTTCCCGGGCCCATTCTGCGCCCAGCCGATCTGGGCAGCGGCGATGCGGGTGCGAGCCTTACTGCCCCCGATCCCAAACCTGCTGCTTCGCCCACCACGGCGGCGACCCCGCCCGCAGGATACCAGCTGCCAGTCCAGGGCCGAACGCTCGCAGGCTTTGGCGAGCAACGCGAAAGCGGCCTCAGAACGAGTGGCATCGAGCTCGCGCCTGCTCCTGGTGCACAGGTCGTCGCCCCCGCGCGCGGACGGATTGCATTCGCCGGGCCCTATCGCGGCTATGGTCGAATCGTCATAATTGAGCATCCGGGCGGTTGGACCAGCCTGGTGACGGGTCTTTCGCGGGTGAACGTCGAAATCGGAGACAGCGTGATCGGCGGCAGCCCCCTTGGTGCCGCCAGCAATGAGGACCCGGCGATCACCCTCGAGTTGCGACGAGACGGAAAAGCGGTCAACCCGTTGCAATTCCTCGGATAACCGCGCGATGCCAGGGGGGCCGCGACAACGTAATTGTCAGCGTGGTCGCCGACCTGTGACCCGCTGCGGGACGGTGAATGCCACTCGTCGAAGTTATCTGGCGTTCAGGACGCGCGTCCTATACTCTTGTTTGAGAAAAGGAGCTCCGTTTCGAAATGAAGATTGCCGCCCTGCTTCAAAGCGCTGCACTGGTTACGGCTGTCGCGCTCATTCCCGCTACCACCGCCTCGATGGCGCAGGTCGAAGGCCGCGCCGGGCCGGAATTCGCCAAGGTCATGGCGGTCTACCAACGGATCCAGGCGAATTACGTGGAGCCGGTAGAGGATGAGGTGCTGGTGCGCGGCATGATCGATGGGATGCTCTCAGCGCTCGATCCGCATTCGGGCTATCTCGATGGCAGCGACCTGCAGCGGCTCGAAACCATGATCGACGGCAATTATTCCGGCCTCGGCCTTTCGGTCGTGATGGAGGATGGCGCGGTCAAGGTGATCTCGCCGTTCAAGGGCAGCCCAGCCGACAAGGCGGGGATCAAGGCGGGGGATTTCATCACCCATCTCGATGGCGAGCTGATCTATGGCGGCGATCTCGATGATGCGGTTGCGCGGATGCGGGGCAAGGCGGGCACCTCGATCCAGCTGACCATCTTCCGTCCGGGACGCGACGAGCCGTTCGAAGTCAACGTGACCCGCGGCGTGATCGAGCTCGAGCCGGTTACCTACGAGCTCCAGCCGGGCAATATCGGCGTAATCAGCGTCAACGAATTCTCAGCCGATGTCGGCGCGGATGTCTACCGTGCGTGGAACGATCTCAAGGAACAGGCGACGGGCCGCATGGCCGGACTGGTCCTCGATCTCAGGTCCAATCCGGGCGGATCGCTCGACGAGGCCGTCGCGCTGTCCGACCTGTTCCTCGACAAGGGTCGGATCGTCTCGCAGCGCGGACGCGCTCGCGGCGAAACGCTGCTCTACGACGCGGAAACGGTTTTCCGCGGCGATATGGCGGCGGGTGTCCCGGTTATCGTGCTGATCGATGCCGGCTCGGCCTCCGCTTCGGAGATCGTTGCCGGCGCGCTGCAGGATCACCGCCGCGCGCTGATCATGGGCGAACGCAGTTTCGGCAAGGGGTCGGTCCAGTCGCTGCTGCCGCTCGGCCGCGACGCCGCGCTCAAGCTCACCACGGCGCGCTATTACACGCCCAAGGGCCACTCAGTGCAGGAAGGCGGGATCAAGCCGGACATCACCGTGCCGCAGATTTCCGATCCGGATTTTGCACTCCGGCAGAAATACCAGACGCGCGAAAGCGATCTGCGTGGCCACCTTATCAACGAGCTGGGTATCAAGGACGAGGAGATGGAGGTCGACAAGATCGACGATCCGCGGTTCAAACTCACCTCCGAACAGCTCAAGGAGAAGGGGATCGAGGATTTCCAGCTGCATTACGCAGTCGAGACCCTGCGCCGGACGACGAAAAGTTCGGTGGCGCTGCGCAAGTAAGCACACTAGATAGCCCGGCATGACCCTGAAGCAGGCACAACTGCTCGCCCTTGCGCTGCCCGTTGCGCTGCTCGGCGGCGCCTATATTTCGCAATACGGTTTCGGCCTCTACCCTTGCGAAATGTGCTGGTGGCAACGCTATCCGCATTTTGCCGCGCTTGGCTTCGCGCTGCTCAGTTTCGTGATCGAGCCGCGGCGCGTCTGGGTTGCGCTGGCGGGGCTGGCGATAATCACCTCCGGCCTGATCGGGGGCTTTCATGCCGGGGTCGAATACGGCTGGTGGCAGGGCATTACAGGATGCGCAACGGTTGACGGCGGGATCGACGTGATGGACCCGGCGGCCGCGCCGATCATCCGCTGCGACACCGCCCCTTGGGATCTGTTCGGCATTTCGCTCGCCGGCTGGAACTTCCTCTTTTCGACACTTGGCGGGATCGCGATCCTCGTCTTGAGCGTTAGGGGTGCAGGAAAAGAGGCTAACTGATGGACCGCGACGAAATTCACCGCATGATCCGCGTCGACCAGGCCGGGGAGTTCGGCGCGACCCGCATTTACGAAGGCCAGCTTGCGGTGATGGGCGATCGCGGCCCGCATTCGGCAGAGATCCGCCACATGGCCGAACAGGAAAAGGGCCACCGCGAACGGTTCGATGCGATGCTTGCGAAACGCGGCGTGCGCCCCACCGCCCTGCACCCGTTCTGGTCGGCGGCGGGCTATGCACTCGGTGCGGGAACCGCCCTCCTTGGCCCAGAAGCCGCGATGGCTTGCACGGCGGCGGTCGAGGAAGAAATCGACAAGCATTATTCCGAGCAGCTCGACCGCCTCAAGGAAACCGGCGCCGATCCCGAACTTGCCGAAATGATCGAGGAATTCCGCGAAGACGAGCGCGAACACCGCGACGCCGCGCTGGCGAATGGCGCGGAAAAGGCACCGGCCTATCCGCTGCTGTCCGGTGCCATTCGGCTTGGATGCAAGATCGCGATCAAGGTTTCCGAGCGGATTTGACGTGGATCAAGGTTTGCGATCGAGGTTCACCGCTAATTCACCGCCAGCTGCCTAACGAATTGTGATACCATGTGTTTGCGAATTCGTGCTCGCACGAGAGGACACCGACAGATGACCAAGCTTTTCAAGACCGCATTAATCGCTGCCGGAATGGCGGGGTTTTCAATCGCCGGACCAGCTATGGCACAGGATAAAGGCGGAGACCGCGTCAACATGGTCATCGCCTATGACGAAAGCGAATGCCCCGAGCAGGCCGAGGAAAACGAGATCGTGATCTGCGAAATTCTCGTCGAGGCGGAACGCTATCGTATCCCGTCGAACCTGCGCCAGAGCGATTCCCCCCAGAACACGGCGTGGGCGCGCCGGGTCGAAAGCATCCGTTATATTGGCGAATTCGGCACCATGTCGTGCGATCCGGCGGGCGCGGGTGGGTTTACCGGCTGCACCCAGAAGATGATCGACGCAGCCTATGCCGATCGCGCGGAAGGTGAGAACGTCCGCTTCAGCCAGCTGATCGAGCAGGCGCGCCAGGAACGCCTCTCTACCATCGACACCGATGCCGCCGCCGAGCAGGAGCGCGTCGAGCAAATCGAGCGTGAATATCTCGAACGGCTCGAACGCGAGCGCAGCGCGCCGCTTCCCGGTGAGGAAGAGGAAGGGCCAGCGCTTGCCGAGCCCGAGACTGAAGCCGAAACCGCCACGCAGGACGACGAGCCCGAAGGCTGAGCGCCACTTGGCCTAAACCCGATAATAGTCGCGATACCACGCCACGAACTTGGCGACGCCTTCGCGCACGCTCGTTTGCGGCGCGTAGCCTGTAAGTTCGCGCAGGAGGGTTGCATCCGCCCAGGTCGCGGGCACATCGCCTTTCTGCATCGGCATGAAGTTCTTCACCGCCTCGCGCCCGCACGCCTCTTCGATGGCGCTGACATAGTCCATCAGGCGGACCTTCTCCGAATTGCCGATATTGACAACGCGATAGGGTGCGACGGGTGAGAGGCTGTCCCATTCGGGAATGTCCTCTGCGCTCTCGGGCCGTTCTGGCACCGCGTCGATCAACAGCCGGATACCGCGCACGAGATCGGCGACATAAGTGAAGTCGCGGTACATCTCGCCCTTGTTGTAGATATCAATCGGCGCGCCTTCGAGGATGCCGCGGGTGAACTTGAACAGCGCCATGTCCGGGCGACCCCACGGCCCGTAGACCGTGAAAAACCGGAACATCGTCGTCGGCAAATTCCAGAGGTGGGCATAGGAATGACCCATCGCCTCGTTTGCCTTCTTCGTCGCGGCATACAGCGTCAGCGGGAGGTCGGTTTTCTGGTGCTCGTCGAACGGCATGTCTTCATTCGCGCCGTAGACTGAGCTGGTCGAAGCCATCAGCAGGTGCTGGACCCCGAGCTCGCGCGCGCATTCCATCACGTTGAACGTGCCGGTGAGGTTGGAATCGACATAGGCACGCGGGTTTTCGAGGCTGTAGCGAACCCCCGCCTGCCCTGCGAGATGGATGATGATGTCGGGCTTTTCAGCCATGGCAAGCGCGTGCAGCGTCTCGAAATCCTCGAGCATGCCAACCTTCGCCGTGAAATGCTCGTTCTGGAGCAGCCGCTCGTGGCGCCGCTTCTTAAGCTCGACGTCGTAATAATCGGTGAGACCGTCATAGCCGACCACGCGAAAGCCCTCGTCGAGCAGCAGCTGCGCGAGGTGAAAGCCGATGAACCCGGCCGATCCGGTGATGAGGACTGTGCGCAAAACCTTCTCTCGCCTTTGCCCGCCAAACCTTGCGGGTTCCGTCAGGCGCCTGTCACTTGGCGCCGCTGCCTGTCAAGATGACCCTGAACGTCTTGAGGACGATCAGGAAGTCGAGCCATAGCGAGATGTTCTTGACGTAGTAGAAATCAAACCGGAGCTTTGCGTTGACGTCTGCCACGTCGGTCACGTGGCCCTGCGTCACCTGCGCCCAACCGGTAATGCCGGGGCGCACGATGTGGCGATAGGAATAGAATGGCAGTTCTGCCTCGTACCATTTCGACAGCGAAAGCGCTTCGGGACGCGGGCCGATCCAGCTCATCTCGCCGCGCAGGATGTTGAAGATCTGCGGCAGTTCGTCGATCCGGGTCTTGCGCAGGAAACGCCCCAGGCGGGTGATGCGGTCATCGTCCGACTTGGTCATTGCATGGTTGCGCTGCGCATCCTCGTCGCCCGCGGCGCCGCCCTGGCGCATGGTGCGGAACTTGAGCATTTTGAACGTGTTTCCGCGAAAACCGACCCGCTCCTGCACGAAGAACGGGTTTCCGGGGGAATCGATGCGGATCAACAGGGCGATGACGAGGAAAGGCGCCGCTAGGATCGGCAGCAGAACGAGCGAACCGACAATGTCGATCAGCCGCTTGGTCGCCATGTAGGGCACGTTCGGTATCAGCGATCCTAGGTCATTTTCGGACAGGTGCGTGATCTTGACCTGCCCGGTCTGCATCTCCGCGACCTGGCGGTAGTGATAGACTGGCACGCCGGCGAGCGCGGCTTTCGCGAAGAGCCGCTCCCATTCGTCGGGATGATCGTGGTGAAGGTCTGCGACAATCGCGCCGTTGAGCCTCCCGGCTTCGACCAGCGCCTCAAGCTCCTTGAGGGTCGGAGCTGGAAGGTATTGCCCTTCGCTGCGGACCTCGTTCGAGCGGCCGCCGGCAACGATGAAATGCGGGCGGCGCAGGCGGCGGTTATAGGCGGTGACGACATAGCTGACGATGACCGTCGCCATTGCTCCCGATGCGAAGAGCGGGATCGAATAGTTGAGGCGAAGCACGGCGATGACGCCAAGCGCTCCGCCGAACGCCAGGAAATTGACCGGAAAGACGTAGGACAGTGCGCGCGCTTTCGCATATTCGCGTAGCCGCGAAAGCGCGTACCACGTGATCACCGTCGCGGCTCCAAGCGGATAAAGTGTGTTGACGAGGAACTGCGAGCCGGGATCGTTGCCGAGGCCGAGCCAGATAAGCACCGGCGTCAGCAATCCTGCAGCCATGAAGACGACGAACTGGACATTGCCGTCTAGCAGGAGGTTGTTGCCCGCCTGCTGTGGTTTCGACACGGCGTTTATGAACATTTTTTCACCGTCTGCGGCCCGTTCAATCGAGTCTCTCACCCCTCGACCATCTCGGCTACAGCCCAAGCGAATTTTACGCAAGTGCAGCATGAACAAGCCAGAGTTTCGCCAGAACCCCGCCATCACTATCCGCTGGAAAGTGCGTATTTCGTTCCGAAGACGAGACATAGAACGTCTCGGCCGGAATAAAGCGAGTTGATCTCTCGCCCGAATGGCCTATGCCGCCGCGTGAACGCGCGGTCTCGCGCCCTTCGGCAGTCCACGACGGAACCTCATGACCAAGAAAGCACTCATCTGCGGCATTTCGGGCCAGGATGGCAGTTACCTTGCGAAGCTTCTTTTGGAGCAGGGTTACGAGGTAGTCGGTACTTCGCGCGATGCCGAACAGGCCGGCTTCTCGAACCTGACCGCCCTTGGCATCAAGGACCAGATCGACTTGCGGTCGATGTCGCTCGTGGATTTCAGGAGCGTGCTGGCGACCGTATCATCCGTTGAACCGGCAGAAATCTACAACCTGGCCGGGCAGAGTTCGGTCGGGCTTTCGTTCGAACAGCCGATGGAAACGATGGAAAGCATCAGCATGGGGGTGCTGAATCTGCTCGAAGTGATCCGTTTCACCGGAGGCGGGGCACGGCTCTACAATGCGGGCTCGAGCGAATGCTTCGGCGATACCGGCGAGATCCCGGCGAACGAAGAAACCCCGTTCCGTCCGCGCAGTCCATATGCCGTGGCCAAGTCGGCGGCGCACTGGGCGGTCGCGAACTACCGCGAATCCTACGGGATTTTCGCCTGCAACGGCATCCTGTTCAACCATGAGAGCCCGTTACGTCCGCCGCGTTTCGTTACGAGCAAGATCATTCGCTCGGCCTGTGCAATCAAGCGCGGTGAGATGGAAAAGCTGTCGCTTGGCAATATCGACATTGCTCGCGACTGGGGCAGCGCGCGCGAATATGTCGAGGCAATGTGGAAAATGCTCCAGAGCGAGCAGGCGTTCGATTATGTGATCGCCACCGGCCAGACCAGCACCCTTGCCGAATTCCTCGCCGCAGCTTTCGAAGCTCTCGATCTCGATTGGCGACGATATGTCGAATACAACCGGGAACTCGCACGGCCGTCTGACATCAAATACAGTGCTGCCGATCCGGGCAAGGCGGAGCGCGAGCTTGGCTGGAAGGCGCAAAGCACCATGCGCGACGTCGTCAACGAAATGATCGCGGCCGAGCTCGAGCGCGTGCGCGCCTGACCTCGGCCCCAACAGCAAACAGAAATTCAACCGGGATCAAATGTTCAAGGAACTCATCAAGAAGGTAGGGATGGCGGTCGCGCCGGAACTTACGCTCGAACTTCTCTCTGCTCGGTCGCAGAAACTGATCATCGAGATCGAAGAGCGCACTGGCATGCTCGCCGCTTCGCACAAATTCGTCGCCGAACACGGGCGAACTGTGCTGCGCGGCCCATTCCAAGGGCTGCGCTATTCGGAGCGGGTGGCCCGGGAGCGCAATCAGGTGCACCGGCTCGTCGGCAGCTACGAGAACGAGCTGTACGCTTGGTGCGAGGAGATAATCGAGCGGCAGTATCCGGTGCTGCTCGACATCGGCACGGCAGACGGTTTCTACGCGGTCGGATTTGCCCGGCGCATGCCCGATACGCGGATTATCGGTTTCGACACCGACCGCTGGGCCCGCGAAGCGACGCAGGAGCTGGCCGAGGAGAACGGGACCGGCAATGTCGAGGTGCTCTCGATGTGCTCGCCCGACTGGTTGCACCGCAATCTCGAACCCGACACCCTGATCTTCTCGGACTGCGAGGGGTACGAGATGGTCCTGTTCAATCCCAACCTTCTGCCCGGCTTGCTGGAGTGCGACATGGTGATCGAACTGCACGAACGGCCCGCGCCAGGCGTCGAAAAAGCGATCCGCGAACGGTTTGAAGGTTCACACGACATCCGGATGGTAACCTATGGCGAACACGATCCTGCCGAATTCCCCGAGCTCGAGGTCATCGAGCCGGAAATGAGGGCGCAGGCCATAAGCGAGGGCCGTGGCGGGCCGCAAAATGTCCTGTTCCTGACTCGCCGCCAGGCGAACTGATCGCGCACCTCGCGTTCATTCCTGCTAGAGGTCCGAAATGCCCAGCTGGTTTCGACGCTCCGCATCGCAAGCGGTCGAAGAGCGCCGCGCTGCGGTGTTCGATACCTCGCATCTCGAAACCGGGATAGGCAGACGTACCGCAAACAGCGCGGCGATCACGATGGTCAGCAGCGCCATCATCTTCGGGGTGCAGATTGCGCAGCTGGCGATCCTGTCGCGCCTGCTTTCGCCCGAGGATTTCGGCCTTGTCGGCATGGCAGTGGTCGCGACCGGGTTTGTGAGGCTGTTCGCAGACATCGGGCTGTCGACCGCGACCATCCAGCGCGACGAGATCGACCAGAAATTTGTCACGGCGGTCTTCTATATCGATCTCCTCGTCGCGTTCGGGCTGATGCTGTTGTGTTTTGCAATCGCGCCGCTTTCGGCGGAGATATTCTCCGAACCGCGTGTCACTATGCTGATCGTTGCGATTGCGCTCACATTCCCGCTGGTGCCGCTGAGGGGGCAGCACCAGGCGCTGCTCGCAAGGCGGATGCTTTTCGTGCGGGTCAATGCGACAAAGGTAATCGCCAATCTTTGCGGAGCGACGGCGGCGATCCTGGCGGCATGGTTGTGGCAATTCGGATACTGGTCGATCGTGCTGGGGATCGTCGTGCAGGACGTTGCGCTCGTACTCCTGAGCTGGATCGCACTGCCCTGGATGCCCTCACGTCCGGGATCCCTCGCGGCGGGCCGGTCGGCGATTGGCTTCGGCGTGAACCTGCTGGGCGCCAACCTTGCCGGATGGCTCTGGAAACAGGCAGACCGCGCGCTTATCGGGTGGCGCTGGGACGCGAGCGAGCTTGGTTACTACACCCGCGCCTATTCGGTCCTGATGGTCCCGTTGAACCTTGTCAGCGGCCCGCTGGGCACGGCCGTGATCCCGGCGCTGTCGCGGTTGCAGAACAAGCATGAGGAATGGACTGGTCTGATGCAGACGTCCGCGCGGGCCATGGCGTTCTTTGCAGGGCTGCTGACCCTCGTCCTCGCCCTCAATGCGAACTTCATCATCGAATTGCTGCTCGGACCCGAATGGTCCTACAGCGCGACGATTTTCGTGCTGCTCGCTCTCTCGCTCTATCCCAGCTTTATCTGGGAGCACGCGCGTTTCGTGTTCATTTCGCTGGGACGGACAGACACGATGCGCAACTATGCTTTCGGCGCTGCGATCGCGCATGTCGCGGCTTTTGCAGCGGGTGTGCAGTGGGGCGCTGTCGGCGTGGCTGCAAGCCTGGCGATTGCATCGGTCGTGGTAACGCCGGCGCTCGCATACATCGTGGCGCGCATTTCGCGATGCAGCGTCATGACGATCGCGGCCCAGTTCGCGCCATCGTTTCTCGCAATGGTAATAGTCGGAGGGGTCTATCTCGCGATCCAGTTCGAGCCGCAGGGTGGCGGTTCGTTTGCCGGGGCTGTGGGCAAAAGCATCGCTATCACACTGGGTTATTGCGCAATTCATCTTGCGATCCTGCCGTTTTCAAAAGGTTGGCGGGAAGACGCGATACGGCTAAGGCACCTCGCCCGCGGGTTGAGTTGGGGAAAGGGTCAAGCGTGAAATCGACCGATGCGACCAGGCTTAGCATCGTCCTCATAGGGTATGTGCACGGGCGCGGAGGCATCCAGACCCACACGCGTTTCCTCGCGGAGGGACTGCGTGAGCGCGGGCACGAAGTGCACATTTTCTCTCCGCCGCCAATGGCCGAGCATGGCCATTCGGACGAAAGCGACGGAGTTCATGTTTATTCGGGACTTCGCGATCTTGCGCGCGCCATCCGCGGCGCCAGACCCAGTGTTGCCGTGGTTGTGGGCACCGGTTGGAAATCCATGGCTGGTGTGCTCGCTGCGGGAGGCGACTGCCGCAAGGTCTTCTTCGAAGTGATGAGCGGTGCGCGGCCGAGTTTCCTCGATCCGCGCATGCTCGTGCGTGTCGGTTTCGACGCGATCGTGGGTCAGGGCTCGCCGGTGACGCGCCGCTTCGTTCGCGAATTCGGCTGGGACGGCCCAGCTGAAACGATACCGGCCCTGCCCGAGCCGCTTGAACGTCAGTTCACGATACCCGAACGGGCATTGCGGCCGGTTTCCGACGGTATTCGCTTCGTCTATTTCGGCCGCCTTGCACCTCCCAAGAACGTCGGATTGCTCATCGAGGAGTTCGACCGTTTCGCAAACGATCGCGCAACGTTGGACATCTGGGGCGGAGGAAGCGATGCGGGACGGCTTTCCGAGTTGATTGCCGAGCGGGACCTTCAGGACCGGATCAGGCTGCGCGGGCGGTATCCCGAAGGACAGGCGTATATCGAGCTTCTGCAGGGCTATGACCTACTCTTGCTACCCACCATCGCCGAAGAGGGCGCACCACTCGTTCTGCTGGAGGCCATGGCTTGCGGATTACCTTTCGTAGCGAACGGCATGGGCGGGATTCCCGACTACGCCAATCCGGACAGTCTCATCACCGATGGCACCATCGCCGATTTCGTGCCGGCAGTGCAGCAGATGGCGGGGCGGCTGGAGCAAGCCGATGTCGATCCGGCGCGGCTGCAGCTCCACTACCGCGAGAACTTCGGTTTCGAAAAGCTGGTTGATCGCTGGGATGACTTCCTGCTCCGCACTGCAGGTCGGCCATGATGCACGTGCCGGCAAAAGAGAACGTGCGCGACCTGCGACCAGATGATAACAGGCCCTCCTGATGGACACCTCGCTCGTTTTCCTCATCCTGATCGGTGTAACCCTGTCCTTCTTCGCCATTCGAAACGGCAAGAATTCGGACCTCTTTACCTTTGCCTTTCTGTTCCCGGCCGTCACGGTCGCTTTCGTGCTGGTCGAGTTCTCCGACTTTGTTCTCAATGCCGGCGGATTGTTCACGATCTACAATGATGCGGGGGTGATCACCGTCGCGCTTTTCATGATCGCGAGCTGCTCCCTGCTCGCACTGGTCGGCCACGGACTGGGATCGCGCGGGGCGACCCAGTTTCGCACTGCACCGCGAGGTCTCGAGCCGCCATCGGAACGCGACGTACGTTACATGCATACAGCATCCATTGTACTTGGAGCGATGTCGTTCATTGCCTTTCTCGCACTCGCGAGCCTGGGCGGCGGTTTACAACAATATATCTTCCAGTCTGGCGGCTATGCGATCGAATGGCGCGGACTTCCAGTCTACCTGATCTTTATCGTGCGGCTCTGTTACGCCTCGATCGTCATTCAGTTGTGGCTATGGGTGCGAACTAAGCGCAACAGGCACCTGCGCTGGGCTATGATCTTCGCCATCATCCCACTCATCAACATCCTATTTATCTTCCGCAGGTCCGAAGTCGTGAAGCTCGGCATATTCGTCGGCTACTTCCTGACGAATTACCGATACATCTCGATCGGGCGGGTCCCCGCGCTGGCCGGTCTCGTGGGTATGTACGGGGTATTCAAGATTTTCCCGCTGCTGCGCAATGAGGCCGGCAAGCAGTTGGGAATGGACGAACTCGTCACCAACGCGATGAACAGGGATACGTATGAGGACAGCGAAATCGGTTCGGGCCTGCTGCGCATCTATCAGTCGATGGAGAGCGGGGCGTTCGAATACGGCGCGATATTTTACAACGCCATCATCCAGCAGTTCGTGCCAGCAGGACTAGTCGGAGCCCAGACGAAGGCCGCGCTTCTTCTGCCTACGCTCGAAAACCAGAGCACGACGTTCTCAGCCTATCTCTATTACGTTTCGCCGATGGGTTTTGCGCAAGCTTACCAGCAGTTCTGGCTGCTGGGCGGCCTGATCTTCTTTGCGTTGGGATATTTCATGGCGCGGCTGGAACGAGACCGGTTCTTCAATCGCCGCCAGGAAATCTTCCTGGTGCTCATGATCCCGCCAGCGGTGATCACCGTTTCGGCCGACCTCGCGCTGTTCGTGCCGCAGCTGATCACCTATCTGGTCATCGTGCTTCTTTGTGTGCCGCGTGAACGAAAGCAGGCCGCACCGGCGCGCGCACGACGCCCGCGCTTCGCCGGCTGATCGGGACGTCGGGGATGAAAGTTACCGTTCTGCAGCCCGGGGCGAGGCACGCCTACCTGCAATCGCGATTCCTGTACCGTGCGGGGCTGCTGCAAAGGCTCTACACCGACTTCGCAATCGCCGATCACGCAGGAGCACGGCTGCTCGCCCGGTTGGCGCCTACTGCTGCGCTTCGAGCCAAGATCAGGCGGCGTACCGTGGCCGAGATTCCGCAGCGGCTGATCCGACAGTACCCCGACGCCGCACGGCAAAACCGTACCGGACGCCCTGCCGATTGGCCGATCTCGTCAAAGGATCTCGCTCAAAGCGATCTGTATTTCACGCAGTATTACTCGGGCGGGCACGGGCTGCGCGAACGGGCCAGACCGGGCGCGAAGATCGTGGCCGACGTCTTCACCGTGCCCTCTACTCACAGGATCGTGAATGCGGAATGCGAGCGTTTCCCGGAATGGGGCGAGCGCCCTTGGGACGATGCGCTCAATCAGCAATATGAAAGCTTCACGCACGACATGCTTGAGGACTGCGATGCGCTGTTCTGCCCAGCTCAATCGGTGATCGAAGATATTGCCAGCCATGGCGAGAAGTACCGCGCGAAATGCATGCTTGTTCCCTATGGTTCCAGCCTGACATTCCCTGCCAAAGTGCATCCCGAGTCCCGCCGGGTCTTGTTTGCCGGGACGATTACCCTTCGAAAGGGGCCGCAATATGTGAAGATGGCGGCCGATTTGCTCGCTGATGCCGGTTATACTTTCGTATTCGCAGGAAACGTCAGCGAGGCGGCGGCGAACCAGCTTGCAGGCGACAACGTCGAACTGCTCGGACATGTCTCCAAGGAACGCATGGCGGCCGAATATGCCCGTGCCGACGTGTTCGTCCTGCCTTCGCTCGCAGAGGGATCGGCTGGCGTCGTGCTAGAGGCGATGAGCGCGGGGCTCCCGGTGGTCGCTACCCGCAATGCAGGCGTCGATTTCACCGATGGCGAAGCGGGCATCTACGTGCCTGAATGCGATGGGGAGGCGATTGCCCATGCTCTTGAGACGATCTGCGGTGACAGGGATCGTCGCGAATCAATGTCGCGCGCGGCAAGGCTTCGCGCAGGCGCCTATGACCATTCGCGTTGGGAAGAATGTTTTGTGAGTTCGATCCGCCGCGTGCATGAGGGTGCTCGCGATTTGAGCGGGGAGAAATGATGCACGCGCTGGTCGATTGGAAAGCGATATTGCGCGGGTGGCTCCATCGCCTGTTTGCACCGGTTTGGTTTCGAAAGCTGGGCAAACGCCCGCGTATCGCCGGACGGCAAATCTTGTATCGGCCGTTCATGGATATCGCGCTCGGTGAGGATGCGATGCTGGGCCGCAATATCTTCTGGCAAGTTGCGCGATCCGCTTCCGTGACCATTGGCGACCGCTTCAGCCTCAATTCCGGCGGTTTCGTCGTGGTCAGCGAAGGGTTGACGGTAGGCGACAACGTCGCGATCGGGGAATTGGTTTCGATCCGCGATTCCGAGCACAAGTTCGATCCCGATCATGGCGTTCGCGGGCAGGGCTTTACGCAGGCAGCAATCATCATCGAAGACAATTGCTGGATCGGTCGCGGGACTTATATCGGTCCGGGTTCGCATATCCGCCGGGGTTCGATTGTGGCTGCACACTCGGTGGTCCGAGGTGACTTTCCGGAGGGCAGCCTGATTGCAGGTGCGCCTGCAGTGGTGAAGAAACCGCTGACCGGAAAAAGCGCATAGTGCGATGAAGATTGCGATCCTGTTCGACCGCTTTGGCCCGTACCACATCGCCCGAATGAAAGGTGCGATGGAGCGCGCCACAATGCTTGCGGTGGAGGGCGCGCCGCACCGCGCGGTTTACGATTGGGTGCCGCCAGAACTTCCCGAGGGGCTTGCCTACACCGCGCTCACCGAAAGGGCGGGCGAAGAAACCGATGCGGCGCTGGTCGCTCAAAGGCTCGATGAGCGCGTGCTTCCGTTCGATCCCGATGTCGTCGCGCTTGCAGGTTGGTCGAACATGATCACCCTCGCAACCTTGCGCTGGTGCGCTCAGCGCGGAATTCCTGCGGTGTGCATGTCGGAAACGAATGACTGGGATTTTGAGCGAAAATGGCATTCGGAATGCATAAAGCGCGGCATCGTAGCGCATTATGGCGCTGGCCTGGCGACGAATGACAGCCAGGTCGACTACCTTGTTTCGCTAGGTCTGAAGCGCGAGACGATCTTTCGAGGCTACAATGCGGTCGACAATGCCTACTTCAGGGAGTCGGCGGCCAAATGGCGCGCTACGGGCGGCCTACCCCCCGAAATCGCAGGGCGCGTGCCAGGAAGCGCGCATGGCCGCTATTTCCTGACGTCGAACCGCTTCATCGAGAAGAAGAATCTGCTGCGCCTGCTCAATGCATACGCCGCGTTTCGTAAAGGGCGCGGAGACGATTCGGCAGACTGGCCGCTTGTCCTGCTCGGCGATGGAGAACTGCGCCCTCAGATCGAGGCGAAGATCGAAGCGCTGGGGCTGAGCGATTTCGTCCACCTCCCCGGCTTCCTTCAGGTCGATGCGTTGCCCCATTATTATGCGAGCGCGGGCGCTTTCGTCCATGCGAGCACCACCGAGCAATGGGGACTGGTCGTAAACGAGGCGATGGCTTCCGGGCTTCCTGTGGCTGTCTCCAACCGGTGCGGGTCGACCCAGTTCCTTATCGAAGACGGCGTAACTGGCTTTTCCTTCGACCCGTTCAGCACTGAAGAGATCACCCGCGCTCTCTCAAATCTCGCCGAGGCACCCGACAGCTCTGCGTTGCTTGAAAGGGCGGCGGCGAAGGTCGAGGAAGTCAGCCCCGCGAAGTTCGGAGGGGGTCTCGCCGCCGCGGCGGCAGCGGCAACGACCAATCCGGCAAAGCCCGGCTTTCTTGCCAGGCGCGCGCTGGATCTCGCCATCGCCCGCGCCGCGCGGTTGGAGCGGGCATGAAGGCTCCGCTCTCCTTGGGCATCGTTACCGGTTCGATGTCGCGCAAGGCGGGCGGGCTGTTCAATTCCGTGCGCAAATCGGCGATCCACCTCGCCGAAGCAGGCGCAGATGTGAGCGTCTACGCGCTGGATGACCAGCACAGTGCGGAGGACATGGGAGCGTGGGAGCCGCTCGTACCCCACGTATTGCCGGTCAGGATGGGCGGGGTGTTTTCCCATTCTCCGGAATTGCCGAAGCTGCTGGCAGAAGCCGGTCACGAACTGTTGCACCTCCACGGTATCTGGCAGCTGCAATCGCGCGAAGTGAACCGCTGGAAGCGAAGGACCGGACGGCCGGTGATGATCTCGCCGCGAGGCATGCTCGATCCGTGGGCGCTCGCCAATTCGGGCTGGAAAAAGCGGATCGTGGGCACGTGGTTCGAGAACCGGAACCTGCGCGACGCCGATTGCCTTCATGCCCTGAACGCTTCGGAAGAGGCCTCGATGCGGGCCTATGGTCTCACCAATCCAGTTGCAGTCATTCCCAATGCAACGGACCTTCCCGATATCGGGCCACGGACCGATCACGAGGGGCGCAAGACGCTGTTATTTCTCGGGCGGATCCATCCGAAAAAAGGGCTGAGCGAACTCGCCGATGCATGGGTTCTCGCGGTCGAAGCGCGGCCCGAACTGGCGAAGGAGTGGCATCTCGCGATCGCCGGCTGGGACGATGGCGGCCATGTCGAGGCGTTGCAGAGCCGGATTGCGGCATCGGGCATTGACGATAGCGTCTCGATCCTCGGCCCGGCTTTTGGCGAGGAAAAAGACAGACTGCTTCGCGCGGCAGACGCCTTTATCCTGCCCTCGCATTCCGAAGGCCTGCCAATGTCGGTGCTCGAGGCCTGGGCCTATCGCCTGCCGGTATTGATGACCGCCGAATGCAACCTTCCCGAAGGGTTCGAGAACGGCGCGGCGATCGCGATTACGACCAAGCCTGCCAAACTGGCCGAAAGCCTGGCTCGGTGTCTTCTCGACACCGATCTCGCGCCACTCGGTGAAGCGGGGCGCGCACTCGTCGAGAAACACTTCAGCTGGCCGCGTGTCGCCGCGCAGCACCTCGAAGTCTACCACTGGCTCTTGCATGGCGGCGAGCGCCCGGCTTGCGTTCGGGCGGACGGAGCGTAGACCGGGGCGCATTATGGCGAATGACGTCACCTCCAACCGCGTGGCTCAGAAATGGACCGCTGGCGAACAAATCAAACGCGTGCTCTGGGCATTCGCAACGCCGCTCTTCCGCTTCAGTCCCCGTATCTTCTGGGGCTGGCGGCGGATTCTGCTGCGCCTGTTCGGGGCGAAGATCGGCGCGCACGTTCATGTTTACCCGAGCGTGCGGGTTACGATCCCCTGGAACCTCGACATCGGCGATCAGGCCGCGGTGGGAGATCACGCCATCCTTTATGCGCTTGGCCCCATGAGGATCGGCGCGCGCGCGACCGTCTCGCAATACGCCCACCTGTGCGCGGGCACGCATGACTGGCGCGACCCGGCGATGCCGCTGGTCAAGACACCGCTGGTTATCGGCGCGGATGCATGGGTGGCGGCAGATGCTTTCATCGGCCCGGGTGTGACGGTCGGCGAGGGCGCGATCGTCGGCGCGCGGGCGGTAACGATGAAGGATGTGGCCCCGCGCACCATCGTCGGCGGCAATCCCGCCCAGCAGATCGGCGAGCGGCCGGGCTGACCTGTCGCGTTACGCCCGGCCCAACATTTGCGGTGGCCAATGGGACGGCGGGCCACTAAGGAGCCGCCCGAGATGTCGCACCCCGATAAACCCAAGCTCCCCGTGACCGTTGCGGTCCCGGTGAAGAACGAGGAGGCAAACCTCGCGCGCTGCCTGGAGCGGCTCGGGCGCTTTGCCGAGATCGTGGTGATCGACAGCGGTTCGACCGATCACACCTGCGACATCGCGCGGGAGCACGGGGCACGTATCGTCGACTTTCGCTGGGATGGGAAATATCCCAAGAAGCGCAACTGGTTTCTGATGAACGACCCGCCGAAACAGGATTGGGTGCTGTTCCTTGATGCGGACGAGTTCGTCGACGATGCCTTCTGCGACGCGCTCGCCGCCGAGCTGCCGGAAAGCGGGAAGGACGGCTACTGGATTTCCTACGACAACTTTTTCCTTGGAAAGCCGCTGAAACACGGCATCGCCCAGCGAAAGCTCGCGCTGCTGCGAGTTGGCAAGGCCCTGTTCGAGAAGATCGAGGAAGACGGCTGGAGCCAGCTCGACATGGAAATCCACGAGCACCCGATCGTGGATGGAGAGGTGGGCGAGATCGACGCGCGGATCGAGCATCGCGACGACCGCGGCATCGCGCATTTCATTAGCAAGCATCGCGACTACGCTCAGTGGGAAGCCGCGCGCTACGCGAAGCTCAAAGGCGATCCGGCGGTGTGGGATACGATGACCGATCGCCAGCAATTCAAATACCGCCACCTCGCGAAGTGGTGGTTTCCGTGGTTCTACTTCGCCACGACCTATTTCGCGAAGTTCGGCATACTCGACGGCTCGCAGGGCTTCCACTATGCGGCCTATAAGGCGTGGTACTTCCAGACTATTCGCTTGATTATCCGCGAACAGGCTGCGAGCGCCCCGGGCAAATAAAACAAGAACAGGACAACGAAATTGGCGCGTATCTACGAAAGCCGCAAACGAATACTGGTTACCGGCGGGGCGGGCTTTCTTGGCTCGCACCTTATCGACCGGCTGCTCGAGCAGGGTCACGAGATCCTGTGCGTCGACAATCTGTTCACGGGTACGAAGCGCAATATCGATCACCTGCACGACGAACCGCGCTTCGAATTCATGCGCCACGACGTGACAATGCCGCTCTATGTCGAAGTGGACGAAATCTATAACCTCGCCTGCCCGGCCTCGCCGGTTCACTACCAGCATGATCCGGTGCAGACGACCAAGACCAGTGTGCATGGCGCAATCAACATGCTCGGTCTTGCCAAGCGGCTGAAATGCAGGATTTTCCAGGCTTCGACCAGCGAGGTGTACGGCGATCCGCACGTCCACCCCCAGACCGAGGATTACTGGGGCAACGTCAATCCGATCGGTGAGCGGTCCTGCTATGACGAAGGCAAGCGCTGCGCGGAGACGCTGTTCTTCGACTACCATCGCCAGCACGCGCTGCCGATCAAGGTCGCGCGCATCTTCAACACCTACGGCCCGCGCATGCACCACGCCGATGGACGGGTGGTCTCGAACTTCATCGTCCAGGCGCTCCAGGGCGAGGATATCACCATCTACGGCGACGGCTCGCAGACGCGATCGTTTTGTTACGTCGATGACCTCGTCGAAGGCTTCATGCGATTGATGGAAACCGACGAGACCGTCACCGGGCCGGTAAACCTGGGCAATCCGGGCGAATTCACCATTAAGGAGTTGGCCGAAAAGGTAATTGCAATGACCGGCTCAAGGTCCAAACTCACCTTTCTCGACCTGCCGTCGGACGATCCAAAACAACGCCGCCCCGATATTGCCAAGGCGAAGGAATTGCTCGATTGGCAGCCCACGATCCAGCTTGAGGAAGGGCTCGCCAAGACGATCGCCTATTTCGAAAAGCGCTTGCCGGAACTCATCGGCCGCTGACCCTCTTCGCGGCCACGAACAGGAATTGATGACATGAAAATCGCAATGGTTGGCTCAGGCTATGTCGGACTCGTTTCGGGTGCATGTTTCGCCGATTTCGGGCACGACGTGGTCTGCATCGACAAGGACCAGTCGAAGATCGACCGTCTGCACAACGGCATCATGCCGATCTACGAACCGGGCCTCGATGCGCTGGTCGAAAGCAATGTGAAAGCGGGCCGTCTGTCCTTCACCACGTCGCTCGCCGAAGGTATCAAGGATGCGAGCGCGATCTTCATCGCGGTCGGAACGCCCAGTCGGCGGGGCGATGGGCATGCGGACCTCTCCTTCGTCTATGCCGTGGCCAAGGAAGTGGGCGAGAACCTTGCCAACGATGCCGTCGTCGTGACCAAGTCGACCGTGCCCGTGGGCACCGGTGACGAAGTCGAACGCATCATTGCGGATACCCGCACGAGCCATAAGGTTTCCGTCGTATCCAACCCCGAATTTCTGCGTGAAGGCGCCGCCATCGCCGATTTCAAGCGACCCGACCGCATCGTCATCGGCGCAGAGGACGAATTCGGCCGCGAGGTGATGCACGAGGTCTACCGCCCGCTGTTCCTCAACGAATCGCCGATACTCTTCACGTCGCGCCGCACCAGCGAGCTGATCAAATATGCCGCGAACGCCTTTCTCGCGACCAAGATTACCTTCATCAACGAAATGGCCGACCTGTGCGAAAAGGTGGGCGCAGACATTCAGGACGTGTCGCGCGGTATCGGGATGGACAACCGCATCGGCCCCAAATTCCTTCATGCGGGCCCCGGCTATGGCGGATCCTGTTTTCCCAAGGATACGCTCGCGCTGTTGAAAACCGCCGAAGACTACGACAGCCCGACCCGCATCGTCGAAGCCGTGGTCAAGGTGAATGACAGCCGCAAGCGTGCCATGGGCCGCAAGGTACTCGACGCACTGGGCGGCGCGGATGCTGCGCGAGGAAAGAAGGTCGCGCTGCTCGGCCTGACCTTCAAGCCCAACACCGACGACATGCGTGATAGCCCTTCAATCGCGGTGGCGCAGACGCTGCATGATGCCGGCGTCGAGGTCTCGGCCTACGACCCTGAGGGCATGGAGCAAGCGAAGCCCATGATGCCTTTCGTGACCATGTGCGAAAATCCCTATGAAGCGATCGAAGGCGCGGATGCGACGGTAATCGTGACAGAGTGGGACGCGTTTCGTGCGCTCGATCTCGGCAAGGTTAAAGAGCTGGCGAAATCGCCCGTCCTCGTCGACCTGCGCAACATCTATACCCCGGCAGATGTGCGCGCTGCCGGCTTCGAATATTCGAGCGTCGGCCGCACCTGACCGGGCCGCGCCTCGCAACTGGCGCGCGGGAAAACCATGAAGATCTCTGTCGTCACTGCAGTCTATAATCGCGCCGAGACCATCGGTGCGGCGATGAAGAGCGTGCAGGCGCAAACATATGGCCTCGTTGAGCACGTGGTGCAGGACGGAGGTTCGGGCGACGGGACGCTTGACGTGATACGCGCGGGTGCGAACGAGCACACCGTGATAGTGTCCGAGCGCGACCACGGAATCTACGACGCCATCAATCGCGGCATTTCGCGCGCGAGCGGCGATGCAATCGGGCTGATGCATTCGGACGACATGTTTGCAAGCGATCTGGTGCTCGAAAAGGTCGCCGATGCGCTTTCCGATCCTTCTGTCGACGGCGTCTACGGCGATCTCCAATATGTCGCCGCGAACAACCCTTCGCGGGTCATCCGCCACTGGAAGTCCGGCGAATATGCGCCCGCAAAGCTCAAGCAGGGCTGGATGCCGCCGCACCCGACACTATACCTGCGGCGCGAAGTCTTCGACGAGCATGGCCTTTACGATACCGGATTGCAGATCGCGGCAGATTACGACGCGATGCTGCGCTATCTGGTAAAAGGCGAAATCAAACTCGCCTATATTCCTGAAGTGCTTGTCAGAATGCGAGTAGGCGGCGAAAGCAATCGCTCTTTGGAGCGCATCATTCGCAAAAGCCGCGAAGACCTGGCCGCCATTCGTCGCAACGGGCTTGGCGGAGCAGGCGTGCTCATCCAGAAAAACCTGCGTAAGGTGGGTCAATTCTTTCTAAGGGACGAAACCAGCAAATGACGAAGAAGGCGCTTATCACCGGTATCACCGGGCAGGACGGCTCGTATCTCGCCGAATTCCTGCTTGAAAAAGGATACGAGGTGCACGGGATCAAGCGGCGCGCCTCATCCTTCAACACGCAGCGGATCGACCACATTTACCAGGACCCGCATGAATCGGGGCAGCGGCTCAAACTGCATTACGGCGATCTTACCGACACCTCGAACCTTACCCGTATCATCAACGAGGTGCAGCCCGATGAGGTCTATAACCTTGCCGCTCAAAGCCATGTCGCGGTGAGCTTCGAATCGCCCGAATATACCGCCGATGTCGATGCCATCGGCACTCTGCGCATGCTTGAGGCGATCCGGTTTCTCGGACTGGAGAAGAAGACGCGGTTCTACCAGGCCTCGACTTCGGAACTGTACGGGCTGGTGCAGGAGACCCCGCAAAAAGAGACGACGCCGTTCTATCCGCGTTCGCCCTATGCGGTCGCAAAGCTCTATTCCTACTGGATCACGGTGAATTACCGCGAAGCCTATGGGATGTATGC
The DNA here is from genome assembly GCF_009363635.1 of Erythrobacter sp. THAF29. Taxonomy (GTDB): domain Bacteria; phylum Pseudomonadota; class Alphaproteobacteria; order Sphingomonadales; family Sphingomonadaceae; genus Erythrobacter. Next base: position 396,319 of record NZ_CP045392.1, on the reverse strand, counting down.
CTGCAACGGCATCCTGTTCAATCACGAAAGCCCGCGCCGAGGCGAAACCTTCGTTACCCGCAAGATCACTCGCGGCCTCGCCAATATTGCGCAGGGGCTCGAGGATTGTCTCTACATGGGCAATATCGACGCACTGCGTGACTGGGGCCATGCGAAAGACTATGTCCGAATGCAGTGGATGATGCTGCAGCAGGATGCCGCCGACGATTTCGTTATCGCGACCGGACAGCAATATTCGGTGCGCGAATTCATCCGCTGGACTGCCGAGGAGCTTGGCATCACCCTCGAATTCGAAGGCGCGGGAACGCAGGAAATCGCGCGCGTGGCGAGCATCGAGGGCGACAAAGCGCCCGCGCTCAAGGTTGGCGATATCGTAGTGCGGATCGACGAGCGCTATTTCCGTCCGGCAGAAGTCGAAACGCTGCTCGGCGATCCGACCAAGGCGCGCGACAAGCTCGGCTGGGAGCCGGAGATCACCGCGCGCGAAATGTGTGCCGAAATGGTCGCCGCCGATCTCGTCGAGGCGCAGCGCCATGCTTTCATGGCGAAGAACGGCTTCGAACTTCCCGTGAGCATCGAGAACTGAGCGCAAGGCCCCGGTCAAATCCCATGAGCTCTTCCACCTTCGCCCCGACCCGTTCGATCGCGCGCGAGCCATCGCGACTGCAGGCGTTGATCTGGCTCGGCCTGTTTGCAGGCGCCGCAGCGCTGCTTGGCGGAAGTTCGCGCTTCGATGCGGTACATATTGCTGCGCTGCGCCCGGTCGCAGCTCTCTTCCTGATCCCGGCGTTCTACTGGATTTCGCGCGAGAAACTGGGCGAGGCACGTGCGCCTATGACGATGCTTGCGCTCATGGCGCTCTGGACCGCACTCCAGCTGGTGCCGCTGCCGCCGTCGATCTGGCAGGCTTTGCCCGGGCGCGGCGTCATCGCGGAACTCGACGCGCTGCATGGCCTCGAAGGCAATTGGCGGCCGATATCCTATGTTCCCATGCGTGGTTTCAACGCGCTGTTTGCGCTGGTCGTACCGGCGGCGGGCGCGCTGCTCCTGCTCGCGCTTCGGCCCGGTATCTGGGCCGTGTTCTGGGCTATTGCCGCTCTCGGCGTCGTCGATGCAGCCTTGGGGCTCGCACAGATTCTTTTCGGACCGGGAAACCCGCTCTATTTCTATACCCACACCAATGCCGGCGCGGCCGTGGGTATCTTCGCGAACGAGAATCATTCGGGCGTTTTTTCTGCGCTGGCGCTGCTCGTAATCGCGAGGTTGGGACTTGACCGAAGTCGCCCGGGCCGATCGCGCCTATCCTCGATTGCGTTGACAGCTGCTTTTGTGCTGGTCCTGCTTGCATTGCTGGTTAGCGCCTCGCGCGCCGCGCTGGGCGTCGGGCTCGCTGCATTGCTCGCGTCCTCCTTGATGGCACTGCTCTGGTCCCGCCGGGCCGAGCTGGCTCGCGCGAAGTCCGGCGGCATGGCCTTTTTCGCACGCAATCCGCGCACCGCGCTGATCGTGGGCGTCGCAGTGGTTTTCGCGCTGCTCTACGCACTGATGCAGTTCGAGCGCGCGCCCGGCGTGATAGATACATTCGAGCAATCGGCATTCGAGGACTTGCGCTGGCGCATCGTCCCGATCCTGAGCGAAATGATGTCCCGGCACTGGCTGGTCGGTACCGGTTTCGGGACTTTCGACGCGCTTTACTTGCTCTACGAGCCGACCGAATTCATGGGTCCGGCCTATGTGAACCAGGCGCACAATGACTGGGCGCAGCTCGTGATCGAGGGCGGATTGCCCGCCGTGGCACTCATTGCCGCTTTTTCGATCTGGGCGATGCTGGCCATTCGCGGCCTCTTTGCACGAGAGCCCGAGGCGCTCGCGCGATGCGTGTTCTGGTGCGCGATTGCAGCGATTCTCGCGGTCGCATCGCTGTTCGATTATCCATTGCGCACGCCTACGTTCCAGTTGGTCGCAGCATGGCTTGTCATCGCGCTAGCGCTTGAGCGACGTAATGCGAGCAAGCAACACTAGGTTCAAATTGCCCGTTTTTCGTGGTCAAAACAGTTGGACGAGCGCCAAAATGGAGTATGGCAGCGTTCTGGACGAATTGGGGTCGAGATGATTTTTAAGAAAATGCCTTTTCTAGCCGCACTAGCAGCGCTCGCGCTGGGTGGCTGTGCAAGCACCGATCGTACATATGGTGCGGCACCCGAAGTTGAGGTTGCCGACCTTACTTCGCTTCCCGAACCCGAAGTGATCGAATTCTACACGCTCGGGCCGCAGGAGAAGGTCGAAATTGCCGTTATTGGTGCCGAATCTTTGAGCGGCACCTTCCTCACCGATCGTAACGGGAACATCGACTATCCGCTGCTCGGTGTGGTCGCCGTGGGCGGTCTGTCGCCCGATGAAGCCGCGCGCATGATCGCCGACGGCCTGCGCGGCAGGTATCTGCGCGATCCGCAAGTACGCCTGATCCCGGCCGAGCTTCCGGGCAGCACGATCTCGGTCGGCGGACAGGTCAATCGTCCTGGTACATACGAGGTGCCCGGCAAACTCACTCTTCTTCGCGCAGTCAACCAGGCCGGCGGCCTCGGTGAGTATGCGAAAGACGATGACGTGCTGATCATGCGGACCGTGAATGGCCAGAGCTATATCGGGCTGTACAATATCGGTGCGATCCAGCGCGGCAATTATGCCGATCCCGCAGTGTATCCGAACGACGTCGTAATGGTTGGCGATTCGCCCGGACGCCGCCGGATCGACCGCATCATCGATACCGTCGCGCCGGTCCTGTCGACCACTGCCATCATTCTAAACGTCCTCACCCGGTAAGGCAGCGCCATGAACCAGAACCAGACCCTCGTGGCCGATCCCGACGCACCTGAATTCAATCCCTATACCGGTTACGCCGAGTCGCAGGACGACCGGTTCAGGCTCGATCTCGAGCGGTACTGGATCGAAGCTCGTGCGCTCATATTCTGGATCGCCGGAATTATCGCCGCGAGCATCCTGCTTGGCGTCCTGGCAACGTTGATGTCGACCGAGCTGTTCCGTGCAAGCGCCCGCCTGGAAATCCAGAGCCAGGCGGCGAACATCACCGACATCGACCCGCTCGAACGCCGTTCGCGTCTGTCGGAGATGAATTATCTCACGACGCAATACGAGCTGCTCGAATCGCGCTTCATGGCTTCGCGCGTCATCGAGGCGGGCAATCTCGCCCGCGATGAGCAATTCCTCGAAGCCTTCAACATCCAGAACCCCGAAAACATTAGCGATCGAGCGCTCCAGGGCATCCTCCTCGGCAATGTCAGCGTCGTGCCGATCAACCAGTCGAGCCTCGTCGATGTCCAGTTCTCCAGCCCGTCGCCCACGGTATCGGCGCGGCTTGCCAATCTCTGGGCCGAGGAATTCATCGCGGCGAATTACGAAAAGCTGTTCGGCGCGAATATCGAGGCACGCGAATATCTCAATGACCAGATCGCCGAGCTTCGCGAAAAGCTTGCCGAATCCGAATCGGAACTGATCGCCTACGCCAACGCGAACGAGATTCTCATCCTTGAAAACCGGACCGAGGAAGCCGGTTCGGAAAGCGCCAGCCAGACCTTGATCGCGAACGACCTGCAGGCGCTAAACGCCGCACTGGCCGAGGCGACTGCCGACCGCATCGCGGCGAGTGCTGCTGCGCTTTCGAACGACTTTCCCGCAACCGATCCCCGCGCTCCTCTGCGTTCGGACCTGATCCGCGCCGAAGCCGAACTCGCCCAGCTCGAAGCCAATTTCGGACCGCAATACCCGACGCTGCTCGAAAAGCGGGCCGAGGTCGCATCGTTGAAAGAGGCAATCGCGCGCGAATCCTCGTCGGCGCTTCGCTCCGCCGAACTGCGCGAAAGCCAGCTGCGCGACAGGGTCGAGGCCGCGAAGGCGCGCTTCCTCAGCCAGCAGGGCCAGGGCATCAATTACGGCATCCTCAAGCGTGAGGTTGACACCAACCGCGAGCTTTACGACGCTCTCCTGCAACGTTTCAAAGGCCTTGAGGCATCGGGCGCTGGCCAGAACAACATCACGCTGATCGATCGCGCGGTCCCGCCAGGAGCACCGTATTCGCCATCGCTGTTCCGCAACCTGCTGGTTTCGATCGCGGTTGCGTTGCTGATTTCCGCCGCACTCGTCTATCTGCGCGTGGCACTCAGCCAGACTGTCAAGGATCCGCAGGACGTCACCAACCGCCTCGGTCTCCCGGTACTTGGAACAGTGCCGAAGATCGCGGCCGCCGATATCGACGAAAGCCTTGCGGAGCGTTCTTCCGAACTCAGCGAAGCTTACAAATCGGCGCGAACGAACCTCACCTTCCTTACTCCCGCAGGTGCGCCGCGCTCGCTCATGCTCACGTCTTCGGTTCCGTCGGAAGGCAAGTCGATTTCGTCCTTCGCACTCGCCGCCAGCTTTGCGCAGCTGGGGAAGAAGACGCTGCTTATCGATGCCGATCTGCGCAATTCGCGCATGGGCGAACTGATCGGGGAAGCCGCAGGCCGGACCAGCGGTCTGACGACCCTTCTCACGGGTGCGTCCAACAGCCTGGCCGACGAGGTCGTCCACACCGAGGCGCACGGTTTCGACTTCCTGCCGCATGGCCGCAAACCGCCAAACCCGGTCGAACTGCTCGCCAGCCCGCGTTTTGCGGAGCTGATCGAGCTGGCCAAGCAGCAGTACGACCAGGTTATCGTAGACAGCGCGCCGATGCTGTCGCTAGCAGACGCGATCGAGCTCTCACGCGCGGTCGATGGCGTGGTCTACGTGGTCGAGTTCGACCGGATCAAATTGCGCGCGATCGAAAACTCGCTCAGCCGCCTGCGTCGCACCGGCGCCAAACTGTACGGCGCGATCGTGACCAAGCTCGATGAAAAGGGCTCGGCCTATGGATACGGGTACGGCTATGGCTACGGTTATGGCTACGGGAACGAAGAACGGGCAGCCGACAGTTGATTTCCACAGACAGGCTGGCTGCAACGGATAACGTCTGATGGCCCAGGTCAATTACGCGCGCCTTGGGGTGGCGGTACTTATCGGCCTTGCGTTAGCCGTTGCCACGGCTCTCCACACACTGAGCATGCTTGCTCAGCGAAACTCGCCCGAACAGGCTGTCGCGCTGTTCCCTGCAAACGGAGCGGCGCGGGAACTCGCAGCGTTTCGAGAATTCAGCGAGAACGTAGCCGACCCTGCCCAAATCCAGCTTGCCGCGGCCGCGGTCCGCGATGACGCCCTTGCGGCTTGGCGCTCCGATCCGACGAGTGCAAAGGCGCTCGTCCTCCTGTCGCTTGCCATGACCGAGCCCAGCGCGCGCCAGGATGCGGCGCTGTCTGCCTCCCGCATCAACCGCCGCGATCTGGCGCTGCAGGGCGCAGTGCTCGAAGCGCACATCGAACGGGACGATTTCGAGAATGTCGTCGAGACGCTCGACCAAATTTTGCGTGTCCACACCAGCAGGGCGAGCGAGTTCTTCCCCCTGTTGGGCGAGGCGCTGCGCGATGAAAGGACGACACCTGTATTCGCGCGCCTGCTCGATGGCTCTTCGCCATGGCACGAGAGTTTCCTGTCCACTTATGCCCTGGGCCAGGATGACCTGCTGCCACAGCTCGCTCAGCTGCGCGCACAGCGCGATCTCGGCGATGAGGCATATGATCGCCGGTTGGTCGACAGGCTCGCGCGCACGGGCAGGTTTGCCGAGGCAAGCGCCTTGTACAGCTTGCTCAGGAGCGACGCGGGGCGCGCGCTACCCGCCGCAGCTTCAGGTGCGCAGGTCATAGACTGGGCAGCCGATTATCCGCCTTTCGAATGGCGCTTTGTCGATCAGCCAGATTTCCGCGCGCAGGAAAGCCGTGACGGAGAACGGCTCGAACTGTTCGCGAGGCCGGGCAAGGGCGGCATCATGGCACGCCGGATAGTGGCCGTCCCCACGTCCGCGTTCGCCATCAAGGTGGATTTCACCGCTGAGAGCCCCTCGGATGGTCAGGCGGTGCGCCTGGAGCTTTCATGTCCGGAGCTCGAAAAGGTGCTGCTGGCGCAGGCGCTGGAGGAAGGGGCCAACACGATCGAAGTGCGCAACGCGCCCGGATGCGACACTGTTCAGATCGCAATAATCGCGCGCGCATTCTCGGGGCAGCCGACGCTGCGCTCCGAACTCAGCCGTATTTCGATCGAATCGCGCTAGCCGCCGCAGCGGCGTTTGCGTCACGCCAGCGATATATCGGGCGCGTCTTCCTGCTTCATCCCGACAATGTGATATCCGGCGTCGACATGATGCGTCTCGCCGGTAACGCCCGATGACAGGTGCGAAAGGAAGTACAGACCCGCACCGCCGACATCGTCGATCGTGATATTGCGCCTGAGCGGGGAATTCAGCTGGTTCCATTTGAGGATATAGCGGAAATCGCCGATCCCGCTCGCCGCGAGTGTCTTTACCGGTCCCGCGCTGATCGCATTCACGCGAATGCCTGCCGGACCGAGATCGTTGGCGAGGTAGCGCACGGACGCCTCGAGCGCGGCCTTGGCGACGCCCATGACGTTGTAATGCGGCATGACCTTTTCCGAGCCGTAATAGGTAAGCGTAAGGATCGAGCCGCCGCCGCTGCCGTCCTCTTGCACCGGCGGCATCATCTCCGCCGCGCGTTTTGCCACCGCGACGAGCGAATAAGCCGAGATGTTCATCGTCATCAGGAAATTGTCGAGGCTGGTATCGAGATATTTTCCGCGGAGCTCGTTCTTGTCAGAGAACCCGATGGCGTGGACGACGAAATCGATTGTGTCCCAGCGAGAATTCAGCGTCGCAAAGGCAGCATCGAGCGAGTCCATGTCCGATACATCGCATTCGAACGTGAAGTCGCTACCGAGCTGCTCGGCGAGGGGTTTCACGCGCTTTGCCAACGCATCGCCCTGATAGGAGAAAGCGAGCTCCGCTCCCTGCTCTGCGAGCTGCTTTGCGATGCCCCAGGCCAGCGACTTTTCGTTGGCCAGGCCCATGATGAGCCCGCGTTTGCCCTGCATCATTCCGCTCATGCTGCGTTCTCCATGTTGTCTTCACCCTCCCGCTCGGGTTCTGCGAGGGCGGCATTCAATTCGGCGCCGATAACGAGTCCGAGCCCGACTAGCCAGAAAAAGAACAGCGCGATCATGATCCCGGCAAGGCTGCCATAGGTAAGGTTGTAGGTGAAGAATTCGCGCAGCACTATCGGCATTGCGGTCGTGACGCCAAGCCACCATGCGGCGGTGAACAGCGCGCCCGGCCATTTGGGATAACGGCGACTCCGGTACTGACGCGGCGTCAGCGTGTAGAACAGCAGATAGAGCGACAGCAATAGCCCGAGAGCGGGGACGATCCGCGACAATCGCAGGGTTGAGATTGCTTCGGTCAATTGCGGGAAGCGCGCATCGATGACCTGCTGCGCGGCGCCGATCGCCACGGTTCCGAAAAGCGAAAGCAGCAGCAGCACGACCGAGCCCAGAATCAGCCCCATGGATGCCAGACGATACTTCCAGAACGCATGGGTAGCCTTGGTGCCATAGGCGCGGCGCAGGATATCGCGGATCGTCTCGATCAGGCTCGAAACAGTCCATAGCCCGACCCCGACGCCCGCCCAAAGCAGCCACCCGCTGCGCGCGTCGATCACGTCGTTTGCAACCGGTTCGATCACGCGCGCGACAGTCGGCGGCATCGAAAGAAGGACAGCATCGATCATCATCTGCCGGTCGCCCGCCTCGCCGATCAGCTGGAAAAGCGCGCCTGCAACGATGAAGAACGGAAAAATCGCGAGCATCGACAGGTAGGCGAGATTGCCCGCGTGAATGAAACCGTCATTATAGGTGCCGTAGGCGGTGCGCCGTATAACCTCGAAGGCGCGCGTACCCGGAGCCAACGGTCCGGCGATCGTTGCCAGCAAAGCGCGCCAGCGCGGCAATTCGCGGTCGGCAATGGGGTCGGGCTGGCGATAAAGCGGGGTCACCCCGCCGAACCGCCTCCGGCGCTTGCGTGCCTCTGGCGAAAGCGACTGAATCGTGCGCTCTTCGAGGCTGGGGAAGTCGTCGGGATCGGGCATTCAGCGCACCCGCCTCATGCTGGCCCCAAGGCTCACAGGCCGAATTTCTCGCGCGGCTTTGCCGGGTCGACCCAGTCTCCGAGCCGTTCCGCTAGTGCGTCAAGATCCTCGGGCAGCTGGATCTCGAGCGTCACGAGCTGGTCGCCACGTTCAGGCTTGTCGGCCTTCGAACCCTTTTTGGTCCATCCCTTGCCCTTAAGGCGCATGACGGTTCCGCCATCGGTTCCCGGCTTGATCGTCAGCATGACCGGGCCATCGACCGTGGGGCATTTGACCTTGGCGCCTCTTACCGCCTCGTCGAGGGTGATCGGCAGGTCCATCCGGATGTTGTCTCCGTCGCGGCGGAAGAAGGGGTGCGAGCCGATTTCCACGACGACGATGCCGTCGCCGTTGCCGCCCGGCCCCTCGTGCCCCTTGCCTTTGAGACGCATCTGCGTGCCATCTTCGACGCCGCCGGGGAGTTTTAGGTTGATTGCCTTGCCATCGGCGAGCGTTATCCGCTGGTCCTTACCCGATGCCGCATCGACGAACGGCACGGCGAGCCGGTACTGGATGTCCGCTCCGCGCCTCTTGGGCGGCGGGGGCGGCCGCTGGCCGAAGCCGCGCCGGGCACTCGAATTGCCACGTCCGCCTGCACGTCCGCCGCCAAACAATCCCTCGAACAGGTCGCCAAGATCCATATCGTCGGGCGAAAGTCCGCCGAATTCGGGGTCGCGGAAGCCGCCTCCGGCCGAACCGCCGGGCCTCGCGCCGTAACTGCCGCGACCGAAGCCGCCGCCCATGCCTGCAAACGGATTGAGCGGATTGCCTTCTGCGTCGATCTCGCCACGGTCGAACTGTGCGCGCTTGTCCTTGTCCGACAGCAAGTCGTAAGCCTTTGTCGCGTCGGAGAATTTCTCCGCCGCCTTGGGATTATCCTTGTTACGGTCGGGGTGCAGTTCCTTAGCGAGCTTGCGATAAGCGCTCTTGATTTCCTTTTCGGAAGCTTTGCGTGAAACGCCAAGTGTGCTGTACGGGTCTTTCATGGTGAGTTAGCTAGGTGAGACAGTGCGCGCGTGCAAGATGATGTTGCGCCAGCGTCCCGATCCGGATCCGGCACCGCCCGTTTCAAGGAACCGGCTGTGTAGCGAGGCTTTTCTCAATAACACCATTTGAAACCGTTCTCGGAGCAAGACTTTACCTACATGGCCCACACTGCCCCTCTCGACGAAACCCAGCTTGCCGACAGCGCGATCCCGCCGGGTTCCGATCCTTTCGTGCTGTTCGATGAATGGTTCGCAATGGCGAAGGAAAACGAGCCCAACGATCCCAATGCCATGGCGCTTGCTACGGCAACGCCCGCAGGTGCGCCTTCGGTTCGGATGGTTCTGTTGAAGGGCCATGGAGCTGACGAAGGCGGCTTCACCTTTTTCACCAATGCCCAAAGCCGCAAAGGCGAGGAAATCCGCGCCAATATGCGCGCGGCGCTGCTGTTCCACTGGAAGAGCCTGCGCCGCCAGATCCGTATCGAAGGAACGCTCGTCGAAGTGACACCTGAGCGCGCTGACGAATACTTCCATTCGCGCCCCTTCAAGAGCCAGGTTGGCAGCGCGGCCAGCGACCAATCGCGCCCGCTTGCCAATCGGCAGGAATATATCGATCGTGTTGCCGAGCTGTGGAGCAAGTACGAACAGGAAGGCAAGGTGCCGCGCCCAGAGCACTGGACAGGCTTCACTTTACGGCCTGAAAGAATTGAGTTCTGGATGGACCGTGACAACCGGTTGCATGATCGCCGCCTGTTCACTCTGCAGGGTGCCGGCGACGCGCTGAGCTGGTCCGACACGCTCCTTTATCCATGAGGATTGCGCGATGACCGAGACGATACCGTACTGGCACGTGGATGCGTTCGCGAGCGCCCCATTTTGCGGCAATCAGGCCGCGGTGATGGTGCTCGAGCAATGGCTCGACGACGAGGTTCTCCAGAAGATCGGCGAGGAGAACAATTTCGCCGAAACGGCATTTGTCGTGCGCGACGAGACCGGTAAGGCAGATTGGGAATTGCGCTGGTTCACGCCGACCGACGAGGTGGCGCTATGCGGCCACGCCACGCTCGCGAGCGGGCATGTCCTGCTACGGCGCGATGGCGGCGAGCGAGTGACCTTCAGGACGCGCAAGGCAGGCATTCTCGAAGTGGTGCGCAAGGACGATGCCTACGAGCTCGCCTTGCCGCTCACCAGGGTCGAACCATCATCGCAACCCGAATTGCTTGCCGCGCTCGGCTTTCGCGGCGAGACATTCCTTTCCTACGAGGGCGCCGAGCAGACCGCGATAATCCTCCTCAAAAATGAATCCGAAGTGCGTGCGCTCGATCCCGATATGACCGCGCTGGGTAAAATCGATCTCATGGCTATCTGCACCGCACCGGGCGATGAATGCGACGTTGTCAGCCGCGTTTTCGTGCCCGCATGGGGTGTGCCCGAAGACAGTGTCACCGGCTCTGCGCACGCGGCGCTCGCGCCATTCTGGGTCGACAGGCTGGGAAAGGCCGAGATGACCGCGCATCAGGCGTCCAGGCGCGGCGGCGATCTCGTGATGCGTGTCGAAGAAGATCGCGTATGGCTCGGCGGACCGTGCGTGACGGTGGTCGAGGGTGGCTTCTACCTCACCGGATAAAGCGCCAGCACATCGGCGGCTTCCTGAAGCATCGGGGGGCGCTCCGCCGAGGTCGAATGGCCGAGACGCACGAGCGTCAGACCCTGCTCGGGCGAGACCAGCACGTACTGACCCATATGGCCAATCAGCGAAAACAGGCTTTGCGGCGCGCGCTCCGGGAAGAGCGGGTGGTCGTATTCGCCAGGGCTGGCCAGCGGGCGATTGAGCCATGTCTGGAAGCCGTAATGCGGCGCGGCCGGGCTAGGCGTCGTCATTGCGGTGATCCAGCGGCTTGGCACCAGCTGCTCGCCTTCGGGTGAACGGCCTCCGCGACGCATGAACTCGCCGAATTTGGCCCAGTCGCGCGCGTTCGCGTGCATAAGACTGCCACCGATAAGCGTGCCCGAAGCATCGAATTCGAGCACCATCGAATCCATGCCGAGCGGGGTGAACAGCCGCTCATTCAGGAAATCGTCCACTGCCGCGCGGCGCGCTTCGGGATCCTCGCTCGATGTCAGGGCGCGCGCGGCGAGATCGGCGAGGATAACGGTCGTGTTCGATGAATATTCGAACTTCTCACCCGGCTCCGCCTCGAGCGGTTGCTCCTTTGCCCAGCGCGCCATGTCATCGCGCCCGTCGAGGAACAGCATGCGGACCTCGGAGCTTTCGTATGGCGGATCGCCCGCCTCCGTGTGCCGCAATCCGGATCGCATTTGCAGGAGGTGGCGCAATGTAATTTCCGCACGTGGATCGCCTGGTCGCTGCCACATCGAAACCGGTGCAGGATCATCCAGGCTGAGCTTTCCGTCGGCGACCAGCATCCCGATGAGAACGGCGGTAACCGTCTTTGCCATCGACCAGCTTATGAATCGCGTGTCCGCATCGTAGCCTTCGCCGTAGCGCTCGGCCGCAAGTTCGCCATTTGCCATCAGCACCACCGCGCGTGTCTCGCCGAGGCCCTCCTTGATGAAGAGATCGTCCACCTGCCGCGCCAGCTGATCCTTGGGAGCGCCTGCATTTTCGGTCACCGCTGCGAGCGCCTCATCGGAAAGCGGCGGCGTGGCTGGCGGTGCCGAACCGCAAGCGGCAAGCGTGATGGCAAGGGCCACAGGAGCGGCAAACCGAAAAGGCTTAATGCGATCTCTCATTGCGCTCTCAATTGCCCGAGGATAGTTCGAGCGCAATGGCAAATCCCTCCCGTTCATCGAAATCCCGGCTCGGCCTGTGGCTGCTTGCGATAATCGCGATCGGCATCGGTGTGGCGGCCTACTCTTATCGCGAGCCAATCAATGGCTATGCCGAGGTAGGCACGTCTTACGCCGCGCGCGTGGCGTGTTCGTGCCGTTTCGTCGCGGGTCGTAGCCTCGAGGACTGCGAGAAAGACAAGCTTGAAGGGATGGAACTCGTAACACTCGTCGACGACGTTGATGCCAAGAGCGTGACCGCGCGTTTCCCGTTGGTGACCAGCAACACGGCAACCTATCGTGAAGGTTATGGCTGCGTGCTGGAGAAGTGGGAAGGCTAGGCCGTCTCGGTCCTAGCTGGCTACGTTTTCGAGAAACCACTCATAGGCATCGGCGATCCCTTGCTCCAGCCCGATCGTCGGCTTCCAGCCCAGTGCCGCGATCTTCGACCCGTCCATGAGCTTGCGCGGGGTTCCATCGGGCTTCGACGTGTCGTGTACGATCTCTCCATCTAACCCGACAACTTTGCAAACCATCTCGGCCAGCTCGTTGATCGTGAGATCGGTGCCAGAGCCAAGATTTACATGCTCCTCGCCCGAATAGTTTTCGAGCAGGAACACGCATCCGGCGGCGAGATCATCGACATGCAGGAATTCGCGCCGCGGCGCGCCGGTGCCCCAGATCGTGATCGAACTGTCGCCCGCGAGCTTTGCCTCGTGCGCCTTGCGAATGAGAGCGGGCAGGACATGCGATGATTTTAGATCGAAATTGTCGCCCGGGCCGTAGAGATTGGTCGGCATGGCGCTGATGAAATCGCGATAGTACTGGCGGCGATAGGCCTGGCACAGCTTGATCCCGGCGATCTTGGCGATGGCGTACCATTCATTGGTCGGCTCGAGCGGGCCGGTGAGTAAAGCGTCTTCGGGGATCGGCTGCGGCGCCAGCTTCGGATAGATGCACGAGGAGCCGAGGAAGAGCAGTTTTTCGACATCGGACCTGTGCGAAGCCTCGATGAGGTTCGCCTCGATCATCAGGTTGTCGTACAGAAATTCCGCCGGAAAACTGTCATTCGCAAGGATCCCGCCGACCTTCGCTGCGGCGACGATGACCGCGTCCGGGCGGCTGGCCGCGAACCAGTCGCGCACGGCGGTTTGCTCGCGCAGATCGACCTCGCGCGGCGCCGTCAGCACCTCAATCCCCCGCTTCTCCAGCTGGCGCCGAATCGCGCTTCCGACCATGCCGCGATGGCCCGCGATGTAAATCCGCTTGTTTTCCAGCGTGTACATGGCGCGCGCCCTAGGCCGCGCCTTCGCTCTGCGCAACCGAGATCGTGCTGTCGATCCATCCACCGCCGACGACCCGATCGCCGGCATAGATCACCGCCGCCTGTCCGGGGGCGACGCCGTATTCGGGCGAGGCGAAGCGGATGCGCGTGGTCGCGCCTTTACCCAGCGGCCCTTCGAGCGCGACCGGCACCGGTTTGGCTAGGCTGCGCACCTTCGCGGTGAGCGGCTCGTCGGGCAGGTCGCCGATGCGGTTGGTCTCGATCACTTCGGCGCTTTCGACGGCGAGCAGGCGCTTGGGCCCGACGCGGACCTGACGCGCCTCGGCATCGAGGCCGATGACATAAAGCGGTTCGGGCTGTCCGCCGATCTCGAGGCCTTTTCTCTGCCCGACAGTGTAATGGACGATACCCTTGTGCTCGCCCAGAACCTCGCCCGTTTCGGCATGGACGATCTCGCCCGGCACCCCGCCTTCGGGACGCATCTTGGTGACGATTTTTGCGTAATTGCCGTCGGGTACGAAACAGATGTCCTGGCTGTCAGGCTTCGCCGCATTGCGCAGGCCCGCCGCTTCGGCAAGCTCGCGAACCCTGATCTTGGGCAAGCCGCCAAGCGGGAAGCGCAGGTAATCGAGCTGCTCCTGCGTCGTCGCATAAAGGAAATAGGACTGGTCGCGGGTCTGGTCTTCGGCGCGGTAGAGATGCGGACCACCTTCCGCTTCGACGCGGCGGACATAATGTCCGGTCGCAAGGCAGTCCGCCCCCAGCTCGCGCGCCATGCGGAACAGGTCGGTGAACTTCGGCCCCATATTGCAACGAATGCAGGGCACCGGCGTACGCCCGGCGAGATATTCGTCGGCGAACTGTTCGACCACTTCTTCGCGGAAAGCGCTCTCATGGTCGAACACGTAATGTGCGATGCCGAGCCCGTCGGATACCGCGCGCGCGTCGGCGATGTCGTCGCCGGCGCAGCAAGCGCCCTTGCGCCCCGTCGCCGCGCCGTAGTCGTAGAGCTGCAGCGTTATGCCGATCACCTCGGCACCGGTATCGGCGGCAAGTGCGGCGACGACCGACGAATCGACACCTCCGCTCATCGCGACCACGATGCGGCATTCGGCCGCCGGTCGCGGCAGGTCGAACAGGGCGGCAGTATCGAGCCCGAAGGTCGGGCTGGCCGAGGAAGTTGTCAGCGTGTCCATGGAACGGGGCCGCATATAGGCGAGCGAGGGCGCTCACGCCACCCCGAAGCGGCAAGAGCGGGATGACGAGAGGCTCCGCGAGTTCCCTAAAGCGAGGTAAACGTCGGTTTTACCGCTTCTTGACCATCGCGCGCTAGAGCGAGTCCCATGTTCGAGAAGATCATACCCGCCTCGCGCGAAGAAACCGGCACCCGGCTCGGTGGACTCGATGGCGAAGAGCTGCTGATCGGCAACGTCGATTCCGTGCCGGTGCGCGGCGGTGCGCTGCGTGCGCTCGAATGGAACGAAGTTACTGCACGACTCAACGCAGCGCGCGACCTGCGGCTGTTGATGCGGCGCGATGCACGGCTCAATATCCACGGGAGCGCGGCCAGCTTCGGCGATGCCGCAGCGACCTATTTTCGCGCGGCAGAGTATGACGAACGGATCGTTAACCATGATGCTTTAGGGCACTGCAAAGCTTCGCGCTGCATAGGCGATGAACCTATTGGCGATGCGGCAACAGGCGATGCGAGAGAATAAGAATGATTGAGAACCAGGACATCCGCCCAGCACAAGTGATTGGCCCGCTTGGCGAGCCGTTGACGCTTGAGGACCTGCCTTCGCCCAAGACGAAGCGCTGGGTTGTGCGCCGCAAGGCCGAAGTGGTCGCTGCGGTTAATGGCGGCTTGCTCACGATCGATGAAGTTCTGGAACGCTACAGCCTCACGCTCGAAGAATTCGCATCGTGGCAGCGCGCGGTCGATCGCTCCGGCATGGCTGGTCTGCGCGTCACCCGTATCCAGCATTATCGCGACCTCTACGAGCGCCAGCTAAAGTACTGAGCGATCCGACCGGCACTTCCGGTCGCCTCCGCAAAGCATTCTCCACAAGCGATTTCCCTTTTCAAAGGGAAGCGCCTAGTGTCGCGCCCGCAATCCGCTTGCGGGGTTTGCAACTGAGGAGGAATGCAAATGCTGGGATTTATCTGGTTCATCATCATGGGTGGAATCATCGGCTGGCTCGCCAGTATCGTGATGTCTCGCGATGCCTCGATGGGAATCTTCTGGAATATCGTGGTCGGCATTATCGGCTCGTTCATCGGCAATTCGCTGATGAGCTTTATTTTTGGCGGTGGCACAATCGGTGGCTGGCCGCCCGACTGGAGCGGCATCCTCGGGGCGCTGGTCGGCGCAATCGTGCTGCTCGGAATCCTCAACCTGATCCAGCGCGGCAGAGTGCGCTAAGGACTGTTTTCGCGCCCGGGCAGGGCGCCCAAAAGCGCAAATTGGGCGGTGCGACGGAAGGGTCGCGCCGCCCTTTTTGCATGCGCGACAGGCACATGTTCCTCTCGCCCTTCGTCTAGGCTCAAAGTCGTCAGTCGATGGCCGGATTGTGCGGGGGCTAAGCCGGGCCTAAGACCTATTGCACTTGGTGACTTATGCCGGTAATACACTTCGGTCGCTAAACTCCGGCGCAATGGACTGCCCCATCAAAAGGCCACAGGCAATGAATTACGAGACAACCATCACGGCGGAGGCGGCCGACAGCATCCCGGCAGACGTCGCTGGTGCGCGCGGTGAACGTTTGTCAGGCAGGGGCAGGACGCTCCTGATCGGTGGGCTCGTGATATTCGGGCTGCTGCTGGCCATCGCGGCCTATTTCGCTTTTGCCGGCGGTGCGCCCGCCGGTCCCGGCGACGACAACGAGCAATCGCCCGTCGTTACTGTCGTTTCCCCGGGGCAGACGACCATCAACGGCGTCATCGAAGCGCCGGGAACGATCGCCGCCCGGCGTGAAATGCCGGTCGGCATTGTGGGAGAGGGCGGCCGTGTCGTCTCGGTGCCCGTCGATGCGGGAGACTGGGTGCGTCAGGGCCAGGTGCTCGCGGTGATCGACCGCTCGGTACAGAACCAGCAGGCTGCCGCCCAAGCCGCGCAGATCGAAGTCGCTCGCGCCGATGCAGAGCTTGCGCAGGCAAATCTCGATCGCGCGCTCAAACTCGTCGATCGCGGCTTTGTGTCGAAGGCCGATGTCGATCGGCTGACGGCAACACGCGATGCAGCGGTCGCGCGGGTAAAGGTTGCCGAGGCACAGCTTTCTGAATTGCGCGCCCGCAACGCCCGCCTCAACGTCATTGCGCCTGCGGCCGGCTACGTGCTCGAACGCAATGTCGAGCCCGGCCAGACGGTCAGCGGCGGCACGCCTGCACTCTTTCGCATCGCCCGCGGCGGAGAGATGGAAATGCTCGCGCGGGTCGGGGAAACCCAGCTCGCCAGCCTTTCGCAAGGCGTCATGGCGAGCGTCACCCCTACCGGGATCGACAAGAGTTTCCAGGGCCAGGTCTGGCAGCTTTCCCCGGTGATCGACGAACAGACGCGGCAGGGTACCGTACGTATTGCGCTTTCCTACGCGCCCGAATTGCGCCCGGGTGGTTTTGCCACCGCACGCATCAGCAGCGGCACGATCACCGCCACCGTATTGCCCGAAAGCGCAGTGCTTGCCGATGATGAAGGCAGCTATGTCTATGTCGTCGACGATGAGGACAAGGCCGTGCGCCGCGCCGTGAAAACAGGCATGGTGACGCCCGAAGGCATCGCCATCACCGAAGGGCTGACAGGCAATGAACGGGTCGTCCTTTATTCGGGCGGTTTCCTCAATCCGGGCGAAACCGTGAAGCCGCGCCGGAAAGGCGAAACGAACGAAGCCGTGGCGGATGCGGCCCCGGCTGCGTCCGATGCGCATTCCGCCCGTAGCTCGGAGTAAACGCTCAAACCGAGCGCATGACGCGAAACTGACAGGCAGGCACCCATGAACTTCAGAAACATCTCAGCCTGGTCGATCCGCAATCCGGTGATCCCGCTGGTGTTGTTCACGGCGCTTCTCCTTGCCGGACTCGTCAGCTTTTCGCGCATGGATGTCACGAACAATCCGGACGTCGAATTCCCGGGCGTTCAGGTCGGTATCTCGCAGCCCGGCGCTGCCCCTACCGAAATCGAAAACCAGATCACTCAGGTGGTCGAAAGCGCCTTGAGTTCGATCAACGGGGTGAAATCGGTCAATTCGACCGCGAGCGAGAGTTTCTCGAGCACTTTCGTCGAATTCGAGATCGGCACCGATCCGGACGATGCGGTGGTCGAGGTCAAGAACGCGATCGACACGATTCGTGGCAACCTGCCCGACGGAATACTCGAGCCACGCATCACCAAAGCCGAAATCGCTGGAGGCTTCCTCGGCATCTACGCCGTGCAGGCCGACGACATGACGATCGAGCAGTTGAGCTGGTTCATCGACGATACGGTCGCCAAGCGGCTCAACAACATATCGGGCATGGCCGAGGTGGGCCGTTGGGGCGGAGTGGATCGCGAGATCGAGGTCATCCTCGACCCGGCCAAGATGCAGGCGCTCGGCGTTACGGCCTCCCAGATCAATGCCGTCTTGCGCAGCACGAATATCAATGCGGCGGGCGGTCTCGCCGAAGTCGGCGGTACCCGCCAGTCGCTGCGTGTACTCGGTAACGACGAGACTGCCTACGACCTGTCGCAGCGCCTGATCCAGCTCGGAGGAGGCCGCACCACGCGCCTTGCCGATGTCGCTACCGTGCGTGACGGATTTTCCGAACGCACGTCCATCAGCGAGGTGGGCGACCGCGAGGTTGTCAATTTCTACATGAGCCGTGCGCGCGGGGCTTCGGATGTTACTGTCTTCGACGAGGCGAAAGAAGAAATCGCCAAGATCGAAGCCGAGAACGAAGGCGTGCGTTTCATCCCGCTGTTTAACACAGTGGTCTACACCGAAAGCCAGTATGCGAGCTCTATGGCTGCGCTGATCGAGGGCGCGCTGCTCGCTGTGGTCGTCGTGTTCCTGTTCCTGCGCGACTGGAGGGCGACCTTCATCTCCTCGGTCGCGATCCCGCTCTCGGCGATCCCGACGTTCTTCTTCATGGACCTGATGGGTTTCAACCTGAACTTCCTGTCATTGCTGGCGCTGGCGCTGGTGGCGGGTGTGCTGGTCGACGATGCGATCGTGGAGATCGAGAACATCGTCAGACACATGAGGATGGGCAAATCCGCCTATCAGGCGAGTATCGACGCTGCCGACGAGATCGGCCTGCCGGTTGTGGCGACAAGTTTCTGTATCGTCGCGGTGTTCCTGCCTGTTGGCCTGATGCCGGGCATTTCGGGCCAGTTCTTCCAGAATTTCGGTCTGACGGTCGTGGTGGCGGTGCTCATGTCGCTCGCCGTGGCGCGAATGATCACGCCGCTGATGGCGGCCTATTTCCTCTCCGCCAAGGGCGCTGCCAAGCACGGCGAAGGCCCGATGATGGACCGTTATATGCGGGTGCTCGGGTGGACGCTCGATCGCGGCAAGATGTATGCACGGCGCGAAGGGCTGGAGAGCCCGCGTTCGCGCTTCCTTTATTCGATCGGCCTGCTGCTCGCGGTGATCGCCGTACTGGTGGCGAGCGTGATGGGCATGTTCTGGGTCTTCGGCGGGATCGGCGGGTTCGACACCGCGAAGCAGGTCGCTCTCGCCGCATCGTCCGATATCAACTCCTGGACCTTCTTCCTCGTGTCGAAGCTGTTCGAACTGGTACTGGTCATCTTCGTGACGCTCACCGGCTTCACGGCTGGCTGGCTGACATTCAAGCTGATCGAACTTCTCACCCGCATAGGCGGCAGGTTCGGCAACGCCATGAAGTACCTCACCGCGCGGTTCTACGATCACCGCGTCTGGATGCTGGGCGTTGGCTGGTTCTCGCTGCTCCTCACCATCCTGCTGTTCGGTCAGATTCCCGGTCAGTTCCAGCCTTCGATCGACGATGCGAACAGCGCGGTCGATATCGAAATGGTGCCGGGCACAACGCTTGAGGCGACCGAACGCGTGACGGAACAGGTCGTCGACATCCTCGAACAGCAGCCCGAGATCGAGCTGATGCTCGAACGAGTCCGGATCGGCAATGCGAACATCTACATCACGCTGAAGGAAGACCGCGAGCGCACCTCGATCGAGTTCGAGCGCGAAGTCGCGCCGCTGCTGCAGGAAATCCCGGATGCGCGCGTGCGGTTCGAATCGCAGAGCGGCGGGTTCGGTTCTGGCCGTGACCTGACCGTCATGCTTGCCGGATCCGACCCCGAGGTCCTCAACGAGACCGCTGCAACGCTCGTCGAGCAGATGCGCGGGATCGACACGCTGATTGCCCCTCGCGTCAGCGCCGACCTCAACCGGCCCGAAATCATCATCAAGCCGCGTGAAGAAATCGCGGCGGAGCTGGGCGTAAGTACGGCGGCCCTTTCGCAGACGATCCGTATCGCGACGCTCGGCGAGATCGAGCAGAACGCAGCGAAATTCTCTCTGTCCGATCGCCAGATCCCGATCCGCGTGAAGCTTTCCGAAGATGCCCGGTCCGAGCTTACGACGATCGAGAACCTGCCGGTCCAGACGATCAATGGCGGCACGGTGCCGCTCAGCCGTGTGGCGGACATCTCCTTCGGATCCGGTCCGACGGCAATCCAGCGCTACAACCAGAACCGCCGCGTGCTGATCGGCGCGGACCTCGCCAACGGCGTGGTCAAGGGCGAGGCGCAGGCCGCTGTCGACCAGCTCCCGATCCTCCAGGACCTACCCACCGGCGTGATCCGCGATGTGGTCGGCGAGGATGAGTGGCAGCAGGAAATGCTGCAGAACCTCACCATCGCGATCATCGCCGGTGTCCTTCTGGTCTTTGCCTGCCTGGTGCTGCTCTACAAGCGCCTGATGAGCCCGCTGGTCAACATGACCTCGCTGGCGCTCGCGCCGCTTGGAGGCATCCTGCTGCTTTGGCTCGTCGGCATGCCGCAGACCATGCCGGTCTATATCGGCATCCTGCTGTTGCTGGGGATCGTGTCGAAGAACTCGATCCTGCTGATCGACTTCGCGATTGAAGAGATGGCGAAGGGCGTGCGCAAACGCGACGCGATCATGGATGCCGGGCACAAGCGCGCGCAGCCGATCGTCATGACGACCGTGGCGATGACCGCAGGCATGATCCCGACAGCAATCTCGCTCACCGGCGATGGTGCATGGCGCCAGCCGATGGGAATCGTCGTGATCGGCGGGCTCATCATGTCGACGATGCTGACCCTCGTGATCGTCCCGGCAGGCTTCAGTCTCGCAGACGGGTTCGAGCGCCGCATCGGACCGTGGCTGCGCGAGAAAATGCTGACCTACAAGCCGGGTGACGATGGCAAGCCGCAGAGCCCGGTTGCAGATGAGCCCTCGCCCGATGTGCCTTTCCCGGGCGGCGAAGGCGGCGCCGTACCGGCTACTCGCCTGCCACCCGGAGCCGAGCCTGCGGAGTAGAACTCCGCTGGTGACGCGGGCCCGGAATTCGGGCAGAGGGCGCGTGGATGACTGACGCTACGCCCCAGACCTACACGTTCGGCGGACAACCGCTGACGGCGGACCGTGCCAGACGCATGCGGTGGACCGCCACCGGACTGCTCGGCGCGATGGCGGTGGTGTTCTTCAGCACCCACGGCCTCGTCGATCAACACCCGGCCTGGGCCTATGCAAATGCCTTTGCCGAGGCCGCAATGGTCGGCGGCCTGGCGGACTGGTTCGCGGTGACTGCGCTGTTCCGCCACCCGCTCGGCCTGCCGATCCCACACACCGCGATCATCCCCGAGAACAAGGACCGCATCGCCGACACGATGGCGCAATTCCTGCGCGAAAATTTTCTCACGCCTGCGGTCGTCGCGAGGCGCATGTCGGGGATGAACGTCGCCAAGGCAGTTGGCGACTTCTTGGTCGACAGCCCCGACCGCTCGAGCGATGACAACCGTTCGCGTATTACTGGCGGCGCGGCTGAACTGCTGGCCGAAGTGCTCGAATCGCTCGATCCCGACCGGCTCGGCAATCAGGTGCGCTCGGGGCTCGCCGGGCAGCTCGCCAAGCTCGACATCTCGCCGCTCGCCGGGCGGATGCTCGAAAATGCGATGACCGATCGTCGCCATCTTCCTCTGATCGACGGGATAATCCGCTGGTCCGGCCTCACCCTCGAAGACAACGAGGAAATGGTGAAGGAGATGATTTCCAAGCGCGCCAATGCGGTGCTGCGCTGGACCGGCCTCGACGAACGGATTTCGACGAGTGTTCTGGATGGCCTCTACAAGCTGCTCGCCGAGGTGCTGGTCGATCCGGATCACCCGCTGCGCTCGAAGATCGAAGAAGGCCTCGAAAAGCTCGCGCATGACTTGCAGCACGATCCCGCCACCCGCGAGCGTGTCGAGGAAATGAAGCGCGATCTGATAGAAAACCCGGCGGTCGCTGAATGGTGGATGGGCGTGTGGGAGCGCATTCGCGTCTCGCTGATCCGCCGCGCGCGCGAGCAGAATAGCGGCCTTGGCATGGAGATGCGCAAGGGCCTCGCCGATCTTGGCAAGGCGTTGAAGCAGGATCACCGGCTTCAGGTACAGATCAATCGTTTCGCGCGCCGCACCGCGGTCGGCATTGCGACACGCTATGGCAACGAGATCGTGACGCTGGTCTCGGAGACGGTAAAGCGCTGGGATGCGACGACGATTACGGGGCGCATCGAAAGCGCGGTCGGGCGCGACCTGCAATTCATCCGCATCAACGGCACATTGGTGGGCGGACTTGTCGGCATGACGCTCCACTTCATCACCAGCTTCCTGTAATCAGCGGCAATCCGTAAACGCCATATCCATCGGCCCCTATGTATTGAACCGTCCTGTGCACGGGTCCGCGTTGTCCGTATTACAGGACAGCGATGTTTGAGACCCCGACACATTCGAGACCGCACTCGGTCTACCTCGAAGCCGGAGCGCAGGCAGTAATCAACGGCGCGCTCGTAACAGCTGTCGAACCCTGTCGTTTCGAAGTCGGTGCAGGCGCCTACGTTTTTTCGGGACGCGCTTTGTGGCGGGATCGCGCCTCGGGATGCAGCCCGCACCAGGAACTCTATTTCTCCGCGCTCGAAGCGGCGGCCGGCCAGGGATCGCTGCTCGAGGCCCGCTTCAGGTTGTTTCAGCTGCTCGGGCATGTCGTCACATCCACCCGCACGCTGGAAGGACAGCGTGAATGCTCGCGCTTTGCCTCCGCCCTGATCGATGGCGATATCGAGGAAGTTGTCGCCTGCGCATCGCGGCTGGCCTCGCTTGCCGCCTCGAACTCCAGGCCAGGTCCCCGCAAACGGGTCCCGGGAAGGCCGGGCGAGACGCGCCATCGGGTAGTCCAGCGGGCAGAACCCTAGTATCTCGCAAGGCTGAACCCTGGCGCGGCACCGTGCCGCCTGCGTCGGAGCCTACATCACCCGGTAGGTGATGGTCATTTCGTAAAAGGATCGCATCGGCTTGCCCTCGGCATCACGCGCAGGATCGAACCGGGCGCGTGTCATCGAATTGCAGGTCGCTTCCTGCATTTCCTGCGTCATCGCCATATTGGTCGCCTGGCAGCCATTCGTCCTGCCTCTCTCATCGACGAGAACGCAGATATTGACTGATCCCCGCCAAGCTTCCTCGATCATGTCGCTTGGCCAGTTGGCGAAGAGCCGCTCGTTGATCTTGCGCCAGTTTTCGAGCTTCGGTTGCCGCGTTTGCGCTTTCTGTTCGGCAAGATCGAGACCCCAGGAAACCATGAGCTGCTCGGCACACTGGTTGAGCACGCTGAACGCATCGCCCATCGTTCCGGTCTTGAGCGTCAGGATGCGAGCGCCTTGCCGCAGAGACACATATTCCACCTTTCCGGCGAAAGCCGGGTCGATAGCGGGAAAACCGGATTTTGCCTCTTATTCAGCCTCTTCCTCCGCCTCTTTCGTGTTGAGCCTGTTCTCGCGCGTACTCTTGCTGCCGACAGCGATCTCGGTGAGCGAAGTCCCGTATTTCTCGAGCTTACCCTTCACCGGACGGATTTCACGTGGCCTGTATCCGTCGTAAAAGACGAGATCGGTCTTACTGCCGCTCGAGAATTTCTCTGTCGCGGGGCCGGCAACGATCAGGCCGAAGCCCTTGGACGGACCCCATTGCTCGAAAACGAGCCGATGCTCCGAGGCACCGCTGCCGAAATTGCGAGCAAGGCGGCAGCTGCCATTCTCGAGCGAGGCGAACCAATTCGAGCTCGGTTCGAGCAGGGTCACCTTGTCGTCTGCCAATGTCGGTACTGGAACTATGAGGCACAGCATAACCGCTGTGACCAAGACCCTGAAATTGCGCCCCATGTAAAACCTCCGACGGACAGGTTAGCGCGGCGGAGGTCTTTCACAAGACGGGATTTCGTGCGGTCCAATCCTGTGAGTGAGCGAAGGATCGGCGGGCGCCGCCTGCAAATGCCTTGGATCAATTAATGCGATAGGTAACGCGCGTCGAATACGATCCCCACATCGGATTACCTTCCGCATCGATAGCTGGATAAAACCGCGAATAGCGGATCATTGCGAGGCAGGCGGCATCGTTGAAACCCGCAGGACCAGTGTGGTTTGTCACCTCGCAAAAAGTCGCGCGCCCTTCCGGATTGATCTGGACCCTCACACCCACCGAACCTTGGGCCATTTCCCGTAGCAGGAAAGACGGGTAATTCGCTTGAATCTTGGGAGCCCAATCGAACGTGTCGCGGTCCCGTGCCCCTTGCCCTTTGCGGGTCTCGCCTTCCGGTGTTCGGACGCGATTCTCAGCCAGCCTGTCGGCGCAATGCTGCAACTGCTCCATCATCTCCCCGATGCCCCCAGTTTCGAGCGATACTTTCTGGACCAGAGCGCCCGAAAGCTCGATCGCCGTTACAGCGTCGTGCCTCTCTCTCAGAAATTCCGGATCGATGGTGCCTTGGCCGTTGACAGAGTCCAGTTCGACAAACTCTTCTGCGCTTTCTTCGGTCGTGGCCATCTCATTGACAAACGCAAGTGGCTCGACTCCGAACATGACGAGCACTGGACGCCCCTTGCTCGATGTACTTGAGATAAAGCCTCGAGAGATCGGTACCCCAGGACTGAAGGCAATTTTGGCGCGTGCACCGTAAGGGCTGCGGAATGGGCGACCGATCGCTGTGATGTTGACGAAACGTCCTGGTCCCGCCTTGTCGATCCAGAGCGAAACCTGATCCTCACCCTCGCCAAATCTCCTGATCATCCTGCACTTGTCGTCATACTCGCGCAGTCGCCATTCCGAGCTCGGCATGAGATTGAGCGTGGCGGCACTTGCAGGGACCGAAACGAATGCGAAAATAGCGCAGAAAAGTACAACGAAGAGACGACCCATAAACAAAACCTCCGCCGGGCAGGTTAGCGCGGCGGAGGCTTCGTTCAAGTCAATTGTCAGCGTGATTACAGGGCGTTGGTAAGCTCCGGCACCGCGTTGTAGAGATCGGCGACGAGGCCGATATCCGCGACCTGGAAGATCGGGGCGTCCTCGTCCTTATTGATCGCGATGATGACTTTGGAATCCTTCATCCCGGCAAGGTGCTGGATCGCGCCCGAAATACCGATGGCGATATAGACTTCGGGAGCCACGATTTTACCGGTCTGGCCGACTTGGTAATCGTTGGGCACATAGCCCGCATCGACTGCGGCGCGCGAAGCGCCGATTGCTGCGCCAAGCTTGTCAGCGAGCGGGGTGATGATCTGTTCGAAAGTCTCTGCATCCTTCAGCGCGCGGCCACCCGATACGATCACTTTCGCACTGGTCAGTTCGGGGCGATCGCCGCCATCGGCGACTTCGCGGCTGACGAATTCTGAAAGACCCGCATCGCCCGGACCGCTGACTTCCTCGATCGGGGCCGCGCCGCCTTCGGGCGAGGCCTTGTCGAAAGCAGTGCCGCGCACAGTGATGACGAGCTTGGGGTCGGACGACTGGACGGTCGCGATTGCGTTACCGGCATAAATCGGGCGGGTGAAGGTCTTGTCGCCTTCGACCGAGAGTATGTCCGAAATCTGCATCACGTCGAGCATGGCGGCGACTCGCGGGGCGATGTTCTTGCCCGTGGTCGTGGCCGGCGCGAGAAACGCGTCGTAATTGTCCATCAGGCTGGCGACCAGCGGCGCAACATTTTCCGGCAGGAAATGTTCGTAGGCCGGATCGTCGGCCTTGAGCACTTTGGAGACGCCCGAAATCTTGGCAGCCGCTTCAGCGACCGAGCCGCAATTGTGACCGGCGACCAGCGCGGTGACTTCGCCGATCTGCCCGGCAGCGGTGATCACGGCGAGGGTTGCGTCGTTGACGCTTGAATTGTCGTGTTCGACGAGAACCAGGGTGTTCATGTCTTTTCTGTCCTTCCTGTCCGTGGGCTTCAGGCGATGCCGAGCGCTTTGATCTTTTCGACCAGCTCTTCGACGCTTTCGACCTTTTCACCGGCCTGACGGACAGGCGGTTCGGCAACCTTGAGCGTGGTGAGGCGGGGGGCGATTTCGATTCCGTAATCGCCGGGCGTCTTTGTATCGAGCGGCTTTTTCTTCGCCTTCATGATGTTGGGCAGCGAAGCGTAGCGCGGCTCGTTGAGGCGAAGATCGGTGGTGACAATCGCAGGCACCGGAAGCTTCACCGTTTCGAGCCCGCCATCGATCTCGCGCTTCACGATGACGTGATCGCCCTCGATCTCGATGGTGTTGGCAAAGGTGCCTTGCGGGCGTCCCATCAGCGCGGCGAGCATCTGGCCGGTCTGGTTGCTGTCATCCGAGATCGACTGCTTGCCGAGCAGGATGAGACCAGGCTGTTCCTCGTCGGCGATCGCCTTGAGGATCTTGGCGACGGTCAGCGGCTCGACTTCGGATCCGACCTCGTCTGGAGTTTCGACCAGGATGGCGCGATCCGCGCCCATGGCGAGTGCAGTGCGCAGCGTTTCCTGCGCCTTTGCCGGGCCGATCGATACCGCGACGATTTCGTCCGCCTTGCCGGCTTCCTTGATCCGGATCGCTTCTTCGACAGCAATCTCGTCGAACGGGTTCATGCTCATCTTGACGTTGGCAAGATCAACGCCCGAACCGTCGGCCTTGACCCGCGGCTTCACGTTGTAATCGATCACCCGTTTGACGGGGACGAGGATTTTCATGTGAGTTCCTTTCCCTTTGGCGTGGCCGACGCGAGGGCTGCGTCGGACACGACGAATCTCGTGAGGTGCGGCCTAGCTTGCGTTTACGTAAACGTCAAGTTGGCCGATCCTCCATTGTTGCAACGGTTTTGCCGCCGCGCCTGTTCCAATGTCGCTAGGTGATTTTGGGGCCGCGCGCTACACGTGAAGATGACAGGAGGCAGGTATGCGGCACATTTTCTTCGCGGTTATTGCAGCGCTTGCAATGATAGCGGCGCCGGCTGGTGCACAGGAGACAAGACTGGGCGAAAACGGCTTCGAATCGCCGCCTGCCAGCATCGACGAGCTTGATTGGCTGATCGGCCAATGGACTGGCGAAGGCATCCAAGGCGCGCCCGCAATGGAAAGCTGGCTCCCCCCGAGCGGCGGGACGATGATCGGTACCTTCGTGCAGGAGTCCCAAGATGGCGCGATCATGTTTTCCGAGCACATGTACATCATGCCGGTGGGCGATAGCCTTGCGCTCAAGCTCAAACACTTCAACGCCGACCTCACCGGGTGGGAGGAGAAGGACGACATGCTCACATTCCGCCTCGTCGCGATCGAGCCGTGCGCGGCCTATTTCAACGCGCTGACCCTGCGCTGCGCCGACCCGGACAATCCAGGCAGCGGCCTCGTCGCGGCAGTGCGGATGAAGAGCGACAATCCCGAGCCCCAGGAACTGGTTTTCCGTTTCGCTCCTGCCGAGCGCTCGGGTGGATCATATGATTGCGACGGGACGACCTACGCGATCAACCGGTGCCTTGCCGCAATTCTCGAGCGCGCCGACGAGCGCCGCAAGGAATACTTCGAAACGGCCATCGGTTCGGCCGACAATGAAAGCGAACTTGCGGGGTTGATGCGCAAGAGCCGCGAGGGTTTCGAGGCCTATCGCGAGAGCGAGTGCGCCTCGGTCTATGAACAGTGGAAGGAGGGCTCGATCCGCAACGCCATGTTCCTGCGCTGCTCGATCCGCCTCACCGACCAGCGCACGCACGACATCTGGCGCAACTGGCTGACCTACCAGGATTCCAGTGAACCGCTCCTGCCCGAGCCGCTTCCGACGCGCTGAGAATTACTTCCGCTTTTTCGCGACGGTCTCTGCAAAAATCTCAAGGTTGAGATTGGCCGAATCCGTCACCGCCGCGAGCATGTCGGGCGATTCGGGCGCTACGTGGGGCAACGGTGTATCGTTCTTACGCTTCACGACGAGCGGCTTGCCCTTCTTCCCGCCGGGCCATTGCCGGAACCAGAAATCGATGACGAGGCGATCGCCGCCAGCGATGACCGAGGCGATAACGCCGCCACCCAGCCCGTATTGCTGATAGGGCGCATCGGGGTTGGGGAAGAGCGCATAGAGATTGCGGACCACGAGATCGCCATAGCACTCGCTGTCGCTTTCACCGATACGTCCCTTGAAGGACTTGAGCGGCGTCACGTCGCGATCGATCATGTCCGGATGGCGAACCACATTGACCGAATTCGCGCCGGGAAAAAGCATAGACAATTGCTCATCGCCAAGCGCCATTGCCCGCTTCGACATATTGAAGATGTTTACCGTCGAATGGGGATCGGCAAGCTGCTCTTCGGTCGGCGGGGTGTATTTCACGAAAGCATTGGATTTGGACACGAAGTTGGGTCGGCCAATCGACCAGACATGCACTTCGCAATCCATTCCCGCATAGGGTCGGGAATTCGCCCCCTCGCTGGCAGCGGCGGGGCTCGTAAGCGCCGCTAGCGCCAGCGTAGCCCCGCAAATCGATGCTTTTAGCGCTCTCACGCCGCCTTCTCTACCTCGGCAACGATCTTCTTCGCCGCGTCGCCGAGATCGTCCGCCGGGACGATCGGGAGGCCGGAATTGGCAAGGATGTCCTTGCCCTTCTGCACGTTGGTGCCTTCGAGGCGGACGACCAGCGGAACCGAAAGATTCACTTCCTTCGCCGCCTGCACGATACCTTCTGCGATCACGTCGCACTTCATGATCCCGCCGAAGATGTTGACGAGGATACCCTCGACCGCCGGATCCTTGAGGATGATCTTGAACGCCGCGGTCACTTTCTCGGTCGTTGCGCCGCCGCCGACGTCGAGGAAGTTGGCGGGGAACGCGCCGTTCAATTTGATGATATCCATCGTCGCCATGGCGAGGCCCGCGCCGTTGACCATGCAGCCGATATTGCCGTCGAGCTTGATGTAGGCGAGATCGTACTGGCTCGCCTCGACCTCGGCCGGGTCTTCCTCGGTCTCGTCGCGCATCGCCTCGATATCGGGATGGCGATAGAGCGCGTTCGAATCGAAGCTCATCTTGGCGTCAAGAACAAGCAGCTTGTCGTATTCGGTCTGAACCAGCGGATTGATCTCGAGCATCGAACTGTCGGTAGCGACGAAGGCATCGTAGAGCTGGCGAGCGAGCTTCTGCGCCTGCTTGTTGAGGTCGCCGGTCAGCTTCAGCCCGAATGCCACAGCACGTCCATGATGCGGCATGAAGCCCTGCGCCGGATCGATGGTGATGGTGGTAATCTTTTCGGGCGTGTCGTGCGCGACCGCCTCGATATCCATCCCGCCCTCGGTCGATACGACCATGGCGACGCGACCGGTGGCGCGGTCGACCAGCAGCGAGAAATAGAATTCCTTGGCGATGTCGACCCCGTCGGTGACGTAGAGGCGGTTCACCTGCTTGCCCTCGGCCCCGGTTTGCACGGTGACGAGCGTGTTGCCGAGCATTTCGCGCGCATTCGCCTCGACCTCTTCGATCGACTTGGCGAGCCGCACGCCGCCCTTCGCGTCTTCGGGCAGTTCCTTGAACTTGCCCTTGCCACGGCCACCCGCATGAATCTGCGCCTTCACCACGTAAAGCGGTCCGGGAAGCTTTTTTGCAGCTTCGACGGCTTCTTCGACCGAAAGCGCAGGGTACCCGTCCGGCACGGCGATCCCGTGCTGTTTGAGCAGTTCCTTGGCCTGGTATTCATGGACGTTCATGAGAGCGTGATCCCTTGTGTCATTCGCTTGGGGGAGGAGTCGTTTGCACAAGCGCCCTAGGGGGGTTCGAGCGACTTGAAAAGTGGGGAGAGTATCTCCATCGCTAATGCGCTTATGATCGACAGCAATCGCCTCAAGGAAATTGTCCGCGAAGCCGGCCGGATCGCGCACTCGCGCTGGCCGGGCGGGGGGCATGATCTGCAGAGCTGGGAGAAGACGCCAGGCGATCCGGTGAGCGAGGCGGATCTCGAATGCGACCGGTTCCTGCGGCGCGAGCTCGGCCACCTGCTTCCGGCGGCGGGCTGGCTGTCCGAGGAATCCGCCGACAACAAGGCGCGGATGGGTGGTGACCTGCTGTGGCTGGTCGATCCGATCGACGGGACTCGCGATTTCGTGCGCGGGCGCACCGGCTGGGCGATTTCGGTCGCGCTGGTAAGTGCGGGCAAGCCGCTGATCGGGATGTTGTGCGCCCCGGCGCGCGGCGAGGAATGGCTGGCGGTGGCGGGACAGGGGGCGACGCTTAACGGCAGACCTCTCAGGGCGAGCACCCGGACCGAGTTTGCCGGCTCGCGCGTACCCATCGATCAACTGCCGGAGGCCGATTCGGACCTGGTGGCGGTCGAGAAACCTAATTCCATAGCGCTCAGGATTGCGATGGTGGCAGACGACCGCGCGGATCTTGTGGCAACTTTGCGGTGGGGTTTCGAATGGGACATCGCCGCCGCGACACTCATCGCACGCGAGGCCGGGGCGGAAGTGTCCGACGCGTTCGGCAGGCCGCTCGCCTACAACAAGCACGACCCGCGCGATTTCGGGGTGCTGGTATGTTCTCCCGGGATCCACGCCGCAGCGGTGGAACGGCTCGCAGAGCGTGCAAAGCAGCTGAAATGAAAAGGGCCGGTTTTTGGGCCGGCCCTTTTCGATTTCATTGAGGGTGGGATCTTAATTACCCTGACGGGCAGCGTTCACATCATCCTGGCTGACCGGGATGATCTTGATCTCCACGCGGCGGTTCAATGGTTCGGCAACGCCATCTCCCGTCTTTACTCGCAGATAATCGTACTGCTCGCCAAAGCCGCGGGTCTCGATGCGTGTCCGCGCCACGCCGCGTGCGACGAGATAATCCGCCACCGCCTGCGCACGCTGCTCCGAAAGACGCTGGTTGAGAGCATCCGAGCCGGTCGTATCGGTGAAGCCGTACACGTCGACGAGGCTGTTGGGATACTTGATCAGGCTGTCTGCGACCGTGTTGAGCGTGTCGTAGAAGCCGGGGTTGATATCGGCCGAGCCGGTCGCGAAAGTCACGCCGTCAGGCAGGCGGACGAGGATCGCGTCACCATCGCCGACTTCCTCGACATCGACGCCGCTGCCCTCGGTTTGCTCGTCGAGCTCCTTGATCTGGTCGTCGAACTGCTTGCCGATCACGGCCCCGGCGCTGCCGCCGATGCCCGCGCCGATGATGCGCGCAGTATTGCCGCCGATTGCGCCACCGAGCAGGTAACCGAGCGTACCGCCCACTGCGGCGCCGATACCGGTTCGCGAAACCTTCTGTTCACCGGTGTTGGGATCGGTAACGCAGGCACTTGTGGTAAGCAGCGCGAGTGCGGCGGTGCCTGAAAGCAGGATACGGGATGTTTTCATTATCTTACTCCTCCTGATGGCCGGAACGGCCCTCTGCCTTATCAAGCAATCAAGGCGTAAAGCGTTCCGACTAAACAATGCTGCGCTTCGCTGCTTGTCCGAAAGCTGAACCGCACGTGTCAGGGCATCCACAACGCCAACATGTGCAAGCGGCTGGCAAGCCGCGCCAAGTGTGCTAGCGCTCTGCCGGTGACACCGTTTCCCTGGACCGACCTCATCATTATCGCCGGGCTGATCGTGCTCAACGGCGTTTTCGCCATGTCCGAGCTTGCGATCGTCTCCGCCAAAACTTCTGCGCTCAGGGCGAAGCGCGAGGAGGGATCCGCCGCGGCGAAGATCGCGTTGAGGCTGGCCGAAGAGCCGGGCAAATTCCTTTCGACCGTCCAGATCGGGATAACGCTGATCGCGATCCTGACGGGCGCATTTTCGGGAGCAAGCCTTGAAGGGCCTGTGGGTGAGAGGATTGCTGCCTTGGGCGTGCCGGAGGATGTCGCCCGTCAGGCCGCCTTTATTTCGGTGATTGCGCTCACGACCTATTTCAGCGTCGTCGTCGGCGAGCTCGTGCCGAAACAGCTTGCCCTGCGTGCGGCTGTGCCGATTTCGCTGGTCATGGCGCGGCCGATGGACCTGCTGTCGCGCATCGCCGCGCCGATTGTGTGGATCCTGGACCGGTCCTCGGCCGGTATCATCGCGCTGTTTGGCATTCGCTCGAAGGGTCAAAGCTCGCTGTCGGCGCAGGAGCTGCAAATGATTTTCGCCGAGGCAACGCGCTCGGGCGTGATCGAGGCCGAGCAGCGGCAGATCCTCACCGGCGTTGTCCGTCTGGCGGAACGGCCGGTGCGCGAGCTGATGACACCTCGAACCGAGATCGACTGGATCGACGCCGATGCCGATGAAGAGCAGATCAGGAAAGTGATCGAGGAGAGTCCGCACTCGCTGCTCCCCGTCGCCGAAAACTCGCCCGATGCAATCCTGGGAGTGGTAAAAGTGCGCGAAGTGCTCGCCGACATGGTTGCCGGCAAGCGGATCGACATCCGCGCGATGATGAAGAAGGCAGAGGTTGTCCCCGACCAGCTAGACGCGATGGACGCGCTGCGCGTGCTTCAGCAGGCCGATATCGCGATGGCAGTCGTGCATGACGAGTATGGGCACTTCGAAGGAATCGTGACCCCTGTCGACCTGCTGACCGCCATCGCAGGCAACTTTGCAAGCGACCAGGACCAGGGCGACACGCCGGAGATCATCGAGCGCAAAGACGGTTCGCTGCTCGTCTCGGGCGCGCTATCGGCCGACGCACTCGCCGACCGGCTCGGGCTGACCTATGGCGAGGACCGCGAATTCGGGACGGCAGCCGGATATGCGCTGTCGGTGATGAAGCGTCTTCCGGTCGTGGGTGAGAGCTTCACCGACCAGGGCTGGGTATTCGAGATCGTCGACATGGACAACCGTCGGATCGACCAAATGCTTGTCTCAAAAGAAGAAAGTTAGTTCCCGCGTCGGGTGGCCTGGTCGCGGAGCACGGTCAGCGCAGCTGACCGCAAGGGCGGAAGCGAAGTCGAAGACGCAGCTGGCCAAAGTCTACCTGCAAGGCCGCCCGCAGCGATGCGGCCGTCATGCCGCGTGAGCGAGGAAATCGCAGCGCGGAGGCGCTGCGGACCACGAACTCAACCCGGTATCAGCGTCTGCACCGCCTGCCCGTCACCTTCGGGTGCGGCGATGATGTCGCGCGTCACCCGGCCTTTGGCGACCGTGTTGGTGCCTGGATCGCCCACCTGCGAACGGATACCGGGAGCGGCAGCGCCTGCACGGTCGAGCGCGCTGGTTTCAACTTCGCTGCGCGGTGCCGGACCACCGAACAAAGCTTCGAGAGCCTGTTCCTGCGCAGTGCCTTCCGCCGGTCGCGGGGCACCGGGAGCCGGCGGGCTGAGCGTGAAATCGGGCGGAACGACGAGCGGCGCCTGACGCTGCACGGCAAACTCGTCCGGGCGATCGCGGTTGAAAACGCCGCCGCTTCCGCAAGCGGCGAGCATAGAGCCACCGGCGGCAAGGAGGATGGCGGTCTTCAGGTTACGCATATTCAATTCTCCGATGGGACGGTGCTGGATCCTGTGCCGGGATCCGAGGCTGCGTCCGGTTCGTCGCCGTCCTTTTCGCGCATGAATAGGCTGCGCGCAAGGATGATGACCACGCCGATGGTGATAGCTGCATCGGCGACGTTGAAAACGAGGAAGGGGCGAAAGTCGCCGATATGGAAATCGGCATAGTCGAGCACGTAGCCGAGCGTATAGCGATCGTAGATGTTGCCGATCGCCCCGCCGAGGATCATCGCCAGGCCCAGAATATCGCCGAGCAGCTTTTCGCGCATCATCCAGACGAGAACCACGATGGCGATGAGCGCGGTGAGTGCCACCAGCGCCCAGCGCATCTCCATGCTTTCGGCCTGGAACATGCCAAGCGAGATGCCGCGATTGTGCACACGAAACAGGTCGAAAAAGGGCAGCAGGTCCATCTTGTCCCCCTGCTGCACGAGACCGAGCGGACCATCGACCAGCCACTTCGTGAACTGATCGACAATCGCGATCAGCGCTGCGAAGGCGAGCCCGATCACGCGGTTGCGGGTCAAAAGACCGCTCATTCGGCCGCCTCCAGCTGGCTCACCACCGTCTCGCAGCGCCCGCACAGCGCGCCGTCGACGTTCGCGCTTGGCGTCACGTCGGGAAGCAGGCGCCAGCAGCGGTCGCATTTCGCATCGGTGGATTTGGCGACGATCACTTCGTCTCCATCGCCGCGCGTCACTGTCCCGGTGATGAACAGTTCGGCGAGCTGTTCGTCGCTAACGCCGTCGGGCACTGCATCGGCGGGAACGGTTACGACTGCCTCGTTGCTCGAACGGATGATCTTCTCGCGGCGCAGCGGCTCGATCGCTTCGGTGACGCGTTCGCGCAGTGCGCGCAGTTTCGTCCACTTCTCGCGGTCGGCGGGGACGGTCGGAACGCTCGGCCATTCGAGCAGGTGGACGCTTCCGCCCTGTTCGCCGTCCTCGGGATAGCGGGTCAGCCACACTTCCTCCGCCGTGTGCACCAGCACCGGCGCGGCGTAGCGCACCAGCGCGTGAAACAGCAGATCGAGCACGGTGCGATAGGAATTGCGCGTAACGCTGTCCGGACCGTCGCAATAAAGCGTGTCCTTCCGGATATCGAAGAAGAAAGCGCTGAGGTCTTCGTTGCAGAAATCGACCAGCAGGCGCGTGTAGGTGTTGAAGTCGTAATCCTCGACCGCTTTGCGCAGCTTCCCGTCGAGCTCGCTCAGCAGCGAGAGCACGTAGAGCTCCAGTTCGGGAATCTCGCCAGCATCGCTCATGTCGCCGACGAACCCGTCGAGCGCACCGAGCAGGTAACGGAAGGTGTTGCGCAGGCGGCGATACTGGTCGCCCACGCCCTTGAGGATCTCGTCCCCGATCCGGTGATCCTCGGTGAAATCGACCGAGAGCGCCCACAGCCGGATGATATCCGCGCCGTATTGCTCCATGATCTTCAGTGGATCGACCGTATTGCCGAGGCTCTTCGACATCTTCAGCCCCTTGGCATCCATGGTGAAGCCGTGGGTGAGAATTTGGTTGTAGGGCGCGCGGCCTCGCGTCGCGCAGCTTTCAAGCAGCGAGGACTGGAACCAGCCGCGATGCTGGTCCGAGCCTTCGAGATAGAGATCGGCGGGCCAGTGCAGGTCGGGCCACCTGCCGCTCTCGAGCACGAAGGCATGGGTACAGCCCGAATCGAACCACACGTCGAGAATGTCGGTGACCATCTCGTACTCTTGCGGATCGTGATCGGGGCCGAGGAATTCGGCCTTGCGGCTTTCCTCCCACGCATCGACGCCCTCGCGCCTGATCGCATCGATGATCCGGGCATTGACCTTGGGGTCTTTGAGGTAGGTGCCGTCGGGGCGCACGAACAGCGTGATCGGCACGCCCCATGCGCGCTGGCGCGAGAGCACCCAGTCCGGGCGGCTTTCGACCATCGAGCCGATGCGGTTGCGGCCCTTTTCGGGCACGAAGCGGGTCGTTCTGATCGCCTCTATAGCCAGCTCGCGCAGGGTCGGCGAACCGGCGGTTGCCTCCTCGTCGATCGTGTCGTCGCCGCCTTCGTCCTCCCAGCGCTGTTCCTCGACCGGGATCGCGGGAAGATGCGCGAGGTGCTTGTCCATCGGCACGAACCATTGCGGCGTGCAGCGATATATGACCTTGGCCTTCGAGCGCCACGAATGCGGGTAGGAATGCCGGTAATCGTCGCTCTCGCTGAGCAGCGCGCCGACTTCGCGCAGATCGCTGCGGATCGGGCCGTCGGGACCGTTGAACGGCTTGTTGATGACGCTGCGGCGGCGCTCGTCATGCGCGCCGAGCCAGAGCCAGTCGTCGCGATAGCGCCCGTCATCCATCACCGCGAAGACGGGATTGATCCCGTGCGCCTTGCACAGGTCGAAATCGTCCTCGCCGTGATCGGGCGACATGTGGACGAGGCCGGTGCCTGAGTCGGTGGTAACGAAATCGCCAGCGAGGAAGGGACGCGGCGTCGCGTAGAAGCCGCCCAGATGGTGCATCGGGTGGCGGGCCTTGGTTCCGGCGAGCTTTTCGCCCGTCCACATTCTTTGGGCCTTCCACTCAGCCAGAGCGACATCGTCATCTGGCATACCTGGCTCGTCGACGAGGTCGAACCCTGTTCTCAAAAGGAAGGCATCGGTTAGGTCGAAAGCGACGAGAAATTTACCGCCGCTGGTATTCAGAAGTTCATACGTGACCGACGGCCCATAGGCGATCGCTTGGTTGACCGGGATCGTCCACGGTGTCGTTGTCCAGATCACCGCATGCGCGCCGACCAGTTCCGGAATCGGGCTCTCGGTGATCTCGAACGCGACGTCGATTTGCGGACTGTCGGTCAGGTCCTCGTACTCTACCTCGGCCTCGGCCAGCGCGGTCTTTTCGACCGGCGACCACATCACCGGCTTCGCGCCGCGATAGAGGTTCCCCGCCTCGGCGAATTTCAAGAGCTCGGCGACGATCGTGCCTTCCGCCTCGTAATCCATCGTGAGGTAGGGATTGTCCCATTCGCCCATCAGGCCGAGCCGCTTCAGCTGCGAGCGCTGCACGTCGACCCAGTGCTGCGCATAGGCGCGGCATTCGGCGCGAAATTCCTTGGCCGGAACCTCGTCCTTGTTCTTCTTTTTCTTGCGGTACTGCTCCTCGACCTTCCATTCGATCGGGAGGCCGTGGCAGTCCCAGCCGGGCACGAAGGGCGCATCCTTGCCGATGAGGTTCTGCGAGCGCACCACCATGTCCTTGAGGATGCGCTGCATCGCGTGGCCGATATGCATGTTGCCATTGGCGTAGGGCGGGCCATCGTGGAGGATGAACTTCTCGCGCCCCTTTCGCGCCTCGCGGAGCTTTGCGTAAATGTCGATCTCTTCCCAGCGCGCCTGAATGCCCGGTTCCTTCTGCGGAAGGCCGGCTTTCATCGGGAAGTCGGTCTTCGGCAGGAAGACCGTATCTTTGAGGTCGCGGGTGTTCTCAGACATAGGCCGTGCCCGTTAGGACATCTCGCGCGCGCGGGGAACCCTTATTGCGCGTTTCGCCGCCGCTCCAGCGCCGCCTGTGACGCATCGATCTCTTCCTGCGTGCGGTTGTCGAAGCGCGGGATGAGCGCGGGCAGCGTGTTGAAGGCGTCGTCGGTCCAGACATAGCCGTTGAACGAGCTCGGGATTTCGGTGAGCTGTTCGGGGAGGGTGATGCCGACGACTTCGCCCGGCGCGGGTTCGCCCGGCCCTTCGATCACGATCTTCGCCCCGACGCCCTCGAGCCGAGCGATAAGGCGGTTCGGCCAGCCCCACAGCAGCGCCTGATCGTCGAGCGCGATCAGCATTGTGCCGCCTTCGCACGAAGCGGGGACGATGCCGGTCCACCCCTGCACGACGTAATCGGCGGTGCATTGGCGGGCCTCGTCCGGGTTGAAGGCCCAAGCTTCGGGGTAGAGTTCGCGCACACGGCGAAGCGCAGTTGGTCTGCCAAAAAAAGCGTCACCCGAAGTCGATGGATCCCGCCCGGCCCCGACCAGTGCAGCGAGGACCGCGTCGACATAAGCGGGTTGATCGTTCAAGAGATGCACCATTAGCTTGCCATGACTCGGTAGGGCGTCGGCGACTTCGGTGAGGGTCTCGATCCTGTGTCCCTTGCCGCGGTACGGGTGCATCTCGTCTCCGCCTCCTACCACGGTGTAGCCGTAGCCCGTATCGAGCTCCTGCAACTCGGCGAGCGTTCGGTTTGAGAGCAAGCCACCTTCTTCGGCGATGCAATCGAGCGAGGTACTGTAAAACAGGACTATCTCGCCGTCGGCGGTCATCTGGGCATCGACCTCAACATGCCACGCACCCATCCGGTCCGCGCGAAGAATCGATGTCCGCGAGTTGGGAAGGTGGGTGTTTGTCGGCTCGTAGATGACCGGCGCAGCGTCGCACAATCCCGCAGCAGACAGTACATGCTTCTCGTCGGAAGTCGGCTCGAACTTGACATATTCCGGCCCGATTGCGCGATTGGCGATCTGCTTGGGCGCGCCTTTGGGATCAGGAGCGAGCCAGCTGGCATTGGTGATCGACAGGACAAGGATAAGGATGGCGAAGGCCATCCCTCCCCACAGGGCAAATTTCCTCATGAAAGCAGCCGCATGGCCTCCTCGCAATCGCGCTCCATCTGCGCCGTCAGATCATTGAGGCTGTCGAATTTCGCCTCGCCGCGCAGGAAGTGGTGGAAGGCAACCTCGATCTCCTGCCCGTAGAGGTCGCCGGAGAAATCGAAGAAATGCGGCTCGAGCAGCTCCTTGGGCGGCTCGAATTGCGGGCGGATGCCGAGATTGGCGGCACCTTTCAGCACTTCGCCCGTGGCGAGGATCCGCCCTGTCACCGCATAGACCCCGTATCTGGGCCGGATATAGTTCTCGACCGAGAGATTGGCGGTCGGATAGCCGAGCTTGCGCCCGTTCTTGTCGCCATGTTCGACAATGCCGCGGATCGCGAAGGGGCGGGTGAGCAATTCCGCGGCAAGCTGCGGATCGCCCGCGCGCAGCGCCTCGCGGATACGGCTGGAGGACACGACCCCGCCATGGCCCTCCACCGGCGCGACCACCCGCGATTTAAGGCCGTGCCCGCCGCCGAATTCGCGTAGCAGAGCGACATTGCCCTTCGCGCCCCTGCCGAAGGTGAAATCCTCTCCGGTGACGACGCCATAGGCGCCGAAACGCTCGATCAGGATATTGGTAATGAAATCCTGCGCGCTGGTGCCCGCCAGTTCCTTGTCGAAGTGGAACACCAGCATCGCGGTTGCCCCAGCGGCGAGGTAGAGTTCCTGTCGCTGCTCGAGCGTGGTGAGGCGAAAAGGCGGCACGTCGGGCTCGAAAAAGCGCACCGGGTGCGGATCGAAGGTCGCGATGATCGAGGGGCGGCCTTGCTCGTGCGCCCATTCGATCGCTTCGCCTGCGACCGCCTGGTGCCCTTTGTGAAAGCCATCGAAATTGCCGAGCGCGATGACAGCGCCGCGCAGCGTCTCGGTGACGGGTTCGCGGTGATCGAGCCAGCGCATCAGAGCGTATCCTCGGCGCTGTCTTCGTCGTGGCGGCGATAGGTGACGAAAGAAGAGGCCGGCCGGCCATCCTCGGCCGGGTGATCCTCGCGCGCGACGACCTTCCACTCCGCGCCGAGCGGCTTCATGAAGGTGTCGCCGCGAAACTCCTCATGGATTTCCGTGACTTCGATGCGCTGGGCGAGCGGGCGGAACACGTCATAGATCGCCGCGCCGCCGACCACCATGATCTCGCCGGTCGAATTGCCCTCCTCGGCCATGGCGAGCGCTTCTTGCACCGAATGCGCAATTTCTGCGCCTTCGCTGTCCCACCGCTCGCGGCGGGTGAGCACGATATGGCGCCGACCGGGAAGGATGCCGGGCAGGCTTTCGAACGTCTTGCGGCCCATGATCATCGGTTTGCCCATGGTGAGCGATTTGAACCGCTTGAGATCGGCGGGCAGGTGCCAGGGCAGCTTGCCCTCGTGGCCGATCGCGCCGTTGCTCGCACGGGCATAGACGAGGACGATTTCGCTGCTCACGCCGGGGCTCACGACGCGTCGTTGCTCACACGGGTAACGTGGCCCATCTTGCGGCCCGCGCGCGCTTCCTTCTTGCCGTAGAGGTGGAGGTGCGGCTCGCCCTCCTCGGCAAGGATGCGGTATGCGCTGCCGGCTTCCTCGCCGACGATATTGCGCATGTCGATTCGCGCGAAGCGGGTGCCTGCCCCGCCGAGCGGAAGGCCGGTGATCGCGCGGACATGGTTTTCGAACTGGCTGGTCGCCGCGCCCTCGATCGTCCAGTGGCCCGAATTGTGGACGCGCGGGGCCATCTCGTTGAACACCGGGCCGCTGCGCGTCGCGAAGAATTCGAGCGTGAGCACCCCGACATAATTCAGCGCCTCGGCGGTCGCGCGCGCGATTGCGCGTGCCTCGTCCACCTGCGCCTCGACCAGACTTCCTGCAGGCAGCACCGAATGGACCAGCATCCCGCCCTCGTGGGTGTTGGCCGTCGAATCCCAGAACCGCACCTCGCCGCCCGCATCGCGCACGAGGATGACCGAGAACTCGGTCTCGAATTCGACCATGCCTTCGTAGATGCACGGGCGGCCGGGAAAGCGAACGCCCTGCGCCTCCTGCGCGCTGGCGATCCGCCACTGCCCCTTGCCGTCATAGCCGTCGCGCACGGTCTTGAGGATGCCGGGCGTACCGATCCGTTCGACGGCGCGGGCGAAATCCTCATCGCTGTCGACCCGGCCATAGGGCGCGCAGGTCGCGCCGAGATCCTCGACGAAGCGTTTTTCCTTGAGCCTGTCCTGCGCGATGCCGAGCGCCCTGGGATGCGGGGCGAGGAGATTTTCGGGGATCGCCTCGAGAGCCGAAAGCGGCACGTTCTCGAATTCCCAGGTGACACGGTCGCACTTTGAGGCGAATGCGGCGAGCGCGTTTGTCTCGCCCCAGCCATTGGCGAAGAAATCGTCGCAGGCCGAGCTTGCGACATTGTCCCCCGGCGGTGCGTAGCCGATCACGCGGAAACCGAGCTGGAGCGCGGCCATCGCCATCATCCGGCCGAGCTGGCCGCCGCCGAGGATGCCGATGGTGGAGCCTGGTTCGAGCATCATCCGACCGGAGCCTCCCCGACATCGGCGGTGCGCGCCGCGCGCCAGTCCTGCAGCCGCTCGGACAGGTCCTCGTCCGACAGGGCGAGGATCGCGGCGGCCATCAGCCCCGCATTCTTCGCGCCTGCTTCGCCGATCGCGAGCGTTCCGACAGGCACGCCGGCGGGCATCTGGACGATGGAGAGCAGGCTATCCATGCCCGAAAGCGCTTTCGACTGCACCGGCACGCCGAGCACGGGGAGATGGGTCATGCTCGCGATCATGCCCGGCAGGTGCGCCGCGCCGCCTGCGCCCGCGATGATGACATCGAATCCTTCGCCCTCCGCGCCCTTGGCAAAGGCGCTCATCCGGTCGGGCGTGCGGTGGGCGGAGACGATCCGCGCTTCGTGCTCGATTTCTAGCTCGTCCAAGACTTCGGCCGCGCAGCACATGGTCGGCCAGTCGGACTGGCTCCCCATCACAATCGCTACTCTACCTCCCATTCGCAGCGCCCCCTCAGCTGTCTTTCAGATAGTATCGTTCACCCGGGACGAGGCCCGAAACGCCGTCATTCTCGAAGTCATAGATGATCGGCTGGCCGGTGGGAATCTCGAGGCCCGTTATGTCCTCATCCGAGATGTCGGACAGGTGCTTTACCAACGCGCGCAGGCTGTTGCCGTGCGCTGAGATAATCACGGTCTCGCCTGCATTGAGCTGCGGAAGGATAACCTCCTGCCAATAGGGCAGCACGCGCTCGATCGTGAGCTTCAGGCTTTCTGTCTTTGGCACATCGATCCCGCGATATCGCGGATCGTTCGCCGGATCGAATTCACTGCCCGGCTCGATCGGCGGGGGCGGCGTGTCGAAGCTGCGGCGCCAGATATGCACCTGCTCGTCGCCATGCTTTTCGCGCATTTCCTGCTTGTTGAGCCCTGTCAGCCCGCCATAGTGCCGTTCGTTGAGATGCCAGTTCTTCGTTTCGGGGATCCAGAGCCGGTTGCACACGCCGAGCGCGAGATGCAACGTCTTGATCGCCCGGGTCTGGACGGAGGTAAAAGCAATGGTGGGCAGCACGCCCTTGTCCTGCATCAGTGCACCGGCGGCCATCGCTTCTTCGACACCTTTGTCGGTGAGATCGACATCCCACCAGCCGGTGAAGCGGTTTTCTAGGTTCCACTGGCTCTGGCCGTGGCGGACGAGAATGAGCTTGGGCATTGTTCCTCCCGGGTTTCACCCGTGCCCTAGCTTTCGGGCTTTTCCTTGGGAACCCCGTTCTCGCCTGATTCGGCGGCCTGAGCTCGGCTTTGCGCTTTCCTGCGGCGCAGGTTTTCGCGCAGCTTGGCAGCCAGCCTGTCTTCGCGCGACATTTTGTTGCTCGCATCTTCACTCATGCGAAATGCCTTGCCGCTATGCGTTGCAAGGTTCAAGCACTGCTTGACATTGGCGCGCTTGGCAACGATAGGCGCGCCACTCTTGACGAGCGCTGCTGTAGCTCAGTGGTAGAGCGCACCCTTGGTAAGGGTGAGGCCGAGAGTTCAATTCTCTCCAGCAGCACCATCCTCGCATTTTGTTGGCCGCATCGCATCCGCGATGCGAGATCCTCGCGCCTCCGGCGCTGCGTGCGGGCGGTCGCCCTTGCGGCTGCTGCGCAGCCGTTTGGTCCAGGCCAACCCGTTCCACCCTTACTTTTGACGAGTGCGCGCATGCCTTGCGCTCCGTATGTCCCAATCAGACATTTGCGTTGGGAGAGGCTGCAATGGATCTCGGACTGAAAGGCAAGAAAGTCATCATGAACGGCGGTGCGCACGGGCTTGGCCTTGCATCGCTCAAGCTGTTTGCAGCCGAAGGCGCGGACGTCGCCTTCTTCAGCCGCAAGGACGACAAGATCGAGGCGGCCAAAAAGGAGATCGACGCGGCCGGGCCGGGCAAGGTCTTTGCCGAGGTGTTCGACATGGCCGAGGGCGGCGATGCTTATAAGGCATGGCTCGAAAAGGCCGCGGGCGAGCTGGGCGGCTGCGATATCTTCATCCACACCGCGTCCTCCTCCGGCACCGGCGGGACGGGCGACTGGCAGAACGCACTCGACATGGACATCATGGGCGCTGTC
Source organism: Erythrobacter sp. THAF29 (assembly GCF_009363635.1). Lineage (GTDB taxonomy): Bacteria > Pseudomonadota > Alphaproteobacteria > Sphingomonadales > Sphingomonadaceae > Erythrobacter. The sequence goes on along the minus strand of NZ_CP045392.1, from coordinate 353,988 downwards.
AACGGCGTGGAGGCGTTGACCCCGCACCTTGCCAATTCATCGACCGGCTCGATTGTCTTCATGAGTTCGACCGCCGCGCTCGAAACCTTCATCGCCCCGCAGGCCTTCAACGCGATGAAGGCCGCGCTCATCACCTACGGATCGCAATTGAGCCAGGCGCTCGCGCCGCAGGGTATCCGCGTCAACTGCGTCTCGCCCGGCGCGATCTACTATCCGGGCGGCAACTGGGAGGTGATCGAGGGCGCGATGCCCGAGCTGTTCCAGGCCACGCTGGCCAAGATGCCGATGGGCCGCTTCGGCAACGACCAGGAGGTCGCCAATGCGATCGTCTTCGTCGCCAGCCCGGCGGTCCCCTACATGACCGGCGCGAATGTCGTGGTCGATGGCGGCTTCACCCAGCGTGTTCAATTCTAGGGCGCGTCCCGTTCAGAACCCGATCCCCCGAATAAGGACAACGCAATGGCCGAGATAGACCGCGACAAGCTGCTCGATATCTACACCCGCACGATGAAAGTGAACCGCACGGACGAGAAGTTCCGCGAGCTGCTGATGCAGGGCAAGGTCGCCGTCATGTATTACTGCGTGCGCGGGCAGGAGCTCGTCTCCGCCGCCGCGATGGCCGCGCTCGAGCCGAAAGACTATGTCGTGTGCACCTATCGCGGGCAGGGCGAGCAGACCGCAAAGGGCATCCCGATCGAGAAATGGTGGGGCGAATGCCTCGGCAAGGCGACCGGCACCTGCAAGGGCAAGGGCGGCACCATGCACATTACCGACCCCGAGACGGGCATCATGGTGACCACCGGGGTCGTAGGCTCGGGCATACCGATCGCCAACGGGCTTGCCATGGCGAGCCAGAACAATGGCGACGGGCGGGTGACGCTGGTGAGTTTCGGCGATGGCGCCGCCAATATCGGCAGCTTCCACGAGGCGATGAACATGGCCCAGCTTTACAAGCTGCCGGTCGTCTTCCTGTGCCAGAACAACCGCTATGGCGAACACACCGCCTATGCCGACCACACCGACAGCCCCAATGTCGCGGTGCGCGCCGCCGGATACGGGATGAAGGGCGTGACCGTCGACGGCAACGACGTGAACCAGATATATCCCGCGGTGAAGGAAGCGGTAGACCGCGCGCGTGCGGGCGAGGGGCCGACGCTGGTCGAGGCCATGTGCTACCGCATGATGGGCCATTTCTTCGGTTCCGATTTCTCCTACATGCCCAAGGAGCATCTCGAGGAGATGCAGCGAGAGGACCCGCTGCCCAAACTGCGCAAGGTGATGCTCGAGCACCAGTTCACCGAGGAGGAACTCGACAGGATCGTCGAGGAGATCGACGCCGAGATCGAAGCGGCGGTCCAGCACGCGCTCGATGCGCCGCTGCCCGACACCGATGAAATCTACAAGGACGTGTTCGAGGAGGTGAACTGATGGCCGAGATCACCATGACCGAGGCCCTGAACAAGGCCATCGACGAAGCCATGGCCGAAGACGAGGGCGTGTTCTGCCTCGGCGAGGATGTCGGGGCGAAACAGGGCGGGGGCGTGTTCAAGGTGACCGCCGGCCTGACCGAGAAATATGGCGAACACCGCATTCGCGCGACCCCGATTTCCGAAACCGCCATCGTCGGCGCGGCGGTGGGCGCGGCGATAGCCGGGCAGCGCCCGATCGCCGAGATCATGCTGATGAATTTCGTCGCGGTATGCATGGACCAGATCGTCAACCACGCGGCCAAACTGCGCTTCATGAGCGGCGGGCAGACGCCCTGCCCGCTCGTGATCCGCACCACCACCGGCGTCGGCGTGGGCTTTGGCGGCCAGCATTCCGACATGCTCGAGGCGTGGTTTGCCCATGTCGCGGGTCTGCACGTGGTCACCCCCTCCAACGCGGCCGATGCACGCGGGCTGATGCGCGCCTCGATCGATGCGAACGATCCGGTGATCTTCATCGAGAACATCCTGTGCTACGGCCTCACCAGCGAGGATCCCGGCCCCGGCTATCGCGTGCCGCTGGGCAAGGCTGCGGTGGCGAAAGAAGGCTCCGACATCTCGCTCATCACCTATGGCCGCACGGTGCTCGATGCGCTCGAAGTGGCGGGCGAGCTGGGGAAGGAAGGCGTCAGCGTCGAGGTAATCGACCTGCGCACCATCGCACCCTATGACGAGGAGACCGTGCTCGCATCGGTCAACAAGACCGGCCGCGCGCTGACCCTGCACGAGGCGGTGCGCCCGTTCGGCACCGGGGCGGAGATCGCCGCGAACATCCAGGAGAAATGCTGGGACAACCTCAAAGGCCCGGTGCGGCGGATCGGCGGCACTTTTTCTGCGGTCCCCTTCGCCTCGCATCTCGAACAGGCGTGGATCCCGACCAAGGAGGAGATCGTCGGGCAGATCAAGGCATCGGTAGGAAAGGACTGAAGGCTTGGCCGAGGAAATCCGCATCCCCAAGCTCGGAATGAGCGCGACCCATGTGACGCTCGCCGAATGGATGTTCGGCGATGGCGAACAGGTGTCGAAGGGCGACATCATCTACACCGCCGAAACCGACAAGACGACCGTCGAGATCGAGGCGCAGGCGAGCGGCACGATCCATCCCACCGGCGAGGAGGGCGTCAAATACAAGGTCGGCGACGTCATCGGGACGATTGAATAGCCGCATGTCCTCAAGCAGCGAAGCGGTAGGACAACCAGGAACGTCCTCAAGCAGCGAAGCGGTAGGACAACAGGGACGCACTCCGAGAGAGCTTCTCTCGGCTGTCTATGCAGCGGCCGGCGCACGCGACTGGGAGAAGGTCGAAAGCCTGCTCCACCCCGATTTCACGCTATACGAGGCCGAGTGCCTGCCCTTTGGCGGCGAGTGGAAGGGCAAGGACGCGCTGCAGCGCTGCGCAGCCGCGATGTACGGCACCTGGGCCGAGGCGAAGGTCGATATCCACGACATAACCGGCGGCGATACTCACGCCGTGACCGTGCTGACGCTCACCATGATGTCGAAACGCACCGGCGAGACCTTCAGCCAGACGGTCAACGAATGCGGGAGCTTCGAGGACGGGCTGCTGAAAGAACTGCGCATCCATTATTTCGACGCGGCCGAGGTGGCGGCGAAGGCCTGAGGCGGCGCATTTTCGCTTTCCTACATCGCTATTCGATGCGAAGCGACGAGGGTTCTTTGAAAAGAGAAATTCGCGTTTTGTTGGAGAAGTGTCAACTTCGCTTCTCGTAGTCAACTATCTGAAAAATAGATTGAAATGGCGTTTTTCGGTGCTTGACAGGGTGTCAATTTTGTCAACTTTGCAAGGCGACCGGCCCGGTTAGAGCGTCTGCCCGTCATCGAGGACGAAATCGCTGCCCGTCACGAATTCCGCTGCGTCGGAACACAGGAACAGCAGCGCGCCATCGAGCCCTTCCTCGCCCATCAGGCGCCGCTTGGGAAAGCGCGCGATCTGCTTCTTGCCCGCCTCGGTTTCGAACCATTCGTCGTTGATCGCCGTGCGGATATAGCCGGGTGAGATCGTGTTGACATTGATCCCGTATCGCGCCCATTCGCGCGCCATGCTCCTCGCGGCCTGAACCACGCCCGCCTTGCTCGCCGAATAGGCGACGAGGCCGGGCGAAGGCTCGAAGGCGGTGATCGAGGCGATCATGACGATCCGGCCTCTTTCCACCTTGTTCGCTATCATCCGCTTGGCGCCCTCGCGCGCGGTCAGGATCGCGCCCTTGAGATTGATCGCGAGGGTGCGCTCGATCTCTTCCTCGGGCATGTCGAGGATCATCCCCGCACCGTCGATCCCAGCATTGGCAATCACCGTGTCGACTTGGCCGAAAGCCTTCTCGGCCGCGTCGAACCCGGCGACGATATCCGCCTCGCGCGCAACGTCCATTTCGATCGCTGCGGCCCGCGCACCGATTTCGCGGGCGAGCGCCTCGAGCCGGTCCTTGCGCCGCGCGCCGATGGCGACATTGGCGCCGCTGGCGGCAAGGATACGCGCGAACCGCGAGCCGAGGCCCGAAGACGCGCCGGTGATTAGCGCGGTGCGCCCCGAAAGGTCAGCCGTGATGGTCATGGGAATAGGGAACTAGGTCGCCGGAAGCTCGCCGTCGATATATTTCCGCAAGGTCATCTGGAAATGGCGCACCCGGCTGTCCTGATATTTGCCGAGCTCCATTTTCCCGTCTTTCAGCGAGCGCATCCCGGTCTGCACATGCGGCAGGTTGGCCATGTCCTGATCGAACACATTGGCGAGCTGCGGCCCCATGATATCGGCTGCCCAGGCGAACGGTTCGTCGTCCGGGATATAGGTCATCTCGACCGCGCGCGGACGTTCCTCGCCCTTGTGCGTGGGGAAGAGCAGGCGGATTTCCATAATGCACCAGTCGGGCGTGTCGCCCGGCAGCCAGCGATAGCAAAGCGTCGGCAGAAACCCGATCCAGGGCGCGAAATTGGGAAAGATGTTGTAGGTAAAATTGTCGAGGATCTCGCTGTCCGAGGCGTCGGAATAATCGTAGCCGTATTGCTCGGTGAAACCCTGCCTCCCGGCCTCGGCCAGCACCTTGCGCGCACCGAGCGGATCGTCGGGATCGTAACCATCGCCGCTTTCGCCCGCGGCGAAACGGCGATTGGTCGCGGCATCGTCCCCGCCCGAAAACTCGTTCATCTTTTCGAGCACATAGTCCGAATTCTTGCCCTTCATATGCGGGCTGAGAACGCCCGAGGGCGTGATCGCGCGGTTGAAGTGATCGCCGATATGATCGTAGCGCGTGTTCGCATCGCCGAGAAAGGGCAGCAATTGCGGGTGCGTGGTGATCGAGTGCCAGGCTTCCATGAAGGCTTCGGCGGTCGCTTTCCAATTGGCCGGGATCCGTTTCTGCACCCACATCCCGGTATAGCGGTTCTCGAAATCGTAGCGGTCGTAATGCGAGGCGGCCGGGCCGAGCCAGGTCTTGAAATCGGGCAAGTCGTGGTTCTCGGTGATCATGATGAAGCCCTGCCACAACTCCACGCGGGCCTCGGGCAGGCACATATTCTTGCCCTTGAGGTGCTTGAAATCCCATTCGGAGGGGATTTCCTTGAGGCTCCCGTCATTGCGCCAGGTGAAACCGTGGAACGGGCACCTCAACTGGATCGAATTGCCGTTCTCGGTGCGCAGTTTCCGGCCACGGTGGAGGCAGGCATTGTAGAACGCCTTGACGCTGCCGTCCTTCTGCCGGACCAGCAGGAAGCTCTTCTGGTTGATCTCGAATAGGACGGTGTCGCCGGGATCGGGCATTTCCTCTTCGCGCGCGGCGAACAGCCAGACATTGGGCCACATTTTCTCGCGCTCGAGCTTTGCCCATTCTTCCGAGAGATAGGGTTCGACTGGCAGCGGATCGGTCGGCATGTCGATGACCGATTCCTCGAACAGATAATCGGGCGGCGTGCGCGTGTCGCCTTCGAGCATGTCGGTGTAGCTGATCCCGGGGCAGCGATCCTCGGCGCTGACGTTCTTGATTTCGTTCATTTCAAGGCTTCCCTCGATCCCTTCCTCGCACTTTGTGCAGTGTTCGCAGGCGAGAATATCACACAGGTTCGCTGGGCGGTCACACTAGCGGATTGGAGAGGGCAGATGGCGGGTATCTCAGGGCTGGGCGAGGTGATGCAACTCGCATTCGTGCCTGACGATTTCGACGCGGCGGTTGAGCACTGGACGAAAACGATGGGCGTCGGGCCGTTCTTCCTGATGGAAGGCATCCACCTCGAGGGTATGAAGTATAAGGGCAAGCCGACCGATGCGGTATTCGACCTCGCGCTTGCATATTGGGGCGATATCCAGATCGAGCTGATCCGCCCGCGCGACAGCCACCCATCGATCTATACCGGAGAATATGCGGAGGTGGGCGGGGGCCTGCACCATGTCTGCATTCTCGTCGACGACATCGAGGAGGCGCGCCGCGAATGCGGCGAGCAGGGTGCCGAGATCGTGATTGAAGGCGCGCTCGGAGACAGCAAGGTCATCTATGTCGATCCCGGCCAGGGACCGGGCCACCTTGTCGAAATCCTCCAGCAGGGCGAAGGCGGCCCCGGCCTGTTTGCAATGATCAAGCAGGCCGGTGTAGGCTGGGACGGGAACGAGCCGCTGAGAAGTCTCGGTTAGGAATTCGCTCCCAGGTATCCCAGCTGACCGGCCTTGAAGATCGTCTGCGCGCGATTGACGCTGTCCAGCTTCTCGCCAGCGCGATGGATGTGATAGCGGATCGTCGCGTGGCTGCGCTCAAGGATCATGCTGATTTCCTTGTCGGTCTTGCCGATCGCGGCCCAGCGCAGGCATTCGACCTCGCGCTTCGACAGCACGCAGTCCGAAGGAATGCGCCGCTTGGTCCGGTGCGCCTGCACATATCCCGCGACAAAGCGGCGGGTGACCTGCGAGAACAGCGAGCCATACATGGCGAACTCTTCGGACAGGTCCTCTTTCTCGCGGTCCATACTGATGAAGCTGTTGGCTGAAATCTGACCGAACGGCAGGTGAACCGGGATCACGATCGCCGCCTTGCACAGCGAGCGCTTCTCGAAATCGGTGAGGTCGATTTCCTCGAGATAGGAATTGCGCCAGCGGGTGTTGAAGCCGTCCTTGTTCACCCAGAACGGTTCGCTCTCATACCGGCAAGCGCGCGGCAGCGGCGAGTGCAATGCGAGGCGATGATCCTCCCACCAACGTGCGCCATCCTCGAGCCACTGGAAAATATCTGCGTTGAGGATCGTGCCCTCGGCATCGACCATTGGTTCCTTCGACGAAATATCATCGCACACGGCGACCTGCATCCCGCGTTCCTTGGCGATCCGCGCAAGGTTTACCGCGGCATCGTGAATATCCTCGGGACAGGTGATCGTCACCTGCTCGAGCAGTTCATTGAGTTTTTCGCGTCCCTGCGGCGTGCGCAGTTCGACTACATTGGTGGCCATCGAAAGCTCTCTCCCTCTTTGCGATCCCACGAGTCGTGAAGACTAGCCTATTTTCGAGCGACTTGCCTCATACTTTACGTAGGGGCATTGAGGGGCCACGCTGCTAATCCTGCTGCGAGAGGAGTTTCGGGCGATGGCTTGGCAGGGCGAGAATTTCGGTGTGGCGCTGAAGGCGCTTGCTGATTCCATCGAACCGGAACGGCCTGCGTTGATCCATGGCGAACGGATCGTGACATGGGGCGAGCTTGACGCGCAGACTGACCGCATAGCCGCAGCGCTGGCCGCCAAGGGTTTGAATCCGGGCGATATTACGGGGCAGATGCTACGGAATAATCCCGACTACATCCTCGCCTATTTTGGATGTATCAAGGCGGGAGTCTCTCCGGTCAATGTGAACTACCACTACAAGACGCGCGAGCTATCCGACATCTTCGAGCGGTTTGGTCTGAAGGCGCTTTTCACGCAAAACGAGTTCGCCGAGATCGGTGCCGAGGCACTGCCCGAGCGTGTGCCGACGATCGATGTAGACAGCCCGGATTGGGCAGCGATGCGCTCGCACGAATTGCCCGACCGATTCGCGGTGCATGGCGATCCCCGGGCGCTTTTCCTCACCGCGACCGGCGGTACGACCGGCATGCCCAAGGCGGTCATGTGGCCGATGGAAGAGGCATGGGCGGCGTTCAGCATATCGGTCTGGCAACGCGGGCCGGGCGAGCCGCCCTTCGTCGCCTCCTCGCTGGCAGAGCACGTTGCCGAGGCTGCGAAAATCGGACCGGATCACCCGGCCAGCACTTCGCCGCTCCTGCTGCTGAGTCCGCTTATGCACGGGGCGGGGCAGTTCACCGCGGCGATCCACCTGCTGAAAGGCGGGACGCTCGCGCTGCTCCCGCACGAGAAGTTCGACGCCGATATCGCTTTGGACGAAGTGAAGCGGATCGGCGCGCGCGGCATCTTCATCGTCGGGGATGCCTTCGCCCTGCCGCTGGCCGATAGACTCGATGCGCGCGGCGACGGGGCCGAGGTGCTGGCGAGCCTGCGCACCGTCACCAGTTCGGGGGCGGTGTTTTCCGAAGGGATCAAGCAGCGCCTGATCGCCCACAAACCCGACCTCGTGATCGTGGATGCGCTGGGGTCGAGCGAGAGTTCCGGCACCGGGATCGTCATCACGACGGCCGCCGGATCGAGCGGAGGCGGCAGGTTCCAGCCGCTGCCAGGCCGCGAGACGAGGCTGTTCGACGAGAACCTGCGGGAGATAAAGCCGGGGGAAGAAGGCATCGGCATCGTTGCGCGCACCGGGCCGCTGCCACTCGGCTATCTCGGCGAGACCGAGAAGAACGCTCAAACCTTTCCCGAGATCGACGGCAAGCGCTGGCTGATGACCGGCGATCGTGCGCGCTGGGCCGAGGACGGTAGCCTCGAATTCATCGGGCGCGACAATATGTGCATCAATACCGGCGGCGAGAAAGTCTTTCCCGAAGAGGTCGAAGCGGTGCTGATGGAGCACCCCGGAGTGCATGATGCGCGGGTGGTTAGCCTTCCCGACGAACGTTTCGGTCGTAAGGTCGTCGCTGTGGTCCAGCGCGAGGGCTGCGCACCCGATGCCCTCGAAGCCGCGCTCGACGGTCACGCACGCGAAAGCCTCGCCGGATACAAGGTGCCGCGTCTCTACGTCTTCACCGACCAGCCGCTGAGGCTCAACAACGGCAAGCCCGACTACAAGACGGCACAAAAGCTGGCGGATGGGGCATAAATCTCCTAGCCCGTCGTTCGATCCGCCTTGTCCTTCTCGTTCGTCCCCTTGATCATTGCACGCATCTGCTCCCATTCGGCGTCGCCTAGGGCGTGGAGCATCGGGTAGAAGGTCCCGCCGGTTGCCTGGTAGCCGGCTCCGTCGATCGCGATGGTCTGGCCGTTCACATATTCGGCGCCCGGCGCCATCAGGAACGCCGCGAGATTGGCGAGTTCGTGCATCTCGCCCGCGCGGCCCATGGGGTTCATCGCATTGTTCGAATTGCCGCCCGAACCGCCCGGATTGAGCCGCGCGCTCATCCCCTTGGTGGGGAAGAGGCCCGGCGCAATCGCGTTGAAACGCATGCCGTAGCGGCCCCATTCGGTGGCCAGGCTCTGCGTCATCGCGTGGATCGCGGTTTTCGACATGGCCGATGGCACCACGAAGGCGCTGCCCGACCACACCCATGTGGTGAGGATCGAGAGGAAGTTCGCCTTCTTCCCTTCCGCGATCAGCCGCTTGCCGACATCGAGCGTGACGTAGAACGTGCCGCGAAAGACGATGTCGGCAATCGCGTTGAAACCGTTGACCGAAAGGTCCTCGGTGCGGCTGATGAAATTGCCCGCCGCATTGTTCACCACGCCCGTAAGCGCGCCGCCATCGGCCCAGATCGCGTCGACCATCGCGTGAATCGCATCCGCATCGCGGATGTCGCAGGCCATGCCGATGATCTTGCCGCCCGCTTTCGAGCTATGCTTGTCGTTCAGCTCGGCAGCGGTCTCGTCGAGCTTGTTCTGGCGCCTTCCGCAAATGTAGACGGTCGCGCCGAGCGCCAGGAAACCCTCGGCCATTTCCTTGCCGAGGCCCGTTCCGCCGCCTGTGACGAGTATGCGCTCGCCCGCCATCAATCCGTCGCGGAACATCAGCTTCGATACGTCCATTCTCGTGTCTCCAAAAAGAGGCGTTTCAAAGACCCAGCACGGTCTTGGCGATGATGTTCTTCTGCACCTCGTCAGACCCGCCGAAGATCGTCGAGGCGCGGTTGTTGAGATAGCGGCCCATCGCGGTCTGCGCGAACTCGCTGCCGACCGGCTCGGGTGCCTCGTTGCCATAGAGCGGACGTTCGAGCGGGAGTTGCAGCCCGTCGGGGCCGAGCAGGTCGAGCCGCAGCGTATCGACCTCCTGCCCGATATTGGTCGCGAGCATCTTCACCAGCGAAGTTTGCGGCCCCGGTGGCTTGCCCTTGGCAAGCTCTGCGAGGATGCGCAGCTCGGTAATCTCCAGCGCCTCGGCCGAAAGGCGCGCGCGGGCGAGCCTTGCGCAAAAACGCTCGTCATGCGCCATCGCCCCGTTGACGCCGGAGGGTTGTTTTCTTGCAAGCTCCTCGAGCGTATCGATGCTCTGGATGAGCCGCGGGGCAAAGCATGATCCGCCGCGCTCGTTCTCGAGCAGGAATTTGGCGATGCCCCAGCCTGCGCCCTCCTCGCCGATGCGATTGTCGACGCTGGTGCGCGCGTCGGTGAAGAACACCGCATTGACTTCGTGATCGCCCGACATCGAGTGGATCGGGGTCACTTCGACCCCCTCCTGATCCATCGGTACGAGCAGGAATGTGATCCCGGCCTGCTTTTTCACATCGGGGTTGGTGCGTACCAGCGCGAAGATCCAGTTGGCGTGGTGGGCATGGGTGGTCCAGATTTTCGAGCCGTTGATGACGTATTCGTCGCCCTCGAGCCGCGCGCTCGTTTTCAATGAAGCGAGGTCCGAACCGCTGCCGGGTTCCGAATATCCCTGGCACCAGTAATCCTCGCCCGACAGGATGCGCGGGAGGAAGCGTTCCTTCTGCTCGGGCGTGCCGAATTCGCAGATCACAGGGCCGACGAGCCGCAGCCCGAGGATCGAGATCGCGGGCGCACCTGCGAGCGCGCATTCCTTCTCGAAGATGAATTTCTGCGTCGGGGTCCAGCCCGTGCCCCCGTCCTCCTTGGGCCAGTGCGGGGCGACCCAGCCGCGTTCGTTGAGGATGCGATGCCATTCCATGCCGATATCGGGCTCGACGAAGACTCCGGGCGTGCGCCGTGCGCCTTCGCGCAACCGGTCGGGAAGGTTCTCGGCGAGGAATTCGCGCACCTCTTCGCGGAAGGCGAGGTCTTCGGGGGAGAAGGTCATGTCCATGGATTGCGTCCCTTGGTCAGTCGCCCTCGCGCATCGCCCATCCGATGGAACGGCGAAGGAGGTCGTAATAAACATCGTAGTTCCACGCGCACATTTCCTTGTGCGGGTAGAAATCCTGCATTCCCGGCAGGTCGTAGTGCCCCCGGCAATGGCCGAGCGTATTGTAGACGATCCGCCCCTTGCCGATGTCGCGGGTATAGAGGATCGGCACTGTCGTCTTGTCCCAGTCCGCCTCGACAAAGCCGGTCGCCTCGCCTTCGAACGTGGTCTGCATCAGCGTGTCGATCTCGGCCGTGGTCTTGGAGAGATAGAGCTCGTCCACCACCTCGAAATCCTCGATCCCCTCGGTCAGTTCGTGGGACCGGTTGACGACTTCGACCGGGAACGGGCCGATCGGCGGGTGTGCCTTGAACTGGGTGCCGAGCATGTCGAACACGTCCGGGCGGTTTTCGGGCGCATCGACAAGGCCTTCCTCGGTGAAGACGAGGATCGAATTGGTCCCGTGCAGCGCCAGCCACTTGCCGCCGGCCTCGAGCCAGGCGCGAAGCTGCTTCGCCTGATCCTCGGTCGGCATCAGGTCGCAGGTATAGGTAATAAGAAAACGGCACTGGTCGAGCCGCTCGAGCCCTGAATAATCGCACGCGACCGTCGTGCGGATATGCGGGTGCTCGGCCAGCAGCTTGAGAATTTCGAGCCGCGGATAGTCGATGTCGTGATACTTGCCCGCGGCGACGAAATGCGCATCGATCCTTTGCGCCGGTTGTTTTCCCATCACCTCAACTCCTTATCGAACCGCCGCCATCGACGGTGAAATCGCATCCCGTGGTGAAGCTCGCCTCGTCGCTGGCGAGAAACACGACTGCGCGAGCGACCTCCTCTGGTTCGCCGATGCGGTTCATCGGGTGGGTTGCGGCGAAATCGCGCTCGATATTTTCCGGTGTGTCCGCGCCGGAATATTTGTATCGCTCGTACATCGGTGTGCGGATCGCGCCGGGATGGACCATGTTGGCGCGGATCGGGACGCCGCGCTCGGCGCAATCGAGCGCGACCGAACGGGTAAGGCCGAGCAGGCCCGCCTTCGACGCGCTGTAGGCGGCAACAAATGCCGCGGCGCGCAGGGCGATCATCGATCCGATATTGACGATCGCCCCCGGCTCCCCGCTCGCTTCCATTGCAGGGAGAGCGGCACGCATGCCGAAAAACGGGCCGTTGAGGTTGATGTCGATCGTCCGCTCCCAGGTGTCGAGCGTCCCGTCGACCACGTTGCCGGGTTCGGAAATGCCGGCGATGTTGCACAATACGTTCAGCTTGCCGAATTGCTCCTGCGCGTACTTTACCGCTTCATGCCATTGATCGAGGTTGCGTACGTCGAGCTCGAACGCCTCGGCATTCTCGCCGAGTTCATCGGCAAGCGCTTTCGCTTTCTTGATCTGTATATCGCATAAAAGAACCTGCCCGCCTTCCGCGACGATCTGCCGCCCGACCTCGGCCCCGATCCCTTCCGCGCCGCCGGTGACCAGCGCGACCTTGCCCGTCATCTTCCCCATTTACCGCTCCAGTATCGCGACTGCCGATAGGCCCGGCGCGCCGTAGACGTGGCTGTATCCGGTCTTCGGCCCCTTGCCGTCGCGGCCCGGCACTTGTCGTTCGCCCGCCCGCCCGCGCAATTGCTCGACATTTTCGTAGACCTGTCGCAGCCCCGAAGCCCCGATCGGTTCCCCGCAGGCGAGGCAGCCGCCATCGGTGTTGATCGGCATTTTTCCGCCCAGCTCCGACCAGCCGTTTGCCAGCCACTCTTCCTGCTCGCCATCCTTGCAGAAGCCGTTTTCGGCCATGTGCATGATTTCCGCGCCGCTTTCGGTGTCCTGCAATTGCGCGACCTCGATATCCTCGGGGCCGATCCCGGCCCCTTCGAACGCTGCCCTGGAGGCAAGCACGGTGGGTTTGCCGCCTTCCTTGATGCTGACGCCCGGCTGGAACACCTCGAAGCTGCCCGGCGGGCGGGTCCGTACCGCGATATGCGCGATCCTGACCCCGTCCGCGCCCAGCTGCTTCATTTTCGCTTCGCTGGCGAGAATCAGCGCCACGCCCCCTTCGGCGGGCGAGCAGAACATGAATTTGGTGAGCGGATCGTTGATCATCGGCGCGTTCATGATCGTTTCGAGATCGATCTCGGAGCGTCGCCAGGCATGCGGGGTCTTCGCGCCGTTGCGAAACGCCTTTTCGGCCACCCGGCCGAGCGTCGTGCGGCTGATGCCGTGCAGCTGCATGTAACGCTGGATCTTGAGCGCGAAGAATTGCGTGGTCAGCATCATGCCGGTCTGGCCGTACCAGTCGGGCAGGCCGTAATCGGCAGGCTTGGCATTGAACGCGCCGCGCGGGTGCTTGTCGAAACCCACGGCCAGCGCAAGGTCGTACATTCCGCTCGCAATCGCCTGCTGCGCCGCGGCAAGTGCACTCCCGCCGGTGGCGCAACCATTGGCGACATTGGTGAAGGGCAGGCTGGTGAGGCCAAGCTCGTTGACCATGATATCGGCATTGCCCGCCGCCGCCGATCCGCCATAGGCGCATTCGATGTCGGGCCATTCCAGCCCCGCATCCTTCAACGCCTCACGCACCGCGTAGACGCCCTGTTCGCGTCCCGATCGCTCCTCGGTTCGCCCGAAGGGATGGATCCCGGCGCCGATGATGTAGACATTCTCGCTCATGCGGCTTTCTCCTGCGCAGCGCGAAGCGGACGGAAGGCAAAGGTGTCGTACTTGTCGTTGAAGGGCACGATGCAGAATTCCATCGGCATACCCAGTTCGAGTTCTTCGAGTGTCGCATCGACAATCCGGCTTTCGACAATCACCTCGCCGGGCAGCTCGACATAGCCGAGCAGGAAGGGTTCGAAATCGGGCGGACCTTCGCCGGGACCGGACCCCGGACCTTCATAGGGCTCTTTCGGGAGAAAGCCCTGCGTGGTCCATGACCACAGCCTGCCGGTGCGCGAGAGCTTGTAGGGTTCCACGCCCTTCGCCGCGTCGCCCTCCGGCATCGGGAACACGATCTCTCCCGATGGCAGTTTGCCGCCCATCAGGTGCGGTTCGGGATCGTCGCTCCACAGGTTCGGATCGATTTTTTCGCCCATTGCCCGCTCCCCTCAAGCCGCCTTCGCATAGTCCGCGAGTGCCGTGTCGGTGTCGCCGAGCAGCCGCGAGAGCACCATCACGCGCTTCATCGCATGGCCGATTGCAAGCTCGTCGGTAATGCCCATGCCGCCGTGCATCTGGACCGCTTCGCGTGCGACGGCATCGGCATTTTCGGCGATGAAGGCCTTTGCCCCGGCTGCGGCGCGCTGCCATTGGTCCTGATCCGACATGTCGGAGAGCGCCGCGCGGTAAAGCATCGAGCGCGATTGCTCGATTCTGCCATAGGAATCGACCAACCGGTGCTGCAGCGCCTGGAAGCTCCCGATCGGCACGCCGAACTGTTCGCGCTCTTTCACATAGGCAAGCGTGTCGTCGAGCAAGCGCTGGCCTAGGCCGAGCATCTCGGCTGCGGCATATAGCCGCGTCTCGGCGACGATCGGCCGCAGGTCTTCGGGATCGAGTTCGAGCCGGGCCGTGGCAGGGGCTCTCGTCAGCCTGACCTCGCCTGCAATGCTGCCATCGGCCAGCCGATACGGTCGCACCATCACGCCGTCCGCGCTCTTGTCGACGAGGAAACACGCCGTTTTGCTGTCGAGTTCGGCGGTGACGATCAGAGTATCGGCAAGCGCCGCGCCCATTACCAAGGTCTTCTCGCCCGTGAGCGTAAAGCCGTCGCCGCCAGACTCCGCCGTAACGCCCTTCGCCTCGAGGCTGTAGCGCTGAGCCCGCTCTGCCCACGCGAAAGTCGCGATGGTCTCGCCTGAAAGCACGCCTTCGAGCGCATCGCGCGCGCCGCCGCGCTCCAACAGCAGCGCGGGTAGGACGCCGAGTTCGAGCCACGGATCGGGCGAATTGGCCTTGCCGATTGCCTCGGCAACGAGTGCGATATCGACCGGTGAGCCGCCAAGTCCGCCCGCATCCTCGCTCGCTGCAATCGCGATCAGGCCAAGCTCGGAGAGATCTTTCCAGCGCTCTTCCGGATATCCGCCAGGGGCACCGCGCAGTTTGCGCCGCGCTTCGACGTCGATCGGCGCGGTGAAGCGCTCGACGCTCGAGCGGAACAATTGCTGTTCTTCGGAGAGGTCGAAGTTCACGCGCCCTTCCTTGTGAATGTGATCGGCAGCCGGGTCACGCCGCGCAGCAGGATATTGGGAAGGATCCTGATTCCCTCTTCGTCGGCAATCGCGAAATTGTCGAGCCGTTCGAGCAGCTCGTCGAATGCGACCAGCATCTCCTTGCGGCTCAGCATATTGCCGACGCACATATGCGGCCCCTTGCCAAAGGCGAGATGCGCGCGGGCATTCTTGCGCTCGATATCGAACTTGTCGGGGTTTTCGAACTTCTTCGGATCGCGGTTGGCCGCGGCATATCGCAGCTGCACCACCGTGCCCGCGGACAGCTCGACCCCGCCAAGCTCGGTATCCTGCTTGACGATCCGCCACATTCCCGCGGTCGGCGTCTCATAGCGCAGCGCCTCCTCGATCATGTTCTGGATAAGCTTGGGATCGCGACCGCCCGCAGCCGCCTTCGCCTTTTCCATCTGGTCGGGATTGCGGATCAGCTGCAACAGGCATCCTGCAATCGTCGAAGTCGTCGTCTCGTTTCCGGCGACCATGAACTGCTGCATGACCGACATGATCTCCTCGTCGGTGAGCGGCGTTTCGCCTTCGACCCGCGCTTCGACGAGATCGGTGAGCAGGTCGTCGCCGCCTTTTTCCCGGCGCTCGTCGATCTTCGATTTCATGTATTTCTGGTATTCGACGAAGGCGCGCACACATTCGAGCTGACGCTCGCGGTCGATCAACTGGCTGAACCGGTCGACCGCCGCGTCCGACCAGTATTTCACCTGCTTGGGATCGTTATCGAGGCCGATCTGCTGGGCGATCATCGCGACAGGCAGGGGAATCGCGAACTCCTCCACGAACTCTGCCTCACCATTGCTGGCCATCGCCTCGATCAGTTCGATCGACTTGGCGCGCATATCCTCTTCGATCGCGTTCACGCGCGGCGCGGAAAAAGCGAGGTTTACCAGCTTGCGATTGCGTGTGTGGACCGGGTGATCAGCGGTGAGCAGGGTGGGCGGATTGTCCCACCCTTCCTTGAGGATTTCCTGGATCTCCTCGTCCTCGGCCCCCATCAGGGCGGCGAAATCGTTGGAGAATATCTCGGGCTTGGTCGTCGCTTCGTTGCACAGGTCGTAGCTGTAGACGACATACATGCCCATTTCGGGCAGGTGCTCGATCTCGATGCCGGCTTCGTGCGCGGCGCGGTAATAGTCGAACGGGTCGACCAGAGTTTCGGGGGCGAAAACATTGCCCTCGGGCTTGTTCATGGTGAAGGCTCCGATCCCTTGTATTCTTCGGCGAAAGCCTAGCGCCTAGCGATGCGGCGGCGCGATGCGCGAATGTGTTAGGCCGAGATCGAAACCGACTTGTCGAGAGAGGCGCGCGCGAAGGCCTATCCGCCCGCCAGATCGCCGAACTCGCGCTGGAATTCGGCGCTGTCGAGATAGTCGCGCCATTTCGCGATCTTGCCCTCCTCGTCGAGCTCGAAAGTGCCCATCACCCGGATTGTGCGCCGCTTGCCTTTCATCTCAAACCAGTCGGTGCGTTCGGTGAGCACGACATTGCCGTTTGCCGCGATGTGGTGCGTTTCGAAACCGCAGGCCTCGACACCGGGGAACATCGCAATCTTGGCGCGGACCTGATCGATCCCCCTGACGGTCGAAAGCGGAATGTCGGTCCACTCGATATCATCGGCCATGAAAGAATAGATTTTTTCAAGGTCGTATTCGCCCCAGGCCGCGATGAAGGCTTCGATGGTCTCGATAGGTGTCATGGTCTGCTCCGGCTCATGCGATCTTGAGGATCATCTTGCCATCATTTGTGCCCGCGAACAGCCGCATGAAGCTGTCGAAGGCGTTTTCGAGGCCTTCATCGACATGTTCGTCGATCACGATCTTCCCGGCCGCGGCCCATTCGCCCATCTTCGCCGCCCCTTCCGCGAAACGCTCGACATAATCGGCGACGAGCAGGCCGCGTATGGAGGCCCGCTTGACGATCAGCTGCCACAGGTTGCGCGCGCCGCGCGGCGCGGTGTTGTATTCGCTGATGAGCCCGCAAAGTCCGACGCGGGCGTGAAGATTGAGATTCATGAGGCCGGCATCGAGAATGATCCCGCCGACATTCTCGAAGATTACGTCCACGCCGCCGGGCGCGGCATCGGCGATCGCTTCGGTCAGCGCGGCTTCGTCCTTGCCCTTGTAATCGATCGCCGCGTCGAACCCGTATTTTCCGATCAACCGCGCGCATTTTTTCGGCCCGCCCGCAATGCCAACCGCGCGGCAACCATGGATCTTGGCAAGCTGGCCTACGAGGCTTCCCACGGCTCCTGCCGCGCCGGAGACGAAAACCGTCTCGCCTTCCTTGGGCTCGCACACTTCGAGAAAGCCGAAATAGGCCGTCATCCCGACCGCGCCGAACAGCGAGAGATAATTGGTGACGCTCGGCACCATGTCGGGATCGATCGGCTGGGTGAACCCGCCCGCCTCGGCGACGGAATAATCCTCCAGCGCGTTGAGCCCCATCACCCACATACCCTTTTCGAACCAGTCGGCACGGCTTTCCTCGACCACTCCGATCGTGGTGGCCCGCACCGGTTCTCCGAGCGGGATTGGCGGCATGTAATTGCCCTCGGCATCCATCCACCCGCGCATTGCCGGATCGAGGGATGCGTAGTGATTACGGATCAGGAATTGCCCCTCGGCAAGCTCCGGGGTCGGCTCGGTGACGAGTTCGAAATCTTCGCGCACGGGCTCGCCATCGGGGCGACGCCGGAGGATGAAGCGCCGGTTATCGGGCATGGAAAATCCTTGTGACTATCGTTGGTCAGGCTACCGCGATCCGCACGGGGATGGCGCTTTGCAGCGCCTGCCCGGTAATCGGATCGTAATCGACCTCGTCGCTGGTAAGGCGGTTGGTCGAGCCGCCGACCTCGCGCACATTGTGCTTGCCCGCATCGGCATCGCCAAAGGCATGCGCCATGGAGATGAGGCCCGGCCTCACGCGGTTGCTTGCCTTCACCACGCCGTGGATCGTCGCGTGCGGAGAGGAGATTTCGATGATGTCGCCATCCGAAAGCCCGCGCGCCGCCATGTCTTCCGGATGGAGATAAGCGGGGTTGGTGGTGACTTTCTGGCCGAGGTTCCTGAGTGGCTGGCCGATCGAGTTGAAGCGGTGTTTCGAGCGGCGCGAGATCAGCCGCAAATCGTAGCCCTCCGCGCCTGGCTTGTCCTCGGCATAGCGCAGGAGGTCGCGCGGCATTGCGCCCGCATTGAGGTCGAAACGGTTCTCGTCTTCGGGATTGGCCGGTTTGACCACCGGGTGAAGTTCGTCGTAGATCACTGCCGCGCCGCCCGCCTTGCGCACATCCTCGCGCACCTTGCTCGGCGGGACGAGGCAGCCTGCGGTCATGAGGTCGAGAAATTCGTGCTTGGCGGGCGGGGTGCCCCCCTCCATCGGCACCGGCCCGCCGGCGAGTTCGAGTTGCAGTCCGAGGTTTTTCGCAAGATGCCAGAACATTTCGTATTCGTCGATCACGTCGCCGGGAGCCTTTGCCAGCGCCTCGGCATAGCGGGCATAGGCGCGCTCGTGCCACCATTCGGAAAGATTGGTGATGTCGTCGCGTTCGAGCGATTGCTTGGGGGCGAGCACCACGTCGGCGCGGCGAGCGCTGGCGCTCATCCACGGATCGATCTGGACGAAGATCTCGAGATCTTCCAGCGCCCTTCGCATCTTGAGCTGGTTGGGAAATCCGACCTCGGGATTGCCGCCGACCGATATGAGCGCGCGGATCTGCCCTTCGCCGGGCGTGAGGATTTCGTCGGCGAGTACGTTGCACGGCATCTCGAAACCCAATTGGCCGAGGCCGCGGAAGCGCGATTTCGCCATGCCCGGCGCGCCGAACATCGGCACCGGGTCGGCGACCTGCGCGCGCGTGGGTGCGCGCGGTGTGGTGAAGACGCGCGGTGCGCTCGCCTTCTCGCCTTCCTGAATGAAACGCGCGCAGATCGTGTTGAGGCAGGTCGCTAGATATTCGGTGAGCGTGCCATTGCCCGCCATTTCCGGGCCGGTTCCTGTCACCGCGCAGCCCTTCGACCCGCCAGCGAACATGCGCGCGGCGGCGATCAGCTGGTCCTTGTCGACGCCCGCACGCTCTGCCGCAACATCCGGCGGGAATGCGGCGACAGCCTCTTTCAACTCGTCGAACCCGTCGACATGGGCGGAGACGAAATTGCGGTCGTAGAGCCCCTCCTCGATGATGACATGGAGCATGCCTGCGAGCAGCGCCGGGTCCTCGCCCGGCTTTACCGGCAGGTATATGTCGGCGAGCAGACCCACCTCGGCGAGGCGGGGGTCTGCGACGATCAGTTTCAGCCCCTCTTCCTTGCGGTCGCGGATGCGCTTCGAGGGGCTGAACGGCGGGACGCCTCCGACCGGCGCATAGTGCGAGACGATCGGGTTGTTGCCGATGAAGAGCGCGACGTCCGCATCGGAGAAATTGTTCACCCCGCCTTCCCAGCGGCCATAGCGCGCGGTGGTGAAGACCTTGGCGGGCTGATCCAATTTGACGCTGGTGAAGAAGTGCTTCGAGCCGACCGCTTGCGCAAAGGCATATGACGCGGCCCATGCGGCGGAGTTCTGGTATCCGCCCGAGCCCATGAAGACCGCGACGCTGTCGGGGCCGTACTTATCGATGACGCGGCGAAGCTCGTCCGAGACATGAGTGAGCGCCTGAGGCATTGGCGTTTCCTGGAACTCGCCGGTTTCGTCGCGCACGAGGCTATGGTGCAAGCGGTGTTCGGCATTGTGCGAATCGGGCAGTTCGCGCCCCTTCAGGCAGGTGTAGCCGCCATATTCGGGATCGTCGGGATCGCCGCGCACCGCTTTCACCTTGCCGTCTTCCACATCGACCAGCATCGCGCAGTTCGCATGGCAGAAGCGGCAGAATGTCCTATTAGTTTCCACGCCCATCTCAAGTCTCCTCGCCGCGAAGAATACCAGAGGGCGTCAGCGCATCGACTGACACTTTTGCCGACTGACACTTTTGGGCGTGGAGAGTGCGGGAGCGGGTCCGCATTAGGGGCGAGCCAACGCTTCGAGGAGATCGCCGATGACCACCACACGCCAATGGCTCTTGAACGGACATCCGCGCGGACGCGGGATTGCCGAGAACGATTTCAAGCTGGTCGAAACCGAGCTTCCCCCGCCCGGAAAGGGCGAGATGCTGCTCAGGACACTCTATCTCGGCTTCGATCCCGCGCAGAAGGGCTGGATGGAGAATATCGCCGATTACGTCGCGCCGATGAATATCGGCGACGTGATGCGCGGCAGCGGTATTTGCGAAGTGGTGGAATCGAATGGCGGGAAGTTCGCCGTGGGCGACCTCGTCTTCGGGACGACCGGATGGACCGAATACCTTGTCCATGACGGAGAGGGCTTGACCAGGGTCGAAACCGACCTGCCGCCAACGGCCGTGCTGTCGGTGCTCGGGACAACGGGGCTCACCGCCTATTGCGGGCTGTTCAAGGTCGGCAAGCCCGTCGCGGGTGACACCGTGCTCGTCTCGGGTGCGGCGGGCGCGACCGGAAGCGTCGTCGGCCAGCTCGCGAAGATCGCCGGGTGCCGCGCGGTAGGTATCGCAGGCGGAGCCGAGAAGTGCAAATGGCTGGTCGAGGAGGCAGGATATGACGCCGCGATCGATTACAAGGCGGGCGGCGTGAAGGAGCAGATCCGCGAGCACTGCCCTCGCGGCGTCGATGTGATCTACGACAATGTCGGCGGCTCGATTTTGAACGACATGCTCGCCAATATCGCGACCGGCGCGCGGGTGGTGATCTGCGGCGGGATCAGCCGATACGAAACCGGCCAGCTTCCCGCCGGCCCCGAAAACTACTTCAACCTCGTCTTCCGTCGCGGGACCATGGCGGGCTTCATCGTGCTCGACTGGGCGGGGGAGTTTCCCGGCATCCGCAAGCGTTTGGAGGGCTTCGTCAAGGACGGCCGCCTCAAGTACCAGGAGGACATCCAGGAGGGCTTCGAGAACGCGCCCGCGACTTTGCAACGGCTCTTCACCGGGAAGAACCGCGGCAAGCAGATGCTCAAGCTTTAGGCGGCAGGTCTTCGGGCGCGTTGATGTTGATCAGCGGCGGGTCGAACGCGATCCGACGCGCACCGACATGGTCTGCGAAAGCGTAAAGCGCGCGCTCGCCACTTGCGAGGAACGTGTCCAGCATCTCGCCGGTTTCTGCCGGCCACAAGCCGACCACCGGTTGGCTCTGGACGATGGCGGGGCCCTCGCCCGAGAGCACTTGCGCGATGTCCTTTGGCAGGTTCGGCACGTCGCACCCGCAGCTCAGGACATGGGTTAATCCATGGCTCGCGGCGTGGTGAAGCGCGGCATTGAGCCCGCCGAGCGGTCCCAATCCCGGCTCGGGTCGATCCGGCAGGCAGTCGAAACCGGGCTCCTCGCGCCCGCACACCACGATGGCATCGCATTGCTCGGCGAGGGCTCTTCCAACCCGGTCGATCAACCGCTCGCCTTCATAGAATGCGTGCGCCTTGTCGCTGCCGAAGCGGCGCGCCCGACCCCCGGCGAGGATCGCGCCAAGGAGCTTCACTGATGTTTCATTCGAACGCCTCGGTCGCAACGCCCTCAGCATTGTAGACCGGGGCTTCGGCATCGACGCGGTATTTCTTGCTCTCCGCCGAAGTCAGGCCGAACTGGCCGATATGGTCGCGCATCCCGGCATAAGCCTGCCCGGCGAAATGGTTGGCGAGCGCCTCTTCGCTCTCCCATTCCTCGAACACGTTGACGCGCGCGGGATTGTTCCCGTCGGCGCTCCAGTCGTAGTGAATGCACCCGTCCTGCGCGAGGGCGGCGTCGATATGCGGCTTGGCGGTTTTGAGCGCCTGCTCGCGTTGTGCCGGATCGAGATCGATCTGCGCCGCGATGACGATTTTTGTCATGAATTCAGCTCTCCTGCGGATTGTATTCTGCGACAATGCCGAACTTGCGATGGGTGAACGCCCATTGCCCGTCGATTTTCGCCAGCTCGTCTTGGTAGAGCCCGCCCACCACGCGCGTCGTTCCGTCCTTCATGTGCAGGATCTCCTGCGTCTGGACGCGGCTGGTGGCGGTGTCTCCGGTGACTTCGATCATGCAGGGCACGCCGTGGAAACTCACCGCTTCGATCCCGCTCATCGCCTGCTCCCAGAAACCGACGATCGCCTCCCTGCCTTCGAAGGTCTGGCCGAAGAAATCCCAGGTGGCGTCCTCCGCCCAGACCGAGGCCCAGGTCGCGGCGTTGAACCGCACGACGCCATCGGCATAGGTGCCATTGAGCTCGCTGATCGCCACGCGATCTTCCAGCGGTCCTCTGAACATGATGTGTCTCCCGATCTGTCTTGCCGGGTATCGGTCCGGCAGGTGCGGCGGACAATGGACACTTTTGGGAAGGGAAACCGGTTGCGACGCGGCCTAGGGTGTCCGGCGTAGATGGAGGAGAAGCAGGATGGGCCAGCTCGACGGAAAGACTGCGGTGGTGCTCGGCGCAGCATCGAAGGACAATATCGGCCAGACAATTGCGCGGCTGTTCGCGGAAGAAGGCGCAACAGTGATGGTCGCGGGGCGGCACGAGGACGTGCTTGCCGATTTCGCGAAAGAGATTGGCGGGCATTATGCGCTGTGCGACATTACCAGCCGGGACGAGGTTCATGCGCTTGCGCAAAAGACATCGAGCGACATGGGCCGCGTCGATGCGGCGATCAACTGCACCGGCTGGGGCCTGCTTTCCAACCTGCTCGAGACGACCGAGGAAGAGCTCGACCGGATGTGCGACCTCCAGTTCAAGGGCGTCCATCATTTCCTGCAGGCATTCGTCAAGGCGATGAGCGAGCAGGATCCGACCGGAGGTTCGATCATATCGCTGTCTTCGGCCACCACGCGCGCGCTGATCAACAATCACGTCGCCTATATCGGCTCCAAGCGCGCGAACGAGGCGATGATCGAATGCGTGGCCAACGATTTCGGCCACTTGGGAATCAAGGCGAACACCGTCTCGCCCGCCTTTACCGAAAGTCCCATGACCGAAGGCGCTTTCGCGACCCCCGGCCTCGTCGATGCGTTCCTGCCGCGCTATCCGCTGGGGCGGCTCAACACCGCGCAGGACGTGGCCGAGGCCTGCCTGTGGCTGTGCACCGACAAGGCCTTTGTCACCGGCCAGCACATCCAGCCCAATGGCGGTTTGACGCTCAGGGGCAATCCGCAGGCAAAGGATATCGAGGCGGCTGTCGGCGCGGCCATGGCGAAAATGCAGGAGAATTAGAGGGCGCTCTCCGCGCTGTGCCTCCTAATACTGCGCGGTGCCGCCGTCCACGCTGATCGCCGCGCCGGTGATCCCGGCCCCTTCCTTGCTCGCCAGCAACAACGCGACCGCAGCCACTTCCTCTACTGTGTTGGGGCGCTTGATCGCCGCTTCCTGCGCGAACATGTTGATCATCTCGTCGAATTCCATCCCCATCGCCTTCGCCGTGGCAGGTCCGTTATTCTTGATGATGTCGGTCACGACGAGGCCGGGGCAGATCGAGTTCACGGTGATGCCGGCTTCTCCTACCTCGCGCGCGAGGCTTTTTGTCAGGCCGTTCACCGCGTGCTTGGCGGCGGTGTAGGCGGTGAAGACCGGTTTGCCGTGCTTGCCCTCCATGGAGGACATGTTGATCACCCGCCCTTCGCCCTTTTCGAGCAGGGTCGGGAGCGCCCGGCGGGTCGCCCAGAAGGTCGAATAGACATTCCACTTCATCGCCTCGTCGAAGGCCTCGTCTGAAAGCATGTGCATCGGCTGGAGGTCGCCCGCGCCGCCGGCATTGTTCACGAGGATGTCGATCGTGCCGAATGTCTCGATCACCTTGTCGATGAACCGTTCGACATCGAACTGGTTCATCACGTCGCCCGCGACGAACAGCGCCTTCTCGCTCCCGCCCAGTTCCTCGACCACACTGGCGCCCTTTTCCGGATTGCGCGCGAACAGCGCGACCCTGGCGCCCTCGGCGAGGAACGCCTCGGCAATTCCGCGCCCGAGCCCCGCCGTGCCGCCGGTAATCGCTGCAATTTTGCCTTCCAGTTTCATGCGCCTCTCCCTCTCCGGCACTGCCTAGCGCGCTGCGGGGCGGGGCGCACCTTGCCAAAATGAGGGATTGCCGCGCCCCGATCGTGGCGGCTTGATGCGGCGATGGAGCATGTCGACGTCATCGTATTGGGCTGCGGACCCGCCGGAATGACCGCCGCAATCGCCGCGCACGAGGCGGGAGCGAAAGTGGAACTTATCGAGCGGTTTGACCGGATCGGCGGGACCGGGGCGGTTTCGGGCGGGGTGATCTGGGTCGCGGACAATCCCCGCCAGCGCGCCGCCGGGCTGGAAGACAGCCGCGAAGAGGCGCTCGCCTATTTCCGCAGCCTCGACCACGGCGACCTTGTGGACGAGACGCTGGAGGCCTTCGTCGATCAGGGTCCGAAGGCGCTGGATTTTCTCGAACAGGCGGGCGCGCTCAAGGTCGCTTTGCTCGATGGCTATCCTGACTATTATCTAGACCGCCCGGGCGCGAAGGCGAAAGGCGGACGCGCGCTCGACCACGACCTCTTTTCGCTCGACGAACTGGGCGATTGGGCGGGACGGATCACTGCAATCGAGGAAGCGAAGCCGATGATGCTGCGCGAGACGCCTCTGGGCGGCGGCACGGGCGTTGTGCCTCCCGAAGAGCTTGCGCGCCGCATGGCAAACAACGAGCGCGGCTTCGGGCAGGCGATGGTCGGGCGATTGCTCAAGGCCTGTCTCGACCGGGGGATCGAGCCGCATTTGAACGCGAAGACCAGGCGCCTGCTGCGCGATGGCGGACGCATCACCGGTATCGAGATCGTGCGGGAGGGTCGCAACCTGAAGCTCATGGCGCAACGCGGAGTGATCGTTGCGACGGGCGGGTTCGAGTGGGACAGGGAGATGCGCCAAGCCTTCCTGCGCGGGCCCATGGATGCGCCGGCCAGCCCGCCAACCGCGCGGGGGGAGGGGCTGGCGCTGGCGATGGCGGCCGGGGCGAAACTCGGCAACATGACGCAAGGCTGGTGGGCACCGACACTGGTGATCCCGGACAATCCCTGGCCCCAAAGCCAATTCGGCGGAGAACAGCGTGCCGTGCCCGTCCTGATCGAACGCACCGTGCCCCATTCGCTGATGGTCAACCGGGCGGGTAAGCGCTTCTGCAACGAGGCGGCGAACTATTCCGCGCTCGCGGGCGCATTCCACCAGTTCGACGCGCAAAGCTACGATTACCCGAATCTGCCCGCATGGCTGGTGTTCGATGCGAATTACGTCGAACGTTACCCCATCGGCCCGCGCCTGCCAGGTCAGCCGGTTCTCGACTGGGTGGCGAGGGCGGACAGCCTGAAGGATCTCGCGGGAGAAATCGGCGTCGACGCGGTAAGCCTCCGTGGGACGGTCGAGCGTTTCAACCGCCATTGCGATGCCGGGCATGACCCGGATTTCGAACGCGGCACATCGGCCTACGATCATTTCTACGGCGACCGCAGCCGGGAAGGCGCGGCGGTGACGCTCGGCAAGCTGGAGCGCGCGCCGTTCTACGCGGTCGAAATCCGCATGGGAGTGCTCGGAACCAATGGCGGCCCGCGCACCGATGGCGAGGCGCGCATTCTCGGACACGATGGCGAGCCAATTCCCGGCCTCTATGGCGCGGGCAATGCGATCGCATGTCCGACCGGGGGGATATATGCCGGGGCGGGCGGCACTCTCGGCCCGGCGCTGACATTCGGCTATATCGCCGGGCGCTCGGCGGCGCGTGCGAACGCCTGAAACTACGTCTTCGGTTCGAACTCGATATGCAGCTCTTTCAGCGAGCGCAGCAGAAAGTGCGGGTGATACTCGAAGTCGTTCTTTCCTTCGGCAAACCACATGTCCTCGAAACGGTCGACGACGGCGGTGAAGCCCCATGTCAGTTCGCGCCGCGCCAAGGGCGCGCCCAGGCAATGGTGCGTGCCTGACCCGAAGCCCATGTGCGAACCGGCCCTGGGCCGTTCGAGGTCCAGTTTTTCGGGACATTCGAACACGCGCTCGTCGCGATTGGCGGCGGCGAAGCGGATATTGACCATCGCGCCCGCCGGGATCGTCACGCCCGAAAGCTCGGTATCCTCGCGCACGAAGCGCATCAGCGATTGAACCGGGCTTTCGAGCCGCACGACTTCCTCGACAAAGGTCTTCATGTAGCGGTCCGGATCGGATTTCAGCCGGTGCCAGACATCCTTGTGCTCGATCAGCAGCTTCATTCCCGCCGCGAGCGCATTGGTGGTGGTTTCCGAGCCGCCGACGAAAGTATCCGCCATCATCTCTGCGTGAAGTTCGTTATCGGTCAGCGGACGACCCCATTCCTCGATAACGGTATTAACGAGCACCGAAATGAGGCTGTCATCGGGGTTTTCCCGCAACCGTTCGAAGATCGGCTGGAAATATCGCTGCGCCTCGATCTCCCGGTCGACCATCTCCATGTGGCGGTCCTCCGGCAGCATCAGCGAAATCCGCTGGAAGAACGCATCGGTCCAGCGCTTGATCCGCCACATATCCTCTCGCTTCGCGCCCATCTGTTCGCCGATTATGAAAAGCGGCAGCGGGACGCAGAATTGCCTGACCCACTCGCAGCGTCCGTCTTCGATGAAGCCGTCGATCAGCTCGTAGGCGAGCGCTCGCACACGCGGGTCGATCTCCTTGATCTTCGACGGCTTGAATGCCTGGTTGAACATGGCGCGCATCTGCTTGTGATTGGGATCGTCGCGGCCGTTCAGCGTCGGTGCGGGTACCCAGCCCTTTTCCTCGAACCGCGCGGCGACCTTCTGAGCGCGTTCGATATCGCCGGCGCTGGCTCGGAACTGGCTGTCGGCAGCAGAGGAGGGAAAGCGCTGCGGGTCCATCAGCACCGCGCGCACGTCTTCATAACGGGTGACCACATACATGTCGGTGCCGGGAATGTTGTAGACGGGCGCCTCGTCGCGCAGCTGCCGGTAGGCGTCATACGGACACTGCTGCAGCTCGGCATCGAACAGGTCGATGCTGAGGTCGTCATTGGCGGCGGTCGCCATCCATCCCTCCCGATTTTGCCTATGGCATCGGGTGCATGATCGCCGCGATATCACGGTTGCGCAATTGGCGGATTGGGGAGGGAGCAATGGACGAATCACAGAAACAGGCCTTGCAGGAACTGCTCGACAGGCAGGCGATCGGCGATGTGATCCAGCGTTATTGCCGGACGCTCGACTGGCTCGATGAGGAGGGGCAGGCGAGTTGCTACTGGCCCGACGCCCATATCGAATACGGCTTTTTCACGGGTCGGGCGGAGGACTTCCTGCCGGTCGTGATGGAGACCGAGCGCAATCTGGCGCGGCGCTGGCACATGCTTTCCTCGCCGCTTATCCGTTTCCATTCGAATACGAGCGCGAGCAGCGAATGCTATGGCATCTTCGGCGGCGGGCGGTTGCAGGACGACGGCACAATCGCCGGCGACCTGATCGGCGGCCGCTATCTCGACGAATGGGAAAAGCGAGTGGGCGTAGACGGCCTCGAGTGGCGCATCTCGGCGCGGACCTATATCGTCGACTGGAAGAGCCCGCTTGCGGACCAGCCCATGTTCGAACCCGACCCCGATTTCCCGCTGCCGACGCTCAGAATCGATGCGGGCGGGCATCCGCGATATCGCGAACTCTAGTCCTCGACAGGCGGGTCCATGTAGTCGCGGTAATAGGTGAGCTGGCCGTGGTGCACCTTGTAAATGCCCACTCCGCCGCGCGTCTCTTCGGACGAATGCCCGTCTCCGACATGCATGGTCCAACGCGCCCATGCGGCATGATCGTCCCCGCAGATCTCGTCCACGGTGAAGCGGATTTTGCGCGCCGTCATTTCCTTCACCATGGTGGTCATGAATCCGAGGATCGCCTCGCGCCCCTTGTGCGTGCCCCAGACCGGGTCTTCGAGCAGGGCGTCTTCGGCAAAGAGCGGCGCGAGCTTCGTGTAGTCGCCTTCGTCCTGAATGCGCCAGAATTCCTCGATTACCCTCTGTGCTTCACCTGCCATATTCGCTTCCCTAATTGACGTTTCTGGTCTTGCCTTCCCAATAGGGCGCGCGCAGTTCGCGGCGCAGGATCTTGCCCGATGGGTTGCGCGGCAAGGCGGCGATGAAATCGACCGATTTGGGGCATTTGTATCCCGCGATGTGCTCGCGCGCATGGGTGATGACCTCGGCTTCGGTCAGCTCTTCCCCTTCCTTCACAACGACGCAGGCCTTCACTTCCTCGCCCCACTTATCCGAAGGGATTCCGATCACCGCGACATCGGCGACATTCGGGTGCGAATAGAGCGCATTCTCGACCTCCGCCGGGTAGATGTTCTCCCCGCCGGAGATGATCATGTCCTTCACCCGGTCGTGGATGAAGAGATAGCCATCTTCGTCGAGATAGCCCGCATCGCCGGTGCGTAGCCAGCCCTCGGCATCGATCGTCTCGGCGGTGGCTTCCGGGTTGTTGTAATAGCCGCGCATGTTCTTGGAGGACCGCGTGGCGATCTCTCCCACCGTGCCGACCGGCACCTCATCGCCCGCTTCGTCGATTATCTTGATCTCGACGCCCGGCAGCGGCTTGCCGACGCTGCGCATTTTGGGAGAGCCTTCGGGCACGTGATCTTCCGGATCGAGCGCGACGATCGTGCCGCTTGTCTCGGTCATCCCATACATCTGGACGAAGCCGCAGCCCAGCACGTCCATCGCCTGTTTCATCAGTTCGAGCGGTATCGGGGAGGCACCGTAGGTGACATATCTCAGCCGGCTGAAATCGACCTCGTTCACGCGCGGGTGATTGAGCAGGATCTGGATTGCGGCGGGAACGAGGAAGATTTTCGAGATGTTGTAATTCTCGATCAGATCCAGCGCCTTGGCCGGATCGTATTCGGGCAGGACGATCGAGTTCGTGCCCGCGACCATCGTGCCGATGCCAGTGCCTGTCCCGCTGATGTGGAAGCATGGCATGGCGAGCAGAGTGACATCGCCCGGGATCGGCTTTTGCCATTCGCGCATCTCCGCCTCGTGCGAGGGATCGCGGCTCGAAAGGATCGAGCCATGCGTCATCACCGCGCCCTTCGGCCGTCCGGTCGTGCCCGAGGTGTAGAGCTGCAGCGCATCGTCATCGAGGTCGATCCGCACGTCGACCGGATCGGCAGGAAAGCCATCACGCCAGGTGCGGTAATCACATCCGGATTGGTCGGGCGCGTCGATGCCGATGATGCGTTCAAGCTTGGCCGTGTCGCCTCGCGCCTTGTCCACCATCTCGGCGAAGCCTTCGCCGACGAAGACGATACGTGCATCGCAATTGTCGAGGATATAGGCGACTTCCGGCGCTGCGAGCCGCCAGTTCACCGGGGTCATTACCGCGCCGATCTTGGCCGCGCCAAGCAGGGCCCCGAAATAGAGCGGGTGGTTCTTGCCGAGGAAGGCGACGCGGTCGCCCTTGCCAAGGCCCGATGCCAGCAGCGCATGGGCGACGCGGTTCGATCCCTCCTCCAGCTGCGCGAATGTGATGACCTCATCGCCGAAGGTGAATGCCGGTGTATCGCCCTGAAGGCGCGCGTGTTCGCGCACGATGTCGCAGAAACTCGCCGCTTCGATTGCTGCCTGTTCTCCCATGGAGGGGGAGACTAGGCGGGTGACGGGCCGCGCGTCATTGGCACAATTCATAGCGGCGCCGCTCGCCAGCTGCGTTAGGTTGATACGCATGAGCGATCCAAAACCGCCCGAAGGCTTCACCCGCGCACCCTTTTCGCCGGGCTTTCTCGACTATGGCGGACCCTATTACCTCAAGCCTGTCCCGGACGCGCCGCAGATCGTGGGGTTGAGGATCATGGCGCACCACATCAATTACAGGGATGCCGCGCATGGCGGGGTGCTCTCGACCTTTGCCGATGTCGCGCTCAGTCACGCGGTCTACGATGCCGAACGCCCCCGGCTTGCGCCATCGACCGTCACCCTGAGCGTGAATTACCTCGCCGGCGCGAAACTGGGAGACTGGCTGGAAGCCCGCGTGCGGATCGACCGGATGGGCGGGAGCACGGCCTACACTTCGGGGCAGATCACCCGCGAAGGGGAGGCGATTGCGACCATGACGGGGGTATTCGCGATCCGCAGGAGCTAGCCGCGCCAGCGCGCCACCACGGGCGTCGAGGGGTCGCGGTCGTCGTGATATCCGGTCGAGCCTTCCGGCATTTCGGAAAGGTCTACGCCTTCGACCTCGCGAAATTCGCGCCAGTCGTAAAGTCCGATGCGGCGGGCAATCCGCCACGCTTCGTTGCGCTTCTCGAAGCGGTCGACATAGCGTCCGGCGATCACGGCGGAATAAATCCTGCCCTGGTCCGGAAACACATCGGCGATCGGGTAGCCGGCCGGGATCGTGTGCATTGCGGTCATGTATGTCTCGGTGTGACAGGTGACGTCATCCTCGAAACCGAACTGGACCTGACCAAGCTGGTGCTGCGTGGCGAGACACGGATCGATGATCGCCTGCGCCTGTTCGACAAAGCCCCGCCAGCCGCCGAGCACCGTGCCGAACTGGAATTGCGCGTCCGGGTGGAAGAGTTTTTCCATCATGTCCCACCGCCGCCGGTCGATCGCGTGGGCATAGGCGGCGATCAGGTCGCGGATCGCTTCGCGGTCTTCCAGCCTCAGATCCATCATTCGAGCTCCACGATTACCTTGCCGATATTGCCCCCGGTGAAGAGTTTTTCATAGGCAGCAAGCGTGTTTTCGAGCCCGCGCGTCACGTCGTAGGGCATCTGCAATTCGCCTGCGTCCAGCCAAGCCCTGAGCCGCGTGGTCAGCCGCTCGCCCTGGTCCATGAAATCGGGCGAGAAGAACCCCTCGACCCGCAGGCGGCGCATCAGCACCTGGTCGAACTCCCTTGGCGATGTTCGCGTGCCCGATGAATAATCGGCGAGCAGGCCGCACACCGCGATCCTCCCGTAATGGTTCATGCGGGTGAGTACATGGTCGAGCAGCGGCCCGCCGACATTGTCGAAATAGACGTCGAAGCCGCCGGCTTTGTCGAGCTGCGCCCTGACGTCATTCGCCTTGTAGTCGATTGCGCCTGCAATCCCGATCTCGTCGGTGAGGAAACGGCACTTTTCACTGCCCCCGGCAATTCCCCATACCTCGCAGCCGAGAAGGCTTGCGATCTGGACGGCGAGGATCCCAGTTGCACCGGCTGCAGCGGAGACGAGCACGCGCTCGCCTTTCTTGGCAGCGCCGGTTTCCTCGATACCCCACAAGGCGGTCCACCCGTTCATGCCGAGCGGACCGAACCATGCGCGCCGGTCTTTGACGGAAGGATCGAGCTTGATCGCGCCGGACATTTCCGCATCGACCTGGCTCACCGCGCCCCAGACGCCAAAGGCGCGCACGAGGTCCCCCACGGCAAAACCCTTGGCGCGTGACTGAATCACTTCGCCCACGACCAGTCCAGTCATCGGTGCGCCGACGGGCAGCGGCGGCTGGTATCCGTCCTCGCGGGCAGTGAGCCAGAGCCGGGTTCCGGCATCCATCGAAAGCATCTCGTTGCGGATGCGGATTTCGCCTTCGGAAAGGTCGGGCAGCGCTTCTTCGACCAGCGCCAGCGCGCTCGCGAAATCATTGCCCTCGGGACGGGTCTCGATGCGCCAGAAGCGGTTCTTCATGGCGCATCTTGTCCGAGGCCTGCCGCGAGGCCGCAAGCCCTCGCTTTTGCTAGGCTGCTATCATTTTGGCGCGGTGCGGCTTGCCGTATCCCGACCTAGTCTCGCGCCCGAGCGATCAGGGAGGAATCGATGGCACTCATCACGGTGATCGGCGCGAGCGGCAGGCAGGGCATGGCGCAGGTGCGGCAGGCGCTGAAAGCAGGGTATCATGTTCGCGCGATCTCGCGGCAGGAGGACCCGTTCGGCGGCGCGAAGATCGAGGGTGTCGAGCGCGTCGAGGTGCGCCCGATGGACCTTTACGACACCGACAGCTTCAAGCCCGCGCTCGAAGGCTCGGACTATATCTTCTACACCCATCCCTTGCAGGCGCGCGCCGACCGGGCGGTGCTGATCGGCGATCTCGGCAAGGTCGCCGCCGAATTGGGCGTCAAGCGGCTCGTCTGGAACACGTCGAGTTGGATTCCCGACAAGCCGGGCGATCCTTTTACCTATGGCGAGAACACCAAGGGCATCAATGCCCTGTGGCGATCGGGCTGCCCGGGCACGGTGTTCGGCAGCGTGCTGTTCATGGACAACCTGCTGACCAACTGGGCGCGCCCCTTTATCGTCAACGAAGGCCGATACGTCTATCCGCATGCGCCGCATCTCGAGGCGAACTGGATCAGCCTGGACGATGTCGCGAAATTCATGCTCACCGCTCTCGAACGGCCCGATATGGAAGGCGCATGGCTCAATATCGGCGGGCCGGAGAGGATCAAGGGTCCGCAGGTGGCGAAATACCTCAGCGAGGCGCTCGGCAAGGAGATCGTCTACGATCCCTGCACCCCGGAGGAATTCGGCCGCTATCTGGTCGAGGCCGCGGGGGACTCGATGCCGGAGGAAATGCGCGAGGAATTCGCTGCCGGGATCGCGGCGTTCTACGAATACAACAACACCGCGCCGACCAGGCCGTTCGAAGTCGACATGGATTATGTCATGGAGCGCTTTCCCGAACTCGATGGCGAGCTTGAAAACATGGGCGAATGGACCAAGCGGCAGGATTGGGGCGAAAGCAATTTCCGCCCCGCTTTCGGCTGATGAAAGACAGGCGCGAGGCCAATATCGCGCTCGCAACGCGCTATTACGAGGCGCTCGCTTCGGGGGATTTCGAGGCGCTGGCCGACCTGCATAGCGACGACGTTGTGTTCAACCTCGTAGGTTCCACGCCTGTTTCAGGTCGATGGGAGGGCAAGGCGGAATGTTTCGGCCCGCTTGTGGCCGACATGGTGGTCGGGAAACTGGTGCCGGAGACGGTGCAGTTCTCGCGCAAATGGCGGATCATGTGCGCCGATGAGGAGCGCGTTGTCGGCCTGATGTATGGTGGAGGGACCGCGAAGAGCGGGCACGAATACCTGCAAACCTATTGCCAGATCATGACGATTAAAGACGGTAAGATCGTGGAGCTGCACGAATTCTTCGACACTGCGCTGGTCGAACTTGCGCTCAATGACAATCCGACCGTCAAGGGACCGAGCGAGGTAAAGCGGCCGTTCGATTTCTGATCATTCGGCGGCTTCGCGGCGCTCGCCTGCGAAAATCTCCAGCAATTCCTCGTCGTTCGCATTGGTCAGCCGCTCGACCCATTGGTGAAAGACCTGACCGCCGCGCTCGTTCTTGCCGAACAGGACGTGATCGAGCATCCCCGATTGCAGCGCCTCATGCTGGCGCTTGCCAGTCGCATAATCCTCGTCGCGCACCACAATTTCGAGGAAATCGAACTGCTCGTGCGCGGATTTGACCTGTTCCTCGGTATCGGGCTGGTTCTCCATGACGTAATATTGCGTCGTGTAGCTTTCGGCGACCGTATCGCCGGGGAAGAGCTGGCTTATCATCGCCCCGCGCTGTCCGCCGCCATAAAAGCTTGCGATCGAGATGTGCGGAAAGATCGTCCACACGCCCTGGGTCAGCG
Organism: Erythrobacter sp. THAF29; assembly: GCF_009363635.1. Classification (GTDB taxonomy): domain Bacteria; phylum Pseudomonadota; class Alphaproteobacteria; order Sphingomonadales; family Sphingomonadaceae; genus Erythrobacter. The sequence continues at coordinate 320,248 of NZ_CP045392.1, read as the reverse complement.
CATCGTCCGGCCACTCGTCCTCGCTCAACTGCGTCAGATCGATCTGCTCGTCGCTGCCGGTTTTCTGGACGAATTTCGACGGGCTCGATAGCCGCTGGTGCGGACCCCAGAAGAAGTAATTGGCCCGGTTGAAGAAATCCGCGCCGAACGTGTCCTTGTGCAGCACCGGCAGGTGATAAAAGTCGAGATAGCCGTCATAGGCCGTCTTCCAGTTCGGTCCGGCCAGCGTGCGCTGGCTGAAGAGCGTCCAGCCTTCGAACCCGAAAGCGGAAAGAAGCCCGTCATAGCCGCCAAGATAATCGGCAATCGACAATTCGGAGTCCGGATCGAGCGTAGCCCAGATCAGCCCCGCGCTCTCATAGACCGGGAATCGCTTGAGGCATAATGCCGCCTTGTCGACCGCACCGAAATCCTTCGGGCTTGCAACGCCCAAGAGGTCGCCATCGTTCTTGAAAGTCCAGCCATGATAGCCGCAGGTGAACCGGCTCGCATTGCCGGTACCGCTCACCACCGGGTTGCCGCGATGGGTGCACATGTTGAGGAACGCGCCAACGGTGCCGTCGCGTTGGCGGGCCAGCAGGAGCGGCACGCCGCAAATGTCCATCGCCTTGTAATCGCCCGGTTCGGGCAGCTCGCACGAGGGGGCGACCATGAGCGGCAGGCGGCGAAAAATGTTGAGCTTTTCAAGCTCAAACAGCTCGGGATCGGTGTAGGTCGATGCCGGGATACGCACGATCTCGTCGGCATACTCCATAGTGTCTGCCGCCCCGTGCTCGACGAGGCTGCGGGTCATGGAAACCAGTTCTTCGCGCGACATGTCTCACTCCCAATGATGTCGGATAAAGAGAATGCGCCTTGCGCAGCACAAGCGGCAATGCGCGTTTTTGGTGGGGCGTGTGATTGGTGAACGGCCAAGAGAAAGGGCGGGCCCTGCGACCAAGGCCCCGCCCTTCCATGAGGGTTACGTTGAATGGCGGATCAGAAGCGGAAGCTTGTTTCTACGAAGATCTGCCGCCCGCGGTTCTGCGTTACGACAAGGTCGTCGCCCAGCGGCAAGCCAAAGCCGGCTGCGCCTCCCGGCG